>CAZKJI010000046.1:0-11823 GCA_964553005.1 uncultured Acinetobacter sp. | reverse complement strand
TTATATTCACGCCCCTGCTTGGCCATAATATCCTGATAGGCATTCAGGAATGTCAGCATGTCGCCGCCACGAAAGCCATAAATCGCCTGTTTACGGTCACCCACCATAATCATGCAGCTTTTTTGGTAACGTTGCGGATGGCGCCAGATACTGGCCAACATATCATCTTGATCTTGGTTGGTATCCTGAAACTCATCCACCAGAATCAATGGATAGCGTGACTGTACAAATACCGCGAAAGATTGTCCTTGCTCACCTTTTAAAGCTTCAGACAGGGTTTTGATTTGCTGAGCAAAGGTGGTCTCGCCTTTTTGCTGCAACACTTGAGGCAAACGCTTTTTGACTTGCTGACAAAGATGAAACTGTAAATAGGTATTGAATTGATCTAAATCATTTTGAATTTTAAGTTTCATCTCCCAAATATCTTTTAATAACTGAATCAAAGGATGCTGGTAAAAACAGTCCTGAATGCTTTGATCACATTTATTAAAAATACTACTTCGAGCTTGTCCTTTGGAATCTAAAAATAAAACATCGACGTCTTTGAACGCCTTTTGATCAAAATAAATATCTATACCCTGCTCTTGAATTTGCTGAGCCAGCCGAACTAAGCCTGTTTGAAAAATGAAATGAAAACGATCTTTTGCAAAAGCCTTTTTATTAATAAATTTATAATATGCACCATCGAGTAGATAATAATCCTGTAACTCTTGTAAATATTGTGATGAACTTGCTGCGAACTGATGCAAGCATGATTCAAACTCAACTGTGCTAAACACAGGCAAATCTACTTGTTTCAAATGTGCTGAACTAAAATTTAAACTGGATTCTACCAATTGAATATAATGATCAACTGATTTAAGTTGCCCACTCATATATAAAAAATCAATCACCTGTTGGGGCTGCGACTGAATCCATTCCCGCAACACATCATGAATCAATTGACGGGTGTAGCTTTTGGCATCCTCAGTAATTTCTGCGCGTTCAATTTTTCCACTTTCAAAGGCAAACTCACGCAATAGCTTTTGGCTAAAACTGTCCAAGGTTCCAACAAATAATTCATCCAATTGATCGATGACCAATTTTAGCCGTTCACAGGCATAGGCAATTCGTGGCGCAAAGTTTTGTAAGACCTGTTGTTTTAAGGGATCAGACTCTTGTAATGCCTTGGCCTGAATATCTTGTTCCAATACATCACGGAAAGGCTCTAAAAATTCAAGGATTTCGACCAGACGCAAACGGATACGCGTTTTCAGTTCTGCTGCTGCAGCACGGGTAAAGGTGGTGGCAATCACCTGATTCGGCAGATATTTCTCTAAGAAAATCCGCACCATCAAACTGGACAGGGTATAGGTTTTCCCTGTTCCTGCAGAGGCTTCGATTAAATGCAGCCCTTCAAATTGAATATCTCCAATCGGCTGATAAGACACTGGATACTTTGAGTTCATGTCTTACTCCACCCGTAAAAATTCAAAAATCGGTTGATACAAAGCATAGGAATAATGATCACAGGCATACTGTAATAAAGCGGTTGCATCTTGCTCTTGCAAAATGAACTGCCAATCGCGGTGCAATTTACAGGCTTCATTCTGAGTCATATCAAAACCCGAGAAATCCCCCGTATCATTCCAGTCCTTCAATACTTGCTTTTGACTTTCTTCAGTTAAAACCTGAGTTGAGTCCAGCTCAATCCACTCATATTGCTTGCCTTTTTCCAAAGGCTTTAACACTAAGGCAGCAGGCAAGACCACAGGCTGCTGCTGTGCATCGTGCCAAAGCTGTAACCACGCATTTAAATAATGCTGCGCCTGTTGTGAACTTAGGCCTTCACAAATCACGGTCTGGTCACTAAACACTACGATACGGCGTTTTTCTGTAGCGGAGTCATCGTTCAGCACAGCCAGCCACAACAAATATTCCAGCCAGACTTTGGCGAAGCGTTTGGCACGTGCACTGGAAGCATCCAAACTGACCCAATCTTGAGTCAGTTGTTTCGGGGTCACACAGGCGATTTGTAATTGTTTCGAGACCCGCCAAACCCGTTGCGTGGTTTCAGTCGGCGCTGGGGCATACTGCTGCAAGCGCTCCAACAAGCGTTGCTGCTCTAAGCGACTTTGCTGCCAAGCACTGTGCTGAACTTTGCCAACAGGCAATTGATCTTGCAACAGACTCGGAGAGAGCTGGTCATCCTGCTGCTGTAAAAAATACCGAATGGCATATTTACCGAGACCATCGAGTAATAACGGTTCAGCTTGATCGACCAATTCTTTTGCGGTTAAATTTTCCACACCTAAGGTCTTTAAATACAGCCGCGCAGGGAAACTGATATCTTGAATCCATTGCTGACTCTCCAAAATGATCATTTCATTTTGTTCAACAGGATAGGCAGTATTGACCCATGCTTGTCGCTCACCTTTGACTTGCTGAATCTGTGACGCGACCTTAAACCATTGGCCTTGAAAGCGCACAGGCCGATTCGAAACAAAGCCGAGTGGATCAAAAGGCTGTAACCGATGTAAATGATACAGCGGATAAAGCTGTGTGGGGACCTGCAAAGCATCCAATCCGGCCAAATCCACTTCGGATAAAGGAGAGCCATCTTCGCGGCTCGTCGGTTTTACAATCAAAGCCAAATGCTCGCGGAAGCCCTGCAACACACTGGATGGCTCTCTGACTTCGCCATCATTGAGATCAAAGCCATTATAAAACAGCCAAACCTGTTCTTGTGCCAATAAGATGGCATCCAAAAATGCCCCCTGATCATCTTCCAAACGAGAGCGATCACCCAATTGCTGACGCAGTGCATCCATCAAGTCAAACGGAATATGACTGTCCCGATTTGGAAATTTACCCGTATCCAAATTCAACAGTACAATCAGCCGATAAGGAATCGGACGAATCTGTCCAATCTGACTAAAGGTGATCTGTCCTGTCGGTTCAACTTGCGCAGACTGACTTTCCAATGTGCGCTGAATTTCTTCAATAATATAAGGCAAAGGCAAGGAAATTTGACGTAACTGGGTTTCGGTATCTTCATAATAGCTGGCCAAAGTCAGCATACGTTCTTGCTTCTGAATAATTTCACGGATTGCTTTTAAAGCAACCACATCGGCTTGCTCAAACTCCTGTACATCCGCCTTGATTCGCTGTAGCCAAAACTCGACCGGCAAACGTTGGCCTTGTTCATGTGCCACCAACCAATCTCGACGCGCTGCTAAATCTTGATAGATCTGAATCAGAATACCAATCAGTTCAAAATCACTTGGCTGCACCAAGGCATAACTGAGCATATCCTGCACCATCACATGGGCAGGCACAGCAATTCCTAAAGCCAAACGGTCCAAAGCAAATTTAAAACTATAACGGTAGTCTTGATCTTCGTCACTCAGACTTTGCTTTAAGTGTTGTTCGTCTAAACCACGTTTAAAGCCAGCATCATTGAGCAAGGCTAAAATGCGTTGCACCTGCGTATAGTCCAATCCATAACACTGCTGCGTCGCGTAAAGATTAAGCCAATCCGCAAAATCATCCTGCGTAAAACGACCCTGTGTCAGTTGCAAACGTCCAAGTACAGCACGCCATGCGTTTAAGGCATCTAATTGCGCAACGCCAGCAATTTTAACAGGTAAAAAGACTTCATGTTCATTTGCAACTGCAGGAAAGACACTGCGAATTAAAGGCTCAAGCTCGGCTAGATTCGGGGTCAAAACCAGCACATCACTTGGGCGACGCGGTGTCGTATCTGCTTGAGATAACCAATACAGCAACTGTTCTTTTAAGACTTCAAGTTGTCGTATGCTGGAGTGGCATACGTGAATCTGAATGGATTCATCTTCTGCTACAAGCTCATATTGCTGCGACTGTGGCTCTGCTAAATAGAAGATATCGGATTGAATTTTACCCAGTAGCGTTTCAGGAAACTGCTCCACAAAAGCATCGACCCACTTACCTTCATCTCCAGTTGCCAGTTGTGACAACAGTGAAAAGTGGTCACGTGCCTGCTTGCCCAAACGTGTCAGTAAGGGATGTCGTGATTCACGACTTAAGGCATTAAACCCCAAACTAAAACTGTCGAAGAATGCGGCAATGTCTGCATCACTGGCATTGGGATGTTTGGCGATATAGCGCTCTTTCACCCCCAAGTCATAACGCTTCTTCCAGAGTGGATCGACACTGTCAGCCCAATATTCTTGTGATGGGTTATAGTGCAAAATTACCACATCTAGATATTGCCCCAAACGACGTAAAAATTGCAGTTGGCTCGGTGGTAAATCTAAAATCGTAAATACAATCACCTGACTTGGCAGTTGTGCCAAAGCTCGGGGTCGTGTCTGCTGATCGTCTAGAAGTTGCCAAAAATCAGCATCAATGCTTTGTATTTCAACAAAATCATCATGAAAGTAGTTTTGCCACAACCAACGCTGCCAAGCTTCTAATTGTTCGGTTTGTTGTAGGCTAAAGGCTGAAGTTTGTTGATCTGTTTGAGCAATCAATTGTTCGATATTTAAGGCTTTATTCTGTCCCCAAGTCGATAGCCAATTCCCCACACAGGTACAATTGCTTTGGCAGCCGCGTTGACAATGACCGCGATAAATCATGTAGTTACTAAACAGCTGCGAAACTTGCTCCGCCACCCAATACAGCATACTTTGTTTTTTTAGTTGTTTTTCAGTGCCTTGTTGCAGTTGATCGGCGCTATCGTAAATTCGTTGCACAATTGAATATAAAGGGTGCTCATTCACAACAGTATTCTGTTCGGGTTGAATAAAAGGCTGTAAAGCTTGATGAATACGCCACTTTAAAATCAAACGCGGAATATTGGCTTTACGCACTTGTTCTTTATTTTCTAATACTTGCTGGTATGCATACCACTGAAAACCACGAATGCGTTGATGAAATTGATAGTTGGCAGTCATGCCTTGTTGTTCGGCAATTTTCTGCGTCAACCATTGTTCTTGTGCAGGACTGGGAACAATAAAATGCTGAGTTTTAAATACCTGAAATGGAGAAGAACTCGGTTGGGTGATTGATGCCATCACACCTTGTAATAACACTTCAAGGCTTTGACTTTGAATAACATGAATACCCATCTACAAATATGACCTCATCAGGAATGCTTATTGTATTGCACGAAAACATACATATTTATCACTATACAACTTCATGTAACTATGTCACGTTAAACATACAAGGAAATAAATAAATTGTTTTGAAATTCACCACTCAATCCGATTGAATGTACTATCGAGGGATAGACTTTAGGTATAACTTTATGAAAATTGAAAAAATTCCTGATTCGATTGATCCAAACTTAAACTTGGAGCAAATTCGCGAAGAGTGTTTGGCACTGACCAAAAATCGTGCATATTGGTCTGCAGGTGCAGCGATTGTACCCATCCCATTTTTTGATGTGGTCGTTGATTTGGGCATGCTCACTCAAATTATTCCTTATATTAATACGCGTTTTGGTTTAGCACCTGAACATATCAGTGTCTATGATCCTGAAACCAAAAAAGTACATTGGGATGAGCTACGTAAACGTGGTTTTGAATTTTCAGGTTTGGTGGTGGCGCGCACAGCCATGAAAAAGTCTTTTAATGGTTTTTTCACGAAAATTGCCACCAAGCAAGTGACCAAGTTTATTCCTTTAGGCGGACAATTGGTTGCTGCAAGCCTCGGTTATTTTATGATGCGTAAAATTACCGAAGCACATATTCAAGATTGCTATAACCTTGCTAAACGCATTCAACAAAAAAGTCGTAGTACCATTGTGGCTTAATCATAATATTTGATGACGACAAGGCGGTTTAATCCGCCTTGAGTTGTTTTAAAATCGCCTTTAAAACTTCGATCCGTGCTGTATTTTTATCATCCGTAGCGATTACATACCAAGGCGCATAATCTGTGTTGGTTCGTTCGAACATGTCTGCAGCGGCTTTTAAATAATCGTCCCATTTATCACGATTACGCCAATCTTCTTCAGTAATCTTGAAACGCTTATGTGGAGTTTGTTCACGATCTTTAAATCGAACTTCTTGTTCATCTTTACTGATTGCAAGCCAAATTTTTACAATCACGGTTTGACTATCAACCAAATTTTCCTCAAACCGATTAATTTCATTATAAGCACGTTGCCATTCAACGACTGAAGCAAAACCTTCGATCCGCTCAACCAAAACACGACCATACCATGTACGATCAAAGATGGTAATTTTCGCGCCATCATTCAGCTTATTCCAAAAACGCCACAAATAAGGACGGCGTAATTCATAACGTTCAGGTGCAGCAATACTATGAATTTCATATTCACGTGGATCTAATTTTTTAACAATTCTTTTTATTGCTCCCCCTTTACCTGCGGCATCCATACCTTCAAAAGCAACAATCACTTTTCGTTCGTCATAACGTAATGCATCAGCTACTTTTTTGGTTAATTTGTTCAATTCTTCTTTGTAGTCATCTTTATCTAAGCTTTGTTTTGACGGTTCTAACAGTGCTGTGGGAATCTGTGCTTGTTGCCATTTTTCGGTGACTTTAGTTTGATGGTCAGGCAACTCTTGCAATGTTTGTAATATGTATTGAGCAAAACATTGATCACGTAGAGCTTCGTCTTCACCGTCAATCACAAACCAATCATCGGTAAATCTTTGGCTTAACTCCTGCAAAGTATCGTATTGTTTTTTATTGCGCCAATCCAAACCATGTAATTTATGCCAATGCTGTTCCGAAGCATCAATTTGGTCTAAGCGTTTTTGTAAAGACTTCCACGATAAATCAAACCAAACTTTGACCACATGCACATTATTATGTTGTAAATCATGTTCAAAAGAACGCATCTGTTCGATATAAGCATCAAACAATGTTTCATCCAATGGTTTTGACACATGCATGGCGGTTGAAAGCAAGTCACTGTACCAATTCCCAAACATCACCACGATCTGACCTTCGGCAGGAATAAAACGCGTATAAGACTGCCAAAAAGTTTGATAGGTCGTTAATAACCGTGGTGCATCTGCTTTAACTCTTAAATAGCGTGGATCTAACCATTCACGTAATTGCTTAACCGCCTCACCTTTCCCTGCTAATTCAATCCCACTTACTAAAATCAGAACACTTTTTGCATTTTTTTTATCTTGGCTATCTTTTAAGGCATATTGTGCTTCAATCAAATCTAAAGAAAGCTCATCTTCATCGCGCAATTCAAATTTGGGTTGTTGTATACTCATATTCGGCTCTAAATGGCTCATTATTAAGAATAAGTATAATGAAATCTATTTCACTGCATGCAAAACCCTTGTACAGTTTCTGTAGAGTAAAATCAGTGTATCAACATACTGACCGATTGTTAGACATTTAGGGTTTAAGCTGTCATGGTTCTTCGTTATGATGCAGCCTATGATTTTCTGGTTTTATTTTATTTGAGTTCGAATATGTCAAAACTCGCTGCATTTGATGACCTTTTACAACAATACAATGCCTTCAACTATCATGAAGACCCAGCCCTTGCCCAACGTTTGCATGATGTCCAGAGCTGGATAAAACAACGTCTTGAGCATAGCCATCAAGAACTCTTCAATCAGCCAGAAAACCAGATCATGGCGCAATATTTCCTGAAACGTTTATATGGCGGCCCTGATTTTGACGCACTGGCAAAGCAAATCGAACGCCTGCTTAAGTTTGCCCATAAAGTAGAGGGCCTGATTCCTGCCAATGCCATCAAGACAGGCACCAAGTCGGTGAGCCTGGCGGTACTGGCCACCCAGCTTGACGAACAGGTTGCAAAGCAAATACTGGCGGACTATCCACTGGACACTCCATTAACCGATGAAATCATGCGCCAGACATTCCTTAAACTGGAACAGCATGACGCACGTTATGAACAACTGAATTTGCTGGATGAACTGGGTGTGACGCTGGATAAATATATGCGTTCCACCATGATGTATGCCGCGTTTAAAATGTGTAAGGGCGTGGCGCATAAACACCAGTTTGATGGCATGTATGAGTTTATTCAGGAAGGTTTTGATGCCATGAAGCCAATGAAGTCGGCGGCGGCATTTATTAAAACCTTTACCGCAAAAGAACGCGAGATCATTGAGAAAGTCCATTCAGGGCATCCATATCCTTTCCGCAGTTAAATGCTGGACTATTCCAATCCCTCTGCCAAGAGGGATTTTTTTCATCTTCACATAAAAAATTAAAACACTTTTTGGAAAGTGACTTTCTGTATATTATTCATAACAATGATATGCTAAACCCTGTAAAAAAATACAAAATCTGTCATGATGCATGCTGATTCGTGCCGCTAGAGCGAAAGTTTAGGAGAAAACAATGTCTAACGAAAACCAACAGCCCACCCCAGAAGTTGAGCAAACCCCAGGTTCAGACAAAGTCAGTCCTTTCCTCAGCACACCACTTCCGCAGGGAGCACCACAAGGTCAACAGCAATCTTTACAACAGGGTTTGACCTCAGCACCAACAGGTTCCGTACCAAAATACAACCTGCCGCGTGGTGCCAATACAGGCAATGTCGGTGCAACCACTCACTTTGGCTATCAAACTGTAAGCAGTGATGATAAAGCACAAAAAGTTGCTGAAGTTTTTCATTCAGTTGCAAGTAAATACGATATTATGAATGACCTGATGTCATTCGGTATCCATCGTATTTGGAAACGTTTTGCGATTAATATGTCAGGTGTTCGCCGTGGTCAACATGTACTGGATATTGCTGGTGGTACAGGTGACTTAGCAAAAGTATTTAGCCGTGAAGTCGGTCCACAAGGTCATGTCGTACTCTCAGACATCAATGAATCCATGCTGAATGTAGGTCGTGATCGTCTGATTGATGCTGGCTGTACTAACGTTGATTTCGTACTTGCCAATGCTGAAACTTTAGAACCCTTTGCCGATAATAGTTTTGATTTAGTGACTATCAGTTTTGGTTTACGTAACGTGACCGATAAAGATGCAGCACTTGCAGCCATGTACCGTGTGCTTAAGCCAGGTGGCCGTTTATTGGTTCTCGAATTTTCCAAGCCTGTGTTTGAACCATTTTCAAAGCTCTACGATCTTTACTCATTCACGGCCCTGCCAATCATGGGTAAACTGGTGGCCAATGATTCTGAAAGTTACAAGTATCTTGCAGAATCTATTCGTATGCATCCAGACCAACGTACCCTCAAAGGCATGATGGAAAATGCAGGCTTCCAAAGCTGTGACTACCATAACCTCACTGGTGGTATTGTTGCTGTTCACCGTGGATTCAAACTTTAAGGCTTAGGATATGTGGTCGATTTTAGCACTCGGTGCAGTCGAACGTATCATTCATCAGGTGATTGATCTGGATGCGATTACCCGTATTCAGCTCAATCAGCTACAAGGTCAATTGTTGCGGGTGGTGATTGATCATCCACAGCTTTCGGTTGATGTTTTTTTTGATGAAAATAAAGTTCGTCTGGAACCTACCGTGACTGGACACAGTCAAACCCCATCAATATTTGAACAGCGTCCCTACGATGTTCAAAATAAAATTACAGATGCCACAGCCACCCTGCATGTCGCCAATGTGGTCGAATTAGCCAAACTCCTGCTCAGTGATATGGACCAGATTGGCAATATTCCACTGCAAGGTGACTATCATTTATTGCAGGATATCCAGCGTATCATACAGCAGGCAGAACCCGACCTTGCCGCACATCTATCTCCATGGATTGGTCCTCAGCTGGCGCATGAACTGGGTAAGATACAGCTTGCACCGAAGCAGCTCAAACGCTCATTGCAAAGCCACCTGTTCTTTGTTGAAGATGCCCTAAAAGAAGATAGCGGCTTATTTGCCCCACGCTGGCAAATGGATGACCTGAATCGGGAGACCCGCCAGCTCAATCAGGAGCTAGACCGTCTGGAAGCCAGATTCCAGCAATTACAGGCCCAATTCAATTCACACCAGCAATCCACACAAAACTAGGTAAGATTTTATATGATTCCGCATGTTAGACGGTTATTTGAACTTTGGCGCATTGCAGCACATTATCGCCTTGACACTTTATTTCCTGCGGAAGAATTACCTGTAAAAGCCCAACATGCCTTGGGTGTGATTAAAATGCATCCTGCGGCTTGGTCAAGCCGTGAAAAAAAGAATCCGCTTAAACTCAAGCAAGCACTGGAAGAGATGGGGCCTTTGGCGATTAAGCTGGGTCAACTGCTCTCCACTCGCCGTGACCTGATTCCGCCAGAAATGTTGTCACAACTGGTGTTGTTGCAAGATCGCGTCAAACCCTACGACACCCAGTTGGCCAAACAGCGGATTCAAGAATCCCTCAAGGCAGATGTTGGCACCTTGTTTGCCCGTTTTGATGAACAGCCACTTGCCGCTGCCTCAATTGCACAAGTACATACCGCTGCATTACACGATGGCCGTGAGGTGGTGGTCAAAGTCACCCGTCCTGATATTCGCAACCAGATTCTTCAGGACTTTGAAATTTTGGCATGGCTGGGTGACTGGCTGGAAAACCGTCTGGAAGCTGCCCGTGCGCTGCACCTGTCCGAGATCATTCAGGACTACCGTCAGATCATTTTAAATGAGCTTGACCTGAGTCTGGAAGCGGACAACACTCGCCGTATGCGCCACTACTTTACAGGCTCCAGCATGATGTATGTGCCTGAAGTCTATATGGATAGTAAAGACGTGATGGTGGCGGAACGCATCACGGGTGTGCCAATTTCTGATATTGCTACTTTTGATCGTTTGGGTATGGATCGCGCAGACTTGGCTGAAAAAGGTTTGACCATTTTCTTTACCCAAGTGTTTCGTGACAACTTTTTCCATGCCGACATGCACCCCGGCAATGTCTTTGTCGAAACCATTAACCCAAGCAATCCACGCTTTATTGCGCTGGACTGTGCCATCATGGGTGAGTTGTCGAAATCGGATCAGATGACAGTGGCACGCTTGCTGCTGGCTGTGATGAACAGCAACTTTATACAGTTGATTCAGATTGTACATCAGGCTGGATGGATTCCACCTGGAACCGATCAGGATGCACTGGCGCGTGAAATGCGCCGCACCGTTGGCCCGATGGTGTCCAAACCGATGGATCAACTGGATTTTGCAGGCATCCTGATTCAGGTGATGGATATTGCACGGCGTTTTCATCTGGAAATTCCACCACAGCTCATGTTGCTGTTAAAAACCCTTGTTCATGTTGAGGGTCTGGGTACTGACCTTTACCCACAACTGGATATCTGGAAACTGGCAAAACCGATTCTCACTGAATGGGTCAAGGCCAATATGAATCCAGTGAAAAATTTCAAGGAAATTGGTCAGCAAATTCCTGATCTATTATTGGGCGCACAGGATTTACCGAGCCTGTTGATTGACAGTCTCAATGGCTTAAAGAACCAGTCCACCTGGCATGATAAACAGCTTAAAGAAATTCAGCAGATGCGTTTGCAAATGCAGCAGCAACAACGCCGTAGCTGGATGTTTGGCAGCACCATGTTGATTTTGCTGACCATTGCCATTATTACCCCGTGGTTTGTCTCGATTGTCTTGATCGTACTGAGTAGCTTGTTGGCGCTGTGGCGTATTATGAAATAAGGTCAAAAATCCCTTGCTCTGACAAGGGATTTTTTATAATGTAAATATTTCATTTTTAAACCCACAAATAATGTATTTAATCATCGTGAGTAAAATAATAAAAATCTCGTGATTTAGCTCTGAGTAAAGCCATTTAAAAATAAAAATGAGATATATGTCACAAAATCAAGCATATCATTTAGATATGAACACTTATTAAACTGATAAATGAAATTTAACTAAGTAAT
>CAZKJI010000045.1:0-15512 GCA_964553005.1 uncultured Acinetobacter sp. | reverse complement strand
GTTTCGCGATATATCGTCTGTTTGTGAAGAAAGGGCAATTACAGTGGTTATATGCCTTGCTGCTCATCATTGCAATTCCGTTTCTTGCCTTTAACCAATATCAGCATATGCAAAACCTGAGTACAGTGCAGGCAGAGAAACTGGCAGCATGGCATGTGGCGCAAACCGCCGAAGAATTTCAGCAGATTCTGGCCAATGCACCCAAAGATCGACAGATTGTTATTGATGTCTATGCCGACTGGTGTGTGGCTTGTCAGCCGATTGAGCATCGAATTTTAAAGGATGTAGAGGTGCAGCAAGCTTTAGCACCTTATTATCTGATTAAACTGGATTTAAGCCATTATGATGCCTCACATCAGGCACTGCTCAATCAATGGGACATTTTAGGACCGCCAACCTATTTATTTTTAGATTCGCAACAACAAGAAATCCGTGCATTACGTTTAACTGGTGCATTTAAGAAAAGTGAGCTATTACAACAACTCACACAATTAAAAGAGAAATCACCATGAGCTATCAATTATTTATAGGGAATAAAAACTATTCGACATGGTCAATGCGTCCGTGGCTGCTCTTCACACAAGCGGGCATCGCATTTCAGGAACATCTGATTCAGTTTGATAGTTTTGCAGCAGACAGTCAGTTTAAAACAGCTATTTTAAAGTTCAATCCGACAGGAAAAGTGCCCGTGTTGGTGGATGGTGATATTGTCGTTTGGGATAGCTTGGCGATTTGTGAATATATTGCTGAACAAAATCCTGAAAAGAATGTGCTACCTCAAGATAGAAAACAACGAGCCAGAGCACGATGCATTAGTGCAGAAATGCACAGTAGCTTTCAGAGCTTACGCAATCTGTGCCCAATGAATGTAGAAGCGGATTTAGCCCATATAGGACAACAGCTTTGGCTGGACAATGCCCAGCTTCGTGCAGATGTGGCTCGGATTGAACAAATTTGGTCTGAGCGTCCAGCTGAGGACAGCTTTTTATGTGGTGAGTTTAGCCTTGCCGATGCCTTTTATGCGCCTGTAGTAATGCGTTTTGAATGTTATAAATTACCCATCTCTGCTTCTAGCCAAAGTTATATGCAAAAGATATTGGCTTTGGCATCCGTTCAGCAGTGGATTGCGGCAGCGAAGCAAGAACAGATGTTTGTGCCTTTTGATGAGCCGTATCGGCAGCATCGACTACAATATTTACAGTCTTAATATGCACGGCTATTTACAATAAATTTGCACTTGATTGCGCCCAGCGGTTTTAACTGCATACAAGGCTTGATCGGCTTGACGGATAATTTGCTGCGGTTCACTGGCGTTTTGCGAGCTGCTAACGCCAAAACTGGCACTAATGCTAAACGGTTGCTGTTGCTCGTAAACAAAGTTTAACTCGGTCAGCGCAATGCGACAACGCTCTGCCACGTGCTGTGCTTGCTCTGTGGTGGTATTGGGCAATAATAAAATAAATTCTTCGCCACCAAAGCGTCCAATCATGTCTTGCTCACGCACATGCTGTGCTAAACATTCCGCCACCTGAATCAGTACCTGATCGCCCATGTCGTGGCCATAATTATCATTAATATGTTTAAAATGATCGAGGTCGAGCAACACCACCGAATATAAGGCTTTGCGCTGTTGATGCAGTTGCTCTAACTGATTTGCAATACTGCGTCGATTCATGACATTGGTCAGTGGGTCAATACGGCTGAGCGTTGCAATGGTGGCTTCACGAATACGCCATTGAGTGAGTAAAATTTCAAACAAAAACCAACAAGACAGTATCAACGGTACTAGAAAGAACAATAGGCTTTGTAGCCAAAATGGATGCAAAATGGTCTGCTGCATGGCCTGCATGTTGAACAATGGTGCATAGGTAATGCTCCCGATCATGCTCAGGTAATTACATAACAACAGAAAAATGGTGGCAGGGAACAGCGAAAAATAGACAACTCTGCGCTCAAATAAAATTAAGCCAACACCAGCCCAACCGACATAACCGACCATAGTAGTGGGGCTAAAACTTCCAACAAAGTAACCATGTAAGAGCAACACCAATGTAAACAGCTGCACACTGAGCATCGGCATGAATTTTTCGACCCAGCGCTGTTGACTGCAAAAATGACAAAGCAGTAATAAGCCGATAAAAACCGACATAAATATCATACCCAACGACAAATGCGTATGAATAACTGCTAAGTTGACCCATGGGTAGAATTGCGGGTGGTACAAGACAAACAAGTCCCAAGCCAACATAAACAAGTTGATAAATATACTAAGCGACAGTATAAGCATGGTTTTATTGAGCAGTGTCCAATTCCTCAACAGTTGATTTTGAAAAAAAGACACAATGCCCCAACCCTGTACCGGGTCGGTTGCTCGATTCCAATTCAAACGAATCTTGTTCATAAGCATGCTTCCCTATATGTCTTGAGATTCTCTGTTGCATTAAACTGTGACATTTGTCGTTAAAACGTTGCAAAATGGTAATAAAAATACAATAGCATCTTTGTAGTGAGTGGGCTGTCTTGTTTTGTGTAATTTTCATGCAAATTGGCACGGAAAAAATATTTAAGAAAAAGCACAATGATTTGAATAATCGATCAATTTTTTTTTAGCATGACAAAAACAAATGTACAGTGACAACAGTCAGTCATAGCTGACCATTTTTCACACATTGAGCATTTAAAGGTGAAGTATTAAGACGGATCGCAGCTGTGAGCAAAATCTGCCACATCTAGCAAGGCCTGTTTGGCTTCGGGAAACCAGGCATTAAACATTTGAAAGTTATGCCACATGCCTGTGTACAGCTTGAATCGAACCTTGACACCTGCCTGTTCCGCCTTTTCCCTAAAGCGTTTTGAATCATCCAGTAAAATTTCTTTTGAGCCGACTTGCACCAGTGTTGGCGGTAAGCCTTTAAGATCATCAAATAGAGGAGAAACACGCGGATCATCCGCTTGTACACCATCTTTTAAGTAATGATTAATTCCCGCTTGTAAGGCTTCAATAGAGAGCAGAGCATCATGTTTTTGGTTAAAGCGTAATGATTCACTGGTGAGGGTCAGGTCTAAATAGGGTGACATTAAAATTAAACCGCTTGGCATCAGCTCAGGCTGCTGCTTTAGACGCAGACAGAGTGCAAGTGCAAGATTGGCACCACAAGAATCACCCGAAATAATAATATCTTTGGGTTGGATACCTTGTACCAATAGTGCTTGATAAACGTCAAAAATTGCATCAATGGCCTCTGGGAAAGGGTGTTCAGGCGCAAGCGGATAATCCACATGAATCACCTGCATTTGTGTACGCGCCGCAATATCGGTCATTAAGGCACGGTGAGTATTCAGGCTGCCCAGAAAAAATGCCCCCCCATGAATGTGAAAAATTAGCTGGGTTGCCGATGCCTGCGCCTTGATTTCTTCACCACGCACACCTGCCAAACGTAATGGACGAATTTGTACGGTTTGGTCCTTTGGAAATACACGGCAAAGTTGGTCAAGCAAGGGGCGTAAAGCATTTGGAGCCAAATTAAACTGACTTGGCGTGCGAATGGTCGCTTTTAGTAGCGATTCAGTAAAATAATATTTCCAGACAGTACCAAATTTCATAGTTTTTCCATATTGTTAGGTCAGTATAATAATAAGAGGGTTCGACACTTGAGCTTTATTTTAAAATTAAATAAAGCAATCGGCTTATAGCCCTCAAGATTCTTGCTCAGGTTATACCAAATAGTCATGATCAAGAATTGCAATATTAACGAAAGTTCTCAATAATCGTGGTCTTGAAGGACCCCCTTAAGGATATTACAAAAATGAAGAAAATTGCTTTAGCACTAGGATTACTCGGTTTAACCGCTTTTGCCAATGCGGCAGATGCATTAAACGGTAGCGTTTGGCAGACAATCGATGATGAAACCAAGCAGCCAAAGGCGATTGTGAAGTTTACTGAGCAAAAGGACGGTTCATTAACAGCGTCTATTCAAAAGTATTTAGTTCCAGGGCAGGAAGATGCCTGTTCTAAATGTGAAGGAACCTACCACAACAAACCACTTAAAGGTGTGACGATTGTGCGTAACCTGAAGAACGTGGGTGGAACAAATTATGATAATGGTTCAATTCTTGACCCTAAAAACGGCAAAACCTACAAGTTGAAAGCTGAATTGACCGAGGGTGGCAAGAAGTTAAAACTACGTGGCTATATCGGTGTTGCAGCACTCGGTCGTAACCAGACTTGGGTTCGTGCCAACTAATTTGAGTTTGAACTGAAAAAAACCGAGTCCTGTGGCTCGGTTTTTTATTTTATTTCTTTAAGCGGAGAGGTTTTGATACGTTGCTTCATCAAAGCCAACCACAAAACCCTGTGCAGTTTGCAGCACTGGACGCTTAATCAGGCTCGGTTGGGCAATGAGGGTCTCAATCAGGTTTTGCTTATTGCTGCTGGCATGAGCCTGTTCTGCTTCGGTTAATTTACGCCAAGTCGTACCTTTTTTATTTAGAACCTTATCTGCGCCAATCTCTTTTAGCCAAATTGCTAAAGTGTCGGCATCAATCCCTTGTTTTTTATAATCATGAAATTCGTAAGAAATTCCTTTTGCTTGTAGTGCATCAAAGGCTTTTTTCATCGAATTACAATTTTTAATTCCATAAATTTTAAACATACTGAAAACCATAACAACACAATGAAAGATATGCGTTAAAGCCTAACTTAAAAGGCAGGGAATGTACCAGTTGAAAATTTTTATCAAGTGAATCGATGTTATGTATTAAGCGTAGATTAAATGACTAAATCTTTCTAATTTTTTGAACTAAATGGCTAAATACAAAGCAGAGGAAAAATATTTAATATCTAAAAAGGAGAAAACCCGCATCTAATCATCCTGATCATGCGGGTCTCATTTCAACGTCCAATGTCTCATCCTTGCAAATAAACTTAATCTAAGTTTATTTTGTCTTCCTACGGCGTCCTATCCTTTTTTGGTCATCCTGACCGCTTCCCTGTGCCGTGGTGCTATAATGCCGTTACAGCTGGTAAATAAAAATACACAAAAAACGACATGATATGTAAGCTAAAGAGGCGGTCAAAGTGAACGTGTGTTCACTTATTCGTGTATTTTATAATCAATAATCACAGGTGCATGGTCACTAAACCATTGTTCTTTATACACCCAAGCATTTGCAGTGCGTGCTTTCCAATCAGGAGAGCAGGCTTGGTAGTCGATACGCCAACCGACATTTTTCGCACGTGCTTGCCCACGATTTGACCACCATGAATACAATTCGGCTTCTTTTCGTACCTCACGGAAGGTGTCTACATAGCCAAGTTCATCATAAATGTGATCAAGCCATGCACGTTCATGTGGCAAACAGCCAGATGATTTCTGATTGCCTGACCAGTTTTTAATATCAATACGCTTATGCACGATATTGTAATCACCACACACGATGATCGATTTATTTTCATCTCGCCATTGTTTGAGTATTTGGGTGTATTCTTGAAGAAATAAATCCTTACGTGCTTGTGCTTCATCACCGCTTGAACCCGATGGCAAGTATAAGGAAGCAATATGAACAGGGTGTGACAGACCTAAATCGAATTCCGCCGTGATAAAACGTCCTTGCGAATCTGCCAATTCAAAACCTAAGCCATTTTGCACAGAGACAAAAGGTAAGCGGCTATAAATAGCTGTGCCTGCATAGCCTGCACGCTCAGCAGGGAATAGATGCGTGTACCAACCTTCAGGTTTAAATTTATGCGTCCATTGTTCATGGGTAATGCGGCTTTCTTGCATACACACCACATCGGCATCGGACTGTTCTAACCACTCAAGCAGACCTTTGGTCACAGATGAACGTAGACCATTTACGTTAATTGAAACCACTCGAAGAATTTTTACATCACTTGGATAGCTATCCTTTGGTATCATACGTCTGTTTAACCTCAATTAAAGAATTTGGAGCACCTTTATGACAACGCCTGTGTCATTTCATCCGCAAGCTTTTATCGAACTCGCATTATCACGTGGTGTGCTTAAATTTGGTGAGTTTACCTTAAAATCAGGCCGTGTCAGTCCTTATTTCTTTAACGCAGGTTTGCTCAATGATGGTGAAGCGTTGTCTTTGTTAGCACAAGGTTATGCTGATAAATTGGTTCAGTGTGAAAACGTTGGTGTGATTTTTGGTCCTGCATATAAAGGTATTCCTTTTGTTGCGGCGACTGCGGTGGCATTGTCTCAAGTACATGGTAAGAGCGTTCCTTGGGGTTTTAACCGTAAAGAAGCCAAAGATCATGGTGAAGGCGGTGTGTTGGTTGGCGCATCGGTTGCAGGTCAAAAAGTTTGGATCATTGATGATGTGATCACTGCGGGGACTGCGATTCGTGAAGTTGTGACCATCTTAAAAAATGCGGGTGCAACGATTGCAGGGGTATTAGTAGCGCTAGATCGTCAAGAGCGTGGTCAAGGTGAGCTTTCAGCGATTCAAGAAGTGCAAAAAGAACTTGAAATTCCTGTACATGCTTTAATCACGATGAAAGATTTGATGGATTATTTGGATGCAAAAGGCGAGAAAGAAGCATTGGCAAATATGCAGGCTTATCGTGAAAAATATGGCATCTAAGTTTTAAGTGTAAGCAAAAAGGAAGCAAAAGCTTCCTTTTTTAGTTTTGAAAATCGACTTTATATCGGGTTTCTACTTACTTAGTATTTCATTTAAATAAGATAATTTTCAATAGTTCTAAATATTTATACTATCTCGAAAATTTTTCCGCTTAGGTTACTTTGAAAAAACATTTCAAGACTGGGTCTTATGTTTTCACCTTCAACTGTAATGTGTTTTATATCAGAAAATAACTGGGTGTTTTCGAAGTTATTATTTACGGTTGCTTGAATAAAGTGTTTAACACCAAATTGATCTTTTACGCTGATACTTTGCTTTAACATCTATTCACCTTTATAAAATTTTTAGAAATAATAAAAAAACAATGTTTTAATTTTATTCAAATAACCTTTTGATTAAATTTAAATAATTGATTTAAAGAAGTATAAAAGGTACGACCATCTAAGTTTAAATCAACTTCAATACCTGATTGTAAAAGGACTTTTTTCCCAACTTCAATTTTTTTAAAACCTTGACGCGTACTTTGCATTTTATTTATAGGAATTAATGAAACTATAATTTCAGTACCATTTGGAGATTTTGCAATCAAATCATGTGTTTCTAACAATTGATATCCTTTTTTAATTTTGATCTAAAAAAACAAGTTTTAAATTATAAAAAGTACGTGTCGGTACTTTTTATAATCTTTTATTTATTAGAGGGCTGTAATATTTACAGCATTTGGTCCTTTTTGACCTTGAGCTATACTGAATTCAACCATTTGACCTTCAAATAAGGTTTTAAATCCTGAATTCGATATCTCGCTGAAATGAGCAAAAACATCTGGACCTGATTCTTGTTGAATAAAACCAAAACCTTTAGTTTCATTGAACCACTTTACAGTACCTTTAACAGTATTTGAGTTTGACATAGTATATCCTATTGATTTTTAATAGTTTGCTTAAAATATTGTAACTTTGAAAATAATAAATAATGAAACTTAAAATCTAAAAAACGAAGGATTATTACTAAAACTACGATACTGCAAGAAGATTTACCGAGACAAAACTTTTTTCTAGTTAAGCTGAGTATACACTAAAAAATAAGATTAACTTATATATATATTTATTATTCTTATTAATTTTTATAAATAATTGAATTTATTACAATAATATTGATGATCTGTGAATGGGTTATTTAGGTCCATAATCATAGAATTGTGTTTTAATTTATTGAGTGCTGTTTTTAAATATATAAAAAACATATAGTTATACAAGGTTGGTCTTAAAGTAATGATAGAGTTTGGCTGTGATTAATTCTGAATAAGAAAAATATTTGTTGTAAAGCTTAAAGTGCTTCATATCTCGACATTTAACGTAGTCGGCGTTACACAAATTACAGTTTATCACACTTTTTACATTCCAGCATCACACCTAACTTCTCATTCCGCCCTTGCTCCGTCAACACCCAAGGGCGATTTTGCCACGGTGGATCATGGCGCACATGCTGACCATGACCACAGGCGAGGTCAGCAACCCAATGATTTTCTTCATCCAGATGAAAACCAACAATCGCCTGTTGCATTTATTCACTCATACTTTCGAGTTTAGAACTTTCTAAACCCTTTAAAAAACGATGGCATAGATTATGAATTGCCACCAAATCATTTGGATCCACACCCAAAGAGCAGGCGAGTTTAAACGGAATTAAGGTAATTTCATCTTTTGCAGACAGTGCTTTTTCAAGCAAGATCACCTTTTTCATACGCTCATCTTCTTTCACCGCAACACGCTTTAAAAACTGTTTTTCTTCGAGTTTTTTAATAATTGGCGTCAGCGTGCCCGAATCAAAAAAGGTCTTCTGACCTATTTCAGATAACGTCACATTGTCCTTTTCATATAAAGCCAGCAACACAATAAATTGCGGATAGGTCAGATCGTATTCCTGAAGCAAGGGACGATATTGACGAATCATCGCATTGGTCGCGGAATACATCGCAAAACACACTTGATTATCCAAGTAAGAAAATTCAGTCATGCTTTGCTCCTCAACGTCATCTTTGCGAAATCACAGTATAGTTTGATTAACATAAAAAGTATATTGCGCATAATTAACTTGCACACAATATAGTTGTGTGCAATATTAATTCACATAGCTGAACAAATACACAAAGCTATTAGGCAAATAAGATTGATTGAATTAGAGCGAGATGTTGTATGACCACAATTTATGATTTTCAGGCTGAACTTTTAGAAGGCGAGCAAAAGAACTTTGCAGACTATCAAGGCAAGGTTTTATTGGTGGTGAACACGGCAAGTCAATGTGGCTTAACCCCACAATTTGAAGGACTTGAGAAGCTATATCAAGACTATCAACAACAAGGTTTGGTGATTTTAGGCTTTCCATGTAACCAGTTTGCTAACCAAGACCCATCAAGCAATGAAGAAATTGGCAGCTTCTGTCAGCGTAACTATGGTGTGTCATTTCCAATGTTTGCCAAAGTCGATGTGAATGGTTCAAATGCGCATCCGATTTATAAATATCTCACTTCAGAAGCCAAAGGCATCTTAGGTAGTGAAAGCATCAAATGGAATTTCACCAAGTTTTTGATTAACCAAAATGGTGAAGTCATCAAACGCTATTCACCAACCACTAAACCTGAAAAAATTAGCAAAGATATTCAAAAACTCTTGGCATAAGTTGAATATAAATTTGAATGCTTTAGAAATTACTGGTATCGAAATCATCTACCAGTAATTTTTTAATTTTTATCACTCAGAAAATCGTCTATTTAAATAAATCGAATCTAGTGATTTGAATAAATTAGAATTTTTTAGATTTAATAATTACATAACTTGTTTAAACAACATCAACAAACTTCGCTATACTTTTGCCAAGATTAAAAAATATGAGCGTTAAATTATGCGTGTACTTGTAGTGATGGATCCAATTGAAACGGTGAATCTTAAGAAAGATTCAACCATGGCAATGTTATGGGCGGCAAGCCGTCGCGGTCATGAATTGGGTTATGTATTACAACACGATTTATATATTGATCAGGGTAAAGCCTTTGGTTTGATTTCACCGCTTAAAGTCTTTGAAGATTACGATCATTATTATGAGTTGGGTGAGAAGCGCAAAGAGTCATTGGCGGATTACGATGTGGTGTTGATGCGCAAAGACCCACCATTTGACATGAATTTTGTTTATACCACTTATATTTTGGAACAGGCTGAACGTGAAGGCGCGTGGATTATTAACAAACCACAATCGCTACGTGACTGTAATGAAAAGCTGTTCGCAACTCAATTCCCAGAGTTACAAGTACCGACTTTGGTGACGTCTCAACAAAGCCTAATTCGTGAATTTATTAAAGAACATGGCGATGTGATTGTGAAGCCTTTGGATGGCATGGGCGGTATGGGGATTTTCCGTTTATACCAAGATGGGGTAAATATTGGTTCAACTCTGGAAATGCTCACCGAAATGGGCACATGTCCAATCATGGCACAACGTTATATTCCTGAAATTGTTGAAGGTGATAAGCGTATCTTGATGGTGAATGGTGAACCGATTCCATATTGTTTAGCGCGTATTCCGCAAAATGGTGAAGTACGAGGTAATTTGGCGGCAGGTGGTTTAGGTCAAGCGCGTCCACTTACTGAAAATGACAAAATGATTGCGGCAAAAGTCGGTCCTTTCCTGCGTGAAAAAGGTTTGGTTTTTGTGGGGCTTGATGTGATTGGTAATTATGTGACTGAAATAAATGTCACCAGTCCAACCTGTATTCGTGAGATTGATGCTCAGTTTGGTACCTCGATTGCAGATAATTTATTTGATGTGCTAGAAGCAGGGCGAAACAGCTAAGATTATGCCATTTTTTGACCAAACTGCCCGTTTGTATTTGGATTAAATTTATGTGCAAATGGGCATTTGGATATTGGTAGAACCTTGTTTTCAACAAAGAATTAAAAAAAGCTCAGCTTTCTGTTGTAAACAGGTGAAATTCGCTTTTCGTGAATGAAGCTTTAGGATTAGAATAACTTCCGAAAACAATAGACGATAACCTTCTTTTGAGTTGAAGAATTAGACCGTGACCAATTCGCTACAGAATAAACCTAAACATGTCATGATGATGGCCGCTGGCACAGGTGGACATGTTTTCCCTGCGCTTGCTGTTGCCAAACAACTGCAACAGGATGGCTGCCAAGTCTCTTGGCTAGCAACGCCTACGGGAATGGAAAATCGGTTACTCAAAGATCAAAATATTCCGATTTATCAAATTGATATTCAAGGCGTACGAGGTAATGGTATTTTACGTAAACTGAGTGCGCCATTTAAAATTCTAAAAGCAACATTAAGCGCGATGCGCTATATGAAGCAATTAAACATTGATGCTGTGGCGGGTTTCGGTGGTTATGTCGCTGGACCAGGTGGTTTAGCAGCACGTTTACTCGGTATTCCTGTGTTAATCCATGAACAGAATGCGATTGCAGGATTTACCAACACCCAATTGGCGCGTATTGCCAAGACCGTGTGTCAGGCTTTTCCAAATACATTTGCAAACAGTGATAAAGTCGTGACCACAGGTAATCCTGTACGTGCTGAGATTACTGCAATTTTGAACCCATCATGGCGTTATCAAACCCGTGAGCAAGCACAATTACCACTGAATATTTTGATTGTTGGTGGTTCACTGGGTGCACAAGCACTAAATGAACGTTTGCCTGAAGCTTTGAAAAAGGTCAATGTTCCATTGAATGTGTTTCATCAATGTGGTCAAAATCAGCAAGAGATTACGCGTGTGCGTTATCAGGGTGCGCCTTCGAGTTTGAATATTCAAGTTGAGCCTTTTATTCATGATATGGCAAAAGCCTACAGTGACGCTGATTTAATTATTTGCCGTGCTGGTGCATTAACGGTTACAGAAGTCGCAACTGCTGGTCTTGCTGCAGTGTTTGTTCCGCTGCCTATCGCAGTGGATGATCACCAGACTGCAAATGCGAAATTTTTAGCAAATGTCGGCGCTGCGAAAATTTGTCAACAAGCAGACATGACACCCACTGTTTTAGATGAGTTGTTAGCCACATTATTAAATCGCCAACTACTGTCTGAAATGGCAATTAAAGCACGTCAACAAGCACAACCGAATGCAACTCAGCATGTGGTTGATCTGATTAAAAAATTGTAATTCGAGTTTATTTATGTCTCCAACAAATCCAAACCAAGCCAAAAAGCTCATCAAAGTGCCAGAAATGCGCCGTATTAAACATATCCACTTTGTTGGGATTGGTGGTGCGGGGATGTGTGGTATCGCCGAGGTATTGGCCAATCAAGGTTATAAAATTTCTGGTTCAGACATCAAAGCCTCAAAGACCACAGCGCAACTCGAAAGCAATGGTATTAAAGTTTATATTGGGCATTCGGCTGAAAATATTAAAAATGCCAATGTGCTCGTGGTATCAACTGCGATTGATCCTGAAAATCCAGAAATTAAAGCCGCGATTGAACAACGCACACCGATTGTACGCCGCGCTGAAATGCTGGGTGAGTTGATGCGTTATCGTCACGGTATTGCAGTTGCAGGTACACATGGTAAAACCACAACTACCAGTTTATTAACGACGATGTTGGCAGAAGAAAATCTAGATCCAACTTACGTGATTGGTGGTTTGCTGAATAGCACAGGTGTCAATGCCGCACTGGGTGAAAGCCGTTTTATCGTAGCAGAAGCTGATGAGTCAGATGCATCTTTCTTGTATTTGCAACCGATGGCTGCGATCGTGACCAATATTGATGCAGATCATATGGACACCTATGAAGGTAGCTTTGATAAGTTAAAAGATACCTTTATTCAGTTCTTACATAATTTACCATTCTATGGTTTGGCAGTCGTTTGTGGTGATGATGCCAATATCCGTGAAATTCTTCCTCGTATTGGTCGTCCAACGTTAACCTATGGTTTTGGTGAAGATAACGATATTCGTGCTGTGGATGTGTTACAAGAAGGTATGCAATCGCACTTTACTGTACTGCGTAAGGATCGTGAGCCATTACGTGTCACCATCAATCAGCCAGGTTTGCATAATGTCTTGAATGCATTGGCTGCGATTGGTGTGGTAACTGATGAAGGTGTTTCTGATGGTGCGATTTGCCGTGCTTTAGAAGGCTTTAGTGGAGTGGGGCGTCGCTTCCAAGTTCAAGGTGAATTTGCAGTGGGCGAAGGCTTGGTGAAATTGGTGGATGACTATGGTCACCATCCGAAAGAGGTAGAAGCCACCATTAAAGCAGCGCGTGCCAGCCATCCAGACCGTCGTTTGGTGATGTTGTTTCAACCACACCGTTTTAGTCGTACTCGTGATTGTTTTGATGATTTTGTCGATGTGTTATCACAAGTGGATCAACTGTTATTACTGGAAGTCTATCCAGCGGGTGAAAAACCGATTGTGGGGGCGGATAGTCGAGCTTTGGCACGGAGTATTCGTCTACGTGGTCAAGTTGAACCGATTCTAGTTGATCCAGTTGATGGCAATTTGCCGAATGTTTTACAAAAAGTGTTACAAGCGAATGACTTGTTATTAACACAAGGCGCGGGTAACGTGGGCGCAATTTCGGTAGAATTGGCTCAGCATCGTTTGTATGCCAAATAATGTGTGTTGTGAATATTAAAAGTTTTACAGTTTTAAGGATATAAACGTGTCAAATGCTGCAAAATTCGGCAAAGTTGCCGTGTTGTTTGGTGGGAAATCAGCTGAACGTGCTGTGTCACTGGATAGTGGTCAGGCTGTTTTAGAGGCGCTACTGCGTTCGGGGGTACAGGCAGAGGCATTTGACCCGCAGGATCGTAGCGTGACGGAACTGGTTGGCTATGACCGTGCCTTTATTGTGCTGCATGGCCGTGGTGGTGAGGATGGCCAGATTCAAGGTGTTCTTGAATGGCTAAACATTCCATATACGGGGACTGGCGTACAGGGCTCCGCAATTGGGATGGACAAAGTCAAAACCAAACAAATTTGGCAGGGCAGTGACTTGCCAACCGCGCCTTATCGCATCGTCACCAAGGATTCTGACTTAGATGCAGTGATCGCGGATTTAGGCCTGCCTGTGATTATCAAGCCTGTGCATGAAGGCTCAAGTGTCGGTATGAGCAAGGTTGAGAAAGCAGAAGATTTTGCGGCTGCAATTGAAAAAGCGACACAGCATGATGCTATCGTGATGGCTGAAAAGTGGATTACGGGTCGTGAATTCACCATTTCATTCTTAAATGGTCAGCCGTTGCCTGTGATTCGTTTACAGCCACCTGCAGACGTTGCCTTTTATGACTATGAGGCAAAGTATCAACGCAATGACGTGGAATATGGCATTCCTTGTGGTTTAAGCGAAGATGAAGAGAAAAGCTTACAAGCATTGTGTCTACGTGCTTTTCAAGCAGTCGGTGCGGAAGGTTGGGGTCGTATTGATGCAATGCAGGACCAGGATGGAAACTTCTGGTTGCTGGAGGTGAATACCGTACCAGGCATGACCAGCCACTCGCTTGTACCTAAAGCGGCACAGGCGGTGGGTTATGGTTTCGATCAACTGTGTGTTGCAATTCTGGAACAAACTCTGGCGAAGTCGGCTTAATTCATGGCTCAGCTTCCTGCATCCATGCGCCGCAAACCACCACGGGCAGCAATCAGCTCCATCCATGAGAAACCGCCATCACCCAAACAAAAAATGGTGAATGCGGGAGGGTGGATACTGTTGCTGATTGCTTTCGCCGTGCTCGCAATTGGTTTGTATGGCTTGTATAAAGTCATGACCGATGCGACTGTGGCGCAATTGCAGGTTGTTGGAACCAATTCAGATGTTGAGAATCAACAACTGGCACAGTACATAAATCCAATTATTACAGACAACTACTTCACTTCAGATTTAGAGCAGATTCGGGATCAGGCTTTAAAGGTCTCATGGGTTGACCGTGTGGTGGTATCACGAGCTTGGCCAAATGCCATTCGGGTGCGAGTGATGCCACGCCACGCCATTGCACGTTGGGGAACAGGGCGTTTGCTCAGTGACAACGGCGAGGTGTTTAGTGAGGCAGTGCCTCAATCACATCCAAACCTGCCGTTGCTTCATGGTCCAGTCAGCCAATCCAAAATGATGATGCGCCGCTATAATGAAATCAACCAGTTGTTTCATCCAGCGAGCCTGCGTTTAAAGGAGCTGTATTTAACTGAGCGCATGACGTGGTTTATGCAGTTTGATTCGGGCCTACGTATCATCGTGGATCAAGACCAGACCATGAACAAGTTGCAGCGACTCAGCCATTTGGCACAAACGGAACTTAAACCTGTATGGTCAAACATTTCGGCGATTGACCTGCGTTACCGCAATGGCCTTGCCATTCAGTGGAAGAATGCGGCACCGCCCAAAATTGTCAATAGTCAGTTAGTTGTAACGATTGATGACACAAAGCTTGCAGGTGCAATTCAGGCGAAGCCATAATACGTGGCTTAAAAAATAACGGGAGATTTTTCCCGTACGACACAACAAAAGATATGGTATTGAAGTAATGAGTGAAGCTGTTCCCTCAGTTGTTGCGATTGATATTGGGACCCATAAGGTTTCAGTCTTGATTGGTAAGATCCATGCGTCAGATAAGATCCAAGTGATTGGCATGGCAACTGCTCGCAACCGAGGCATGGTTAAAGGCAAAATTGTGAGCTTGGATAAGGTGATTGCTGCGATTAAAAATGCAGTCTCTGAAGCCGAAGATATGGCGGAGTGTCGTATCCATAGCGCATGGGTGTCAATTCCAAGTACTGAATTGCAAAGTTTTTACGCATCAGGCCGTACACCAGTAGCTAATCATGATCATATTATTACGACAAATGAAGTGGTTAGAGCATTAGAGTTAGCCAAAGCGAGCCATGTATCGCCAG
>CAZKJI010000044.1:0-15744 GCA_964553005.1 uncultured Acinetobacter sp. | reverse complement strand
GTTAGCTGTCTAGAATCTCCCAAGTGAAAGTCTCCTGCTAATTCAGCACACATCAATATTTCATACGATGTAATTAAAGTAGACCATTTACAGCAACTCAGACTTTTCCTAAAAGATCCAAAGAATGCTCGTTATTATCAAAAATTTGCTCATATCCAAAAAATGCTTCCAACATGTGAACAGTTAAGTTTTGCCATGAACGCAGGTATGTATCACCCTGATTTTCAACCTGTCGGTTTATATGTTGAGGAGGGTAAAGAAATTGTTGAACTTAATGAAGCGCAAGGATTTGGTAATTTTTTTATGCAACCAAATGGCGTGCTTGCATGGAATGATAAATATGCTGTAATTAAAACAACGACAGATTATAAATCCATGAGATTTAAGCCACGGTTTGCTACGCAGTCTGGACCAATGTTGGTTTATAAAGGCCAAGTAAATCGCCAATTTTTAGCAGATTCAAATTCTCTAAAAATAAGAAATGGAGTCGGTGTTAGAAATAATCAGTTGTATTTTGTGATTTCACAACAACGGGTCAATTTTTATCAGTTCGCACAATTTTTCAAGCAAAATTTAAAAATTGATAATGCGTTGTATCTGGATGGTTCAATTTCAAGTTTATATTTATCCAAAACTAAACGTCATGACAAGACTTTTAATTTAGGTCCAATCGTTGCTGAAATTGCTCAAGAGAATTGTAATTAATCAACTTCTCATCTTCTAGGCATTAGAAGATGAGAAGCGTTTATTTTTATTGAATTGGCGTTTTGATAAGAGCAAGAAGCTCTTTGCGGCTATAGCCTCGGGAAATGAGAACTTTCTTTATACCTTTAATCACATCTTCATCTGTCGCTTTGACTAAAGCATCCAGTAGTTGTTCATTTGATTTGCAAGAACAATCATTTTCAACGCAAGAGGTTTGGTTCTTGTGTTCATTATATTGCTGATCTGCATTAAACAATTTTTGCCAAAAACTCATAGAGCCTTCATATACAACCTAACATAGATCGAAATATAGTCACTTTAAAATAAAATACAAGTCAGCTTAAGTGATAAAAGCAGCAGTTGATCTTCAATTTTTTCGATGATTCTTTTTGTTTCTAACGAAATTATGACAGTTGAATGACTTGATCTTTGAAAAACATCATTTTTTCTAGTAAAAACTTTAAATAAAAATAGAGAGTTATGAGAACTCTCTATTTTTAATGGTTACTTTGCAATAATTTGTTTAAATCTTTTCGAGCAGTACACCAGATTCCACATGATGAGTAAAAGGGAATTGATCGAACATGGCAAATTTTATAATGCGATGTGTTTGACTGAGTGTTTTTAAATTATCATGTAAGGTATCTGGGTTGCATGAAATATAAAGAATACGCTCAAAACCCTGTAGTAATTTCAGTGTTTCATCATCAATGCCTGCACGCGGGGGATCGACAAATACCGTATCAAAGTCGTAGCTTTGAATATCAATTTCTGCTTCTTGGAGTCGTCTAAACGCTCTTTCACCTTGATACGCCTGAGTAAATTCTTCGGCAGATAAACGCGCCACCTGAATATTCTCAATCTGATTTTGCTCAATGTTCCATTGCGCTGCGTAGACTGAAGATTTAGCAAGTTCAGTTGCAAGGACACGTTTAAATTTCAAAGAGAGTGGTAGAGTAAAGTTACCATTACCACAGTACAATTCTAATAGGTCTTTCTCAGAGCTTTCAGCAGCATCACAAGCCCACTCCAACATATGTTGGCACACTTGTGCATTGGGTTGTGTAAAGCTACTTTCAATTTGTTTGTATTTAAAAGTACGACCATGAACATTGAGTTGTTCAACCACGTAGTCGTCACCAATAATCACTTTTTGGCCACGGCTACGCCCCATAATTTTAATATTCAGCTTTTCTGCTAAAGCTTTCGCAGCGATTTCCCAATCTGCATCTAAACGGCGATGATAAATTAAAGTCACTAACATTTCTCCGCTCAATGTGGCGAGGAAATCAGCTTCAAAAATACGTTGCGATAAAATAGGAGTTGCTTTTAATTCTTCTAATAAACGTGGCATCAAATCATTGATGCTTTGATCTGCGATAGGAAACTCATCAACTCGTATAACTTCTTTTTGTTTACCATCTTCAGCACGTTCAAACATGGCATAGAACAAATCATTTTCGGTATGCCAGATACGAAATTCTGCACGCATACGAAAGTGTTGTTCAGGTGATTGAAACACTTCTAAAGTTGGGGGATTGAACGGAGCGAATTGTGTGGTAATGCGTTCAACTTTCTCTTGAAGTTGCTGTTGATAAGATACGGTCATAAAAAGAAAGCTACAGCTGAAATCTAAAGCCGAATGGTATCAAAAAAGCAGTTAAAGGTGCAGGAAATTATGATATTCACTTATTGATATATTTATCTTGGTGGATAGATCGAATTAAACCTGTTTAATTTACTGAATGAATAAAAAACCCGAACCATTTAAACATGATTCGGGTGGGAGAGAACGCCTATAAGTTTGCTGACATTAATCTTCAGATAAAGTCATCAAGCTTGCATTGCCACCTGCTGCAGCCGTATTCACACTGATTGCACGTTCGATAACAAGACGTTCTAAAGGAATTTGTTCATTTGCTTGTAACTGGGTAATCCCGACAATCGCACCTGAACGGGCAGCAACTTTAGTTTGCAAATCTTGTAACTGTTCAACAGAACCATGATGAAGCACTGCATCAAACGCATCTTTTTCAACACTTGAAATCACAGTGATTGCATCTAAGACATCTTTTGGTAAAGACGCTTTGTGTTTTCCTAAGAATGCATTGTCTTTCAACACAGCAGCAGTACTACTGACGGAGAAAATCGCAAGTAATTGTTGTAACTGGCTCGCTTCATCATCTGCGATAGAAAGCACACGATGACGAGGTAAGATAATATATTGATTGCTTTCGCCTGTTGGGCCTTGCAACTCGTAAAACTTACCAACACAAAATGCTGGGATTGTCGGAATTGCGTGAGGCATGTTTTGTTTAGCCCAAGTCAACAAGTTTTGGTAAGCAACATTTGATACAGCATCAAAGTTAGAGATTTCAGCTTTCACCGCAAAAGGTGTTGCTAAAACTTTCTCTGAACAATGTTCCATTAAGCGGTACATATACAGAGGACCACCCGCTTTAGGGCCAGTACCAGATAAGCCCTCACCACCAAATGGTTGAACGCCTACCACAGCACCAACGATGTTTCGGTTGATATATAAGTTGCCCACTTCAGCACGTTGGATGACAGTATTAATCGTTTCATCAATACGTGTGTGTAGACCCATCGTTAAGCCATAACCTTTAGCATTGATGCGATCAATCAATTGCTCAAGTTCACCATATTTATAGGTAATAATGTGTAAGACAGGACCAAATACTTCGCGCTCAAGGTCATCAAGGTTTGGTAATTCGATTGCTGTTGGCGGAACGAAAGTACCTTGTGCAAGTGCCTGTTGGCTTGCAGCATCGTTAAACATCAATTGATGAACAGGGTAGCCCTTAGATTTCATCTTTTGAATGTGCGTATCGATTGTTTGTTTCGCTTCAATATCGATAACAGGGCCAATGTCAGTTTTTAAGATTGCAGGATTGCCGACGATCAACTGTTGCATTGCGCCTTTCAACATTTTAATCACAGTTGCAGCACTGTCTTCTTGCACACATAAGATACGAAGTGCAGAACAACGTTGACCAGCACTGTCAAATGCAGAACTGACGACATCGAGAACCACTTGTTCAGTGAGCGCAGAAGAATCGACGATCATCGCATTTTGACCACCCGTTTCAGCAATTAACGGAATCGGTTGACCATTTGGAGATAAACGTTTTGCCACAGTTTTTTGCAAGATTTTTGCAACTTCTGTCGAACCCGTAAACATAATGCCTTGAATGCGATCATCTTGGCTAAGTTGAGCACCAACAGTTTCACCACGACCCGGCAGAAGTTGAACAACGGCGTGTGGCACACCAGCTTCCCAAAGCATTTGAACGGCTTGCGCTGCAATGAGTGGTGTTTGTTCTGCTGGTTTGGCAATCACACAGTTACCACTGACCAATGCAGCAGCAATTTGACCAGAGAAAATCGCAAGAGGGAAGTTCCATGGGCTAATACACAAAACTGTACCTAATGGCTTTACTTGTGCATTTGCAGGCAAGTTTTCGATTTGTGTCGCGTAGTAACGCAAGAAATCAACGGCTTCACGAACTTCTGCAATCGCATTGGCATAAGTTTTACCACTTTCACGGCAAAGTAATACCATCAATTCTTGGATGCGAGCTTCCATCAAATCTGCAGCGCGTTTTAAGCAAGCTGCACGTTCAACTTTATCTGTTGCAGCCCAGCTTTGTTCAGCTTGTACAGCTGCTTCTAATGCTAGTTGAACATCCGCACTAGTCGCTTCATTCACATGACCGACAATTTCACTATTTTGTGCAGGGTTTGTAATTGCAATCGCATTACTTTGATCGTGAACTGTTGATTCAAATCCAAGTAAAGGCGCACTTTTCCAAATATGGCTACGGAGTTTTTGTGCTGTTGTATCTAATGCAGCTAAAGGCTGGTCGTTATTTAAATCAAAACCACTTGAGTTCGGACGTAATGGGTAAAGATCATGCGGAAGTGGAATCGCAGGATGTTTTAAGCCAATCTGACCTTCATCTTTCGCAGCAGTTTGAATATCTTTGATTGGAGACTGAATCAAGTCTTCAACTTTTAACGTCTTATCAGCAATACGGTTTACGAATGAGGTATTTGCACCATTTTCAAGTAAACGACGGACCAAGTAAGCCAGTAAAGTTTCATGGTTACCCACTGGCGCATAGACGCGGCATGGCACACCAAGTTTATTGTCTGCTTTTGAACCTACAACTTGCTCATACAAAGGTTCGCCCATACCGTGTAGGCATTGGAACTCATATTGACCTGGATAATATTTGCTTGGGTCTGCAAGTGTATAAATCGTTGCAAGTGATTGTGCATTGTGCGTTGCAAATTGCGGATAGACTTGATCTGGTGCAGCAAGAAGCTTCTTCGCACAAGCAATGTATGACAAATCAGTGTGAACTTTACGGGTAAACACAGGGTAGTCAGTCATGCCGTCAATTTGCGCTTTCTTGATTTCGCTATCCCAATATGCACCTTTCACCAAACGGATCATCAGGCGTTTGTTACTGCGTTTTGCAAGATCAACGATATAATCAACCACGTAGAAACAACGTTTTTGATACGCCTGAATAACGAAACCAATGCCTTTCCAATTCGCAAGTTTTGGTTCGAAACATAAACGTTCAAGCAATTCGAGGGAAATTTCTAAACGTTCAGACTCTTCAGCATCGATGTTTAAGCCTATGTCATATTGTTTTGCTAAGCATGCAAGTTCGAAAACTTTGTTGTAAAGCTCATGATGTACACGATCAATTTGCGCACGTTGGTAACGTGGGTGCAAAGCAGAGAGCTTAATCGAGATACCAGGACCTTCATAAACACCACGCCCGTTTGATGCTTTACCAATCGCATGAATCGCTTGCGTGTAATCGTTATAATAACGCTCAGCATCATGATCAGTTAGCGCAGCTTCACCCAACATATCGTATGAATAGCGGAAACCTTTGTGTTCAAATGGTTTTGCATGCTCAAGTGCTTCTTCGATAGTTTCACCCGTAACGAATTGCTCACCCATCATACGCATCGCGACATCAACCGCTTTACGAATGATGCCACGTCCACTGCGAGCGAGAAGACCTGTTAAAATACTTGATAAACTGGTTTGTTTAGGTGTTTCCATTAACTTGCCAGTCAGCATTAAACCCCAAGCAGCGGCATTTACGAACATCAGGTTACTTTGACCTAAATGCTCTTTCCAATTGCCTTGGTTAATTTTGTCACGAATGAGTAAATCACGTGTTGCTGTATCTGGAATACGAAGTAATGCTTCTGCCAAACACATCAATGCCACACCTTCTTGTGAAGAAAGTGAGAACTCTTGGAGTAAACCTTGCACGATACCTGCTTTTCCAGCCGAGCTTTTACGTTCACGTAAATTATGTGCAAGACTGAATGCTAATTCATAAATTTTTTGATCAAGATCAGGAGAAATATCTGCTGATTCTGCAAGTTGTTTAACCGCTTCATGCTCAGCACGTCGCCAAGCTGTATTAATGCGTTGCTCAAACTCACTTTTTTCTTTAAATTCGGTGATATAACCGTCTGTGTGAGCTGTGTCCATTTGTGCAGGAGTATCCAAAGTATTCATACTAAATTCCAATAACAATCTCTAGAACATATTGAGTAGAGAGGTTTAGATAATTTATGATTACAGAATAAAACCCGAGTAACTCACTATAATTTACCTATTTTTTAGAGGAAAATTCGGTTGAATGGCCCTATTTATACATTAGATCGTACCGATCTGAAAATTCTGGATATTCTTCAAACAGATGGAAGAATTTCCAACAGTAAATTGGCTGAATTAGTGAACCTTTCGCCGACTGCCGTGATGGCTCGTGTCCAAAAGTTGACGAAGGATGAATTTATCTTGGGATATGAGGCAAAACTCAATCCGAATAAGTTAAATGCGAGTTTTCTTGTGTTTGTTGAGGTGCTTTTAGATAAAACCACACCAAATGTGCTCGAGGATTTTATTGATGCAGTGACACAATATCCAGAGATTGTTGAGTGTCATATGGTGAGTGGTGGCTTCGACTTTTTGATCAAATTGCGTAGTGCAGGGATGGAGGAGTTTCGTCGTATCGCAGGGCAAATTTTATGGCAACTTCCTGGGGTGAAGGAAACACGTAGTTATCCTGTGATGCAGGTGGTGAAAGACAGCTCTAAAATAAAAATTAAATCAAGAACCAAATTTTAATAAAAGATTAAATAAAACAAAGGGGCTCGAAAGCCCCCTTAAATTTTACTCAGAAATTTTATTTCATTTCTCTCGTATAGATTTCATCTGCTTGTTCAAAACGACCAGTCACAGTTGGGTTAGGTGCTTTACCAAGTAAGCTCACCACAACAATACTGATCAAGGCAAAAATGAAACCAGGAATAATTTCATAAATACCAGTACTAGCAAATACATTTTTCCAAACAATCACTGTAACTGCACCGATCACCATACCCGCTAAAGCGCCGTTTAGCGTCATACGTTTCCAGAACAATGACATGATAATCAATGGACCGAAAGCAGCACCGAAGCCAGCCCAAGCATAAGAAACTAAGCCAAGTACTTTACTATCGGGGTTTTGAGCTAAAGCAAGCGCCAACATTGCAACAGCAAGTACCATTCCTCGACCAATCCAAACTAACTCTTTTTGAGTTGCATTTTTACGGATTAAGCCTTTGTATAAATCTTCAGTTAATGCGCTTGAACATACCAATAACTGACAACTTAAGGTACTCATGACTGCTGATAAAATTGCAGCAAGGATCACACCAACAACCCAAGGGTTGAATAAAATTTTAGTGAGTTCCATGAATACTGTTTCAGGGTTAGCTGTCACAACCGCTGCAAATTCAGGATGTTGATGGAAATACGCAATCCCGACAAAACCAGAACCAACTGCACCTGCCAAGCATAAAATCATCCATGTCATACCGATACGACGAGCAGCAGGGATTGATTTAACAGAATCAGCAGCCATAAAACGAACTAGAATGTGAGGTTGACCAAAATAACCCAAGCCCCAAGCAGCTGCTGAAAGAATACCAACGATACTTAAATTTGAAACAAAATCATAAGCGTGTGGGCGAGCACTCTCCACAATTGCTGTAAATTCTTCGACACCTACACCCAAAGACATGTATGTGACGATGGGTAAAAGCAATAACGCAAAAATCATTAAACCAGCTTGGAACGTATCTGTCCAACTGATTGCCAAAAAGCCACCGATACAAACATAGCCAATTGTTGCAAACGCACCTAGCCATAAAGCGGTTTGGTAAGGTAAGTGGAACAATGTTTCAAATAGACGTGCACCAGCTACCATGCCAGAAGCACAATAAATCGCGAAAAAGATGAGAATAATCAGTGCGGAAGTTACACGTAAGATCTTTTTCTGATCATCAAAACGACCAGTGAAATAATCTGGTAACGTAAGCGCATTATTCTGAACCTCAGTATGAACGCGTAAACGTCCAGCCACAAGATACCAGTTGAGCCATGCACCAATGATTAAGCCAATTGCAATCCATGATTCAGATAAGCCTGTCAAATAGATTGCCCCAGGTAAACCCATGAGTAACCAGCCACTCATATCGGATGCACCCGCAGATAAGGCGGTAACGAAACTACCTAGGCTTCGTCCTCCAAGAATATAATCATCAAGGTTTTTGGTAGAAAAATAGGCGTATAAGCCGATACCAAGCATGGCGATAATATACACCACGAACACAACAACAGTGGGATTCGAAAAATTCATAATGGATGCCTGTCCTTACATATCCATAACGGTGCAATCCCATCTGAATAGCCAAAAAATTGATTTACTATTCTAATAAGACTGATAAGGCCAGAGATTCAAGCACGAATGATTTTTGAAATACTGTTATTTTAATGTATTTTGTTTGTGTGTTTTATGTAATTTAAATTAAATGCATGAATCTTAATTTTTAAATCTGAAAAAGCTCACTTTTTTTTAAATAAAAGAAAGATATTTGCGGCTTAAAAATAGGCTATATGTTTCAAATTATTACCAAAGCAAAAAAATGATAGAAATAACAGGCATTTTTGAACAGAAAAATAGAGTGAAATGACAACACATGTTGTTACAAAAACAACAATACAGAGAAATTAGATTATAAAAAGCTCGTAATGTTAAGCAATTCTGCTAATGAAAATTTATTTGAAATCTTCCATATTATTTCTTTGCACCATTAGGGTGCATTGTCTGAGAGAAATGGAAAGTGGACACGGTTCAAGCAGCAACCATAAGAATAGAGCATGATTTACTTGGCGCAAAAGAAGTGCCAATCGATTGTTATTACGGAATTCATACTTTACGCGCAATTGAAAATTTCAAAATCTCTTCGCAAAAAGTTGGACAAAATAGTCACTTTATTCGTGCGTTAGCACAAGTGAAGAAAGCATCTGCTCAAGCGAATCTAAGTTTTGGAAAACTCACGGAAACACAAAGCCTTGCTATCCAGCATGGATGTGATGCTTTAATCAATGAAACTGAAAAATGGCAAGACTCATTTCCAATTGATATCTATCAAGGTGGGGCTGGTACGTCGATTAATATGAACACGAATGAAGTCATTGCCAATATTGCCCTTGAGTCATTGGGATATCAAAAGGGTCAGTATGATGTGATCCATCCAAATGACCATGTCAATAAATCGCAGTCAACCAATGATGTGTATCCAACAGCAATTCGTCTATCTACTTATTGTTCACTGGATGCCTTGTTTACGCAAATTGATAAGTTGATCACTTCATTTGAGAATAAAGCAATCGAGTTTCGCTATATTTTAAAAATGGGGCGTACTCAACTCCAAGATGCAGTGCCGATGACACTTGGGCAAGAATTTCATGCATTTGCAACTTTATTAAAAGAAGATGTTCGTCTGATTAAACGTACACGCGAGTTGTTGCTTGAAGTCAATTTAGGCGCAACTGCAATTGGTACTGGTGTAAACACACCTAAAGGCTATGCTGTAAAAGTAGTTTCGTGTTTGAAACAAATTACAGGTTTAAATTTAGTTGGTGCTGAAGACTATGTTGAAGCAACCAGTGATTGCGGCGTCTTTATTATTTTATCGAGTGCCTTAAAACGTCTTGCATGTAAACTTTCGAAGATTAGCAATGATTTACGTTTGCTAAGTTCAGGACCTCGTACTGGTTTGGGTGAAATCGAATTACCTGAATTACAAGCTGGCTCATCAATTATGCCTGCAAAAGTAAATCCAGTTATTCCAGAAGTTGTAAATCAGATTGCATTTAAGGTGATTGGTAACGATCTTACGATTACATTTGCAGCAGAAGCAGGACAGTTACAGTTAAATGTCATGGAGCCTGTGATTGCAATTTCCCTCAATGAATCAATTGAGCTATTAACCCATGCGATTCAAAGTTTGGATGAAAAATGTGTACGCGGAATCAAAGCACATGAACAAGCCTGCCATGATGCAGTCATGCGAAGCGTAGGGATTATTACTTTGCTCGATCCATTATTAGGTCATGCTTTGTGCGATGAAATTGGTAAGCAATGTATTGCAGAGAATAAAACTATTCAGGAGGTTGTGCTAGAGCGAGGTTTACTCACACAGGCTCAACTTGATGAAATTTTCTCTTTTGAGAATTTGGTTTCAGAAGTAGATGGTATTCAGGTTGATTATGTTGCTTAATTAATTAAGCATAAATAAAAAGCCCAGTTCTTGACTGGGCTTTTTAATGTTTGAATTTATTTAAAATTACAAACCTGATTCATATTCACTATGTGAAAGGAGCTTTTCAACATCAGCCATATTGTCTGGTTTGATTTTATAAATCCAACCTTTACCATAAGGCTCTTCATTCACAAAATCAGGATCATCTTCAAGCGCAGTGTTGACTTCAACCACTGTACCTGAAACAGGGGCATGAATATCAGAAGCGGTTTTTACTGATTCAACAATACCAGCCTGTTCGGTTGCAGTCACATGGCTGCCTACTTCTGGTGTTTCCACATAGACTAAATCGCCCAACTCATCCTGTGCATGGTCACTAATCCCTGTAACAACCAGGTCACCCTCAATTCGTACCCATTCATGCGTACGCGCATATTTCAAATCTGCTGGATGGTTCATGACAACTCCTTAACAATCTGTCCCATATTTTTGTCTGGCTTTATACAGGTTTTTTGGTCAAAACAAAAGTATTCAAAATGAAGCACTTTGCAATATTACAAATAAGGGTCTTTACGCCAGTTACTCGGACTACGTCCACTCCAGCGCTTAAATGCACGGCTAAAATTTGCTACATCAGAATACCCTAATTCGTCAGCAATTTGTTCTAAACTATAATCTGTTCTAGATAGTAAAGATGTTGCATGACGATAGCGTACTTCATCTACCAAGGTAGAAAAAGATGTACCCTCTGCCGCAAGCTGGCGTTTTAAAGTACGGTCAGACATGTGCAGACGTTCAGCAACATTTTCAATGCTTAAATAATGCTGTTCTGAATTGGTTAAAATATCACGGACACGCATGGCCAGACGGCGGCGCTCACCTAAAGCGGATAATTCAGTTTCACATTGATTAATGGCAATCTGGCTGGCAATTGGGTCAGCATTGACCATTTTCAAGCCAAGATATTTTTTATCAAAGCTGGAAATTAAATGTGGCTGATTAAAACGTACTGTACTGGTTAATTTATCACGATATTTATCAAATCCCACAGGTTCAGGGAAATCTAAATCAACTTCACTTTTTAAATCTTCAATTCCTGTTAAGGCTTTGGCCATGGTCATAATACCGATGCTGAGGCCCAGGATAATCTCAGTGCGTAAAGGTTCAACTTCGATGTCACACTGCAACTGCAAGGTGGCTTTAGGTCCAAACGTGGAAAAATAGAGTTGTAAAAAAGGCAAGCGTAATTGGATAAAACGGCTTGCCAGTGCAATTGCATCGGTAATATCATGCGCGGTCATAATGGCGTAGCCAATGAAACCATGAATCGAAATTCGCATTTGCGTGCCCAAATGAAAGCCAAGCGTGCTTTCACCCGTTAGGCGCAAAGCGTGTTTCACCAGTTCATTTGCAATCGGTGTTGGAATTCGATAATTCGGATCGGCCAGTTGCTCACTGGTTAAGCGAAATGGGGAAAATAAGGTTTCATCGTTATATCCCCAACGAGAAACAACATCCAATAGCAATAAGCCATAGACGCCTGGTATGCCCTGATCTTGACGAGTTGAGGTTGTTTTCATGTGCTTTCCGTGGCGCTCATCAATTTTGCCAATGTCTTTTAAACATATAAGTCTTAAATATCTTTACATGAAATAAAATTATCAATTATAAAAATTGTTGGACAAAAAATTCACCTAATCATTCAAAAATCAGGTTTTTTTTCTGAAAACCATAATTTTGGTTGTTGATATTAATAGCACATCGCCATGCTGGTTCAAAGCCTGCGTGACATAGCTGACAATACCACGATCAATTTTGGTTTTAGATGGCACAATTGCCGTAATTTCAACTTCTACATGTATCTTATCGCCAACACGTGTTGGGCGGGGCCAGCGTAAACTGGATTCTGTTCCCACGAGACCACCTGCGACAGGAAAACATTCAGTCCATAAACGCATAGTGACTGCCGAGGTGTGCCATCCACTTGCTGCCAAACCCTGAAAAACAGGATGTTCTGTGGCAGCTTCCTCATCCATATGAAAGGGTTGTGGGTCATATTGACCAGCAAACTGTTTCACCTCGTCAAGTGTCATTTCATATTCACGGCTGATGAAATGATCTCCAACCTTTAAGTCTTCTAAATACAACATTATTCTGTGTCCTGAGCCACTACTTGCTCCTCAACTAAAAAACCACCTGTCTGACGTTTCCATAGCTGAGCATACAAGCCATCATTTGCAATAAGCTGCTCATGTGTACCTTGTTCGGCAATTCTGCCCTGATCAAGCACAATGAGGCGATCCATCTGGGCAATAGTAGATAAACGGTGTGCAATTGCAATGACCGTTTTGCCAACCATTAAGTCATTTAAACTGCTTTGAATGGCTGCCTCGACTTCTGAGTCAAGTGCGCTGGTGGCTTCATCCAAGATTAAAATTGGTGCATCTTTCAGAAAAACCCTTGAAATTGAAATACGTTGACGTTGCCCACCAGACAGTTTGACCCCACGCTCACCCACATAGGCATCAAAGCCAACACGACCTTTCATATCGGTTAGCTGTGGAATAAATTCTTCCGCTTTGGCTTTTCTGACAGCCTGTTGAATTTCAGCTTCAGTCGCATTGGGGCGGCCATACTTAATGTTTTCAGCAACCGTACGATGCAGTAGAGAGGTGTCCTGAGTCACCAGAGCGATGTTGGCACGCAAACTATCCTGTGTAACTTCCTGAATATCCTGACCGTCAATCAGGATACGGCCTTGCTTGATCGTATAAAAATGCAGAAGCAGTTGAATCAGGGTGGATTTTCCTGCGCCAGAGCGCCCAACTATTCCAATTTTCTCACCTGGTTTGATGGTCAGGTTGAAATGATCAATGACATTCTTTTGGTTATAGGCAAAACTGACATCTTCAAAACGAATCTCACCATGCTGAACTTTTAGTTCACTTGCATCTTTTTTATCTTGAATCTGGATGGGTTTACCTAGAGTTTTCATACCATCTTGAATGGTACCAACATTTTCAAACAGCATGGTGATGTGCCACATGATGAATTCTGCAAGACTATCCAGTTTTAATACCATTGCTGTGGTCGCCGCAATGACCCCAATGGCAGCCTGACCCTGCATCCACAGCCAGACCGATGTGCCAATTACGCCAATAAACAGAAAAGCACTCAATAGGCGAATACTGATCTGGTATTTCACCCCTAGACGCATTTGCTTATACACCGTGACCATAAATTCCTGCATGGATTCTTTGGCATACTGGCTTTCACGGCCTGCGTGGGCAAACAGTTTCACCGTTTGAATATTGATATAGGCATCAGTGACACGACCCGTCATCACTGCGCGTGCATCAGCCTGTTCCTGTGAGACTTTGCCCAGACGAGGAATGAAATAACTGGCAATCGCAATAAATAAGACCAGCCATAAAATCAAGGGAACAATCAGTACAGGGGAGATTGAACCAAGCACCAAACTGATTGTAATAAAGTAGATCAGCACATAAACCAGCATATCGCCTAGAATTATCCAGAATTCACGAACGGCCAATGCGGTTTGCATCACTTTGGCTGAAAGCCGACCTGCAAAATCGGTATGGAAGAAATCCAGAGTTTGTTGCAACAGCAGGTTGTGAAAAAGCCAACGCATACGCATTGGAAAATTACTGAACAAAACCTGATGCTTGATAACAGACTGTAGGCTGACAAAAAAAATATTGGCAAACAGAATGCTAATCAGAATGGTGAGATTTTGTTGGTTGGTCTCTAAAAAGGTATTGGGTTGGCTTTTAGTGAGCCAGTCAACCAGTTTTCCAATATAAGAAAAGAACAATGCCTCGAAACAGGCTGCGGCTGCAGTACAGGCAATCAGTAAAAACAGGAAAGGACGAACGCCTTTGGTGGCTTGCCAGACGAAAGCGAAAAACGTGGTAGGTAATGGTTTGTTTAAGTCTTTCGTTGGATATGGATCAACTAATTTCTCAAACCATTGCAGCATGTCGCTTTTCCTCTGATTCTAAAGTACTGATTCAGCTTCTAGGGTAGGATAGCAGAAAATTGACTTTGATAGATGAAAAGCTTAATGGAATTGGGACAGGCATAACATTTATCGCTCTGGATACTTTTAATACCACTCTAGGGATTAATCTCCAGAAAAATTCAGAGTGGAAAAGTACAGAGATAAATGTGAAAGGTGGCTATAAATTCTATAATCAGAACAATACCTATGCAAATGCCACATTGGGTGTTGGTTACGCATGGTTCAAGGCCGATGATTATGATGTCAAGCTGCGTTATCTGACTTTATCTATAGAATTTGAATTGGACCATTATTTCCAGAAAGGCGTAGTGGGGTATATCGGGCTTGGTTATAAATGGTTATTGATGTGTGCTTAAAAAACAGGAGGGTTTAACTTGGTAAACTATACATACTCATTAGGAGTTTACCATGAGCAAGAAACAGAAGACTTACACCGCAGAATTTAAAGCTGAAGCCATAAAAGCCATTGAAGAGAACCAAGGTAATGTATCGGAATGATGTGTGCTTAAAAAACAGGAGGGTTTTGAAGCTGTGGATAACAAGATTTCTGAGTATCTGGATATTCTGGACAATCCTGACTCTCCTAAAGAGCAGCAGACACAGGTGTTGTGTAAGGACTATCCAAAACTGTATGAATCTAAATATGTGCCTGCCTTGTTAAAGCTTGCACCGAAAGACTATACCAGAGAAAAATTGATGGCTGACCTAAAGGTTTCAACTGACTATTATATGGACAAGTTAGGTATTCGCTGTAAATGAGCCAGATAAAAATTGAAAAAAATAAAGCCCCAAATAGGGCTTTTCTTTGCGATAAATTTAGTATATTCAGTTAATAATGAGAAATTATGTACATATTTAAGGATAAATATGAGTGAAAAACATGAATTAAAAGAAAGTACAACCAATACCTTTATAGGGTGGGCAGTCATCATCCTAAGCTTTATTGCAGGCTGTGTGTTTATTTTAATTTTTGGTCAGGTAGAAACCCAGAATGCAAGTTACGACACTGTGTATGTGTGGTCTAGCATCATGGTGGCAATTGGATTTGGAATAATATTGAACGGCTTGCTATTTGGTTATTTGATCTTAAAAGTCAGTAGCATTTTGCAATATCATGAGCAACGAACCATGACAAATATTACATAAGATGCCTGTGGCTGTGGCCAGAGGTGTGCAACATAAAGCTGAGCATTGCAAGCAGTGTGCGGAGGTATGTTGTCAATGTGCAATTGAATGTCGAAAAGTGGCCGCCTAAATATTTTAACCCAATATGTCAAAAACGGAATATATTGGTTAAAACAGGCGTATACTGAAAGACAACACCAGAACCAAACAGGATTAAAAGA
>CAZKJI010000043.1:0-16398 GCA_964553005.1 uncultured Acinetobacter sp. | reverse complement strand
TGGACATCCGTCGTCCAGAAATGTTAGATCGTTTACGCTTCCGTTCTAAAGTTACAAACTTAATTCGTAACTATTTCGAAGATCATGGTTTCTTAGACGTTGAAACACCAATTTTGACGCGTGCAACCCCTGAAGGTGCACGTGACTACTTAGTCCCAAGCCGTGTTTCAAATGGTAGCTTCTATGCTCTTCCACAATCACCACAATTGTTCAAACAGTTGTTGATGGTCGGTGGTATCGATCGTTATTACCAAATCGCTAAATGTTTCCGTGACGAAGATCTACGTGCAGATCGTCAGCCTGAATTTACCCAAATCGACGTTGAAACATCGTTCATGAGTGACGATGACATCATGGATTTAATGGAAGGCTTAACAGTTAAAATGTTCAACGAATTATTGAATGTAAAATTCGATAAATTTGAACGTATGACTTACGCTGACGCAATGCGTGACTATGCATCTGACAAACCAGATATGCGTATTCCATTGAAATTAGTTGACGTTGCAGACTTGATGCAAGACGTTGAATTCAAAGTTTTCGCAGGTCCTGCAAAAGATCCTAAAGGTCGTATTGTCGCTTTACGTGTACCAGGTGCTGGTTCATTACCACGTAGTGCGATTGATGAATACACCAAATTCGTAGGCATCTACGGTGCTAAAGGCTTGGCTTACATCAAAGTCAATGAACTTGAAAAAGGCATCGAAGGTCTTCAATCTCCAATCGTTAAATTCATCGAGCCAATCGTACTCGATTTATTAAAACGTGTTGGTGCTGAAAATGGCGACATCGTATTCTTTGGTGCGGATAAAGCAAAAGTTGTAAATGATGCGATGGGTGCACTTCGTGTGAAAATCGGTCATGACTTGAATCTTTCAACTTGCGAGTGGGCACCACTTTGGGTTGTTGATTTCCCAATGTTCGAAGAAACTGATGATGGCAAATGGACTTCTGTGCATCACCCATTCACACTACCAAAATCAAGTGTTGAAGAAGTGAAGAGCAATCCTGGTGCAGCGTTGTCTGTTGCATACGATATGGTACTCAATGGTACTGAGATCGGTGGTGGATCACTTCGTATCTATACACTAGAAATGCAAAAAGCGATTTTTGAAGCTTTAGGTATTGGTGAAGAAGAGGCAGAAGAAAAATTCAGCTTCTTATTGAATGCATTACGTTATGGTGCGCCTCCACACGGTGGTTTGGCATTTGGTCTTGACCGCTTGATCATGCTCATGACAGGTGCTTCTTCTATTCGTGATGTGATTGCATTCCCGAAAACGAAGACTGCTGAATGTCCATTAACTCAAGCACCAGCGCCTGTTGAAGCGAATCAATTGCGTGACTTGGGTATTCGTTTACGTGAAAAAGCAAAAGCTGAAGAAAAGTAATTTTTTCAATTGATTGCTGAATAAGACCCTGCTTAATGCAGGGTTTTTTTATATTACATGGTTTTACTTTGCGATCATGCAGCGTAATGGCATAATAAGCTGCTTTTTTATTGAGAGGTCAGTCTTATGGCAATGCGTCCTGATGTACGTCGACACACAATTGTAATTATTGTGTTTTCACTTGCTCAATGGTTTTTTATGCGTTACATCTTGGCAAATGAACTTTTCAATATGACCACCAATCAACGTATTTTATATTTTTGCGTCAGTAGTCTTGTAGGTGCGTTATTGATTTTTGTAGCACTAATTTATATGGTGCTCAAAGGCAATACAGATAAGCAAGATTAATTGCGATGTCGTTTTACAGTACCTTACTTCGTATTCTCCCTCTAACATTTTTGCGTAGTATTGCAAAAGTGGCTGCCTACTTTATCAATCAAAATCCTGATAAAAGTATGCTTTGGAAAACCAGAATTAATATTGGTTTAGCCTACCCAACACTTTCTTCAGAGCAAAAAGAACAGCTTGCTCGAGAAAGTGTGACCAAGCAATGTTTGAGTTATGTTGAATCAGGGAAATGCTGGGCAATGCCTCCTGAATGGAGCATTCAGCAAATTCGTACTGTACATAATTTAGAAGTATTAACAAATGCTTTAAGTGATCCGCGTGGTGCTTTGATTATTACTCCACATTTGGGTACATGGGAAATGATGAATGCATGGGTACATCAATATGGTATTCCCACCATTATGTATAAACCCATGAAAGACTCAGGATTTAATGCTTTTGCTTTGCATGCTCGTCAACGGTTAAATGCGACACTTGTTCCAACTGATGCTAATGGTGTAAAAGCGTTATTTAAGAATTTGAAACAAGGTGGGTTTAGCGTCATTTTACCTGATCATGTCCCTCAACCTTCTGGTGGTGTCGTGGTTCCTTTTTTTGGAGTTCCCTGCTTAACCAGTACTTTAGCCAGCAAAATGGCACAAAAAACTCAATGCCGTTTAGTGGGATTAAGTTGTTTCCGTAGAGAGGATGGTGAAGGTTTTGAGGTCTACTGTGATGATCTCAATGATCCTGAACTCTATGATCGAGATATAGAAGTTGCAACAACTGCATTAAATAAAGCGGTAGAGCAAATGATCAACCGCTTCCCAACTGAATACATGTGGGGGTATAAAAGATTTAGAGGCGGCACCAATCACTATAAAAATGCAAACCACTCATAATTTAAATTTTATTTTAGATTTGAGCTTTACTAAATTAAATTTAATAAAATAAATCAATATAAAAAAAGGATTTTTTCTAAAATATTTCATTAGCTGGTTTTGGGTTTCAAAATCTCTTTCAATAAGACTAAGCCGTTTCATTTTCACAGTATATTCCTCTTGAGCCTGTAATATTTTCAAATAATTCATCTCTTCAGAACTACAAATCAACTTTTTTTGAGCTATAGATAGTAAAAGAATTTTCAATTTATTTTTAATAGACTCTTTATCATCAAATCGAACCCAATACTCAGACAACAAAAAAGCAATATATTTCTTCTGATAAACCGAAAGATTAAAATTTTTATTATCATTCTCAAAAATTTTATCAAGCTGACTAATATTTTTAATTTGGTCAGTAATATTAAACCATTCACTACTACCAAAACAGTAAACTTTTTTATTCAAAATCAGTGCTTCTAAACTCACACCTGAATTACAAGCAACGACACAATTACTTAGCTGAATTAGCTGAGTTATATCACCATTAGTAACATCAACCCATTCATTACTGAAACATAATTTATAAACTAATGCTTTTAAGACCTCAGAATTACACTTAGGATGTAGCTTTATAAGTAGCTTTTTCTTTTTTCTCAATGCTAATTCAGACATATAGTTCAAAACATCAACAATATCTAAATATGCATGATCAGCTACACTATCAGTCCTGACTTGCAATGCTATTAGTATAAAATCAGATTCAATTCCTTTTTCTAGTGCACCTTGTTTATACTTTGAAACACCACTTTTTAACTGGGATGAATATTTACTTAGAATTTCCTCATAATTTCTAACAGCATTAATTTTCTTAATATATTTATCATGATTCAAAGCTATATCAGCCCATCCACCATATCCAGAGGGATCTATACAAAATAAACCTTTTATTGGTGCCTCTTTATATGACCAAGTGTCTTCCTCATTACAATAACTATGAAATGAAAGTATCACACTATCTAAACCCATGCGAGAAATACCATAACTTGGGTAACCAACTGGAAACATTTTTATAACAACACCCATCTCCATTAAAGAAGAAACCACGTTGTTTAAAAAAGTTATATTTATTAAATCAGAAGACTCAATCCAATCTAAAGGATATTCAAGAACAAACTTATCCATACCCAAAAACTCTAAAAATAAATATTGCCATGATATAAACCCCAAGGTGATAAAAATTAAAAAAAAGAATTTATTTAATTAATTTTTCCCAAAAACCGAGCTTATATTTCAGCTCTGGCTTTACAGAAACCTCAAACACATCTTTAATCACATTATACAAATCATCTTCAAATCGATGATTTGTATAATCAAGATCAATAAAATCAGCTCGCTTAACTTTCCAATTATAATTTATAGCCTTATAATGCAGATAATATGATGTTTTACTTAACTTTAGTTTTATGTTTTTAATAGTATGTACTTTCCATTGTGCATCATTCTTAATTTTTTGCGGATTGATACACCATTTAAAATCACTTTTATATTTACCTTTGTGGTAATAAAAAAAATTATTAAACCGAACAGGAGCTTGACTATCCAATGGAATTGATTCAATCCATTTACCTGAAATGTGCAATGCAGGATTTCTTTCTAATTCATTAAAAATAGATTCACCACTAGGAGCAATAATCAGCTCATCTACATCCACATTGATTACTCCTACCGCATACTTCAAAAATCGCTCTTTAGCATGTTCCATCATTCCATATTGACAAAAATCAGAGTCCCAAGGAGCATTTTTTAGACCGGTTGATATCCCTCCCTGTGGACCATATTTAAAATTCCAAGGAACTAGAATAATATCGACACCTAAATTCTCTTTAGTTAAATATTGTTTTAGTTCATCTAATGTATAATTATCCGAATTATTATCATAAAATAGAACCGCATCGATATGATGAACTATTTTGTAGAATTTTATCCAATCACATATCCATTCAAACTTATTATTTTTTGACAATGTAAACAGAGTTTTTTTACCTCTGAATAAATATTGAAAATTCCTATTAACAGAAATATTAAACTCTATATTGGCATATACCCATTTAAATTGATTAACTTTTTTTTCAACAAACAGCCAGTTGCGCTGTGTACGATCAAGTTGTTGAACTTTAGGTCCACAAGAGATAGGCTCCTCATCCAAATAAAAATTCTCAGACTTAAAAAACTCTTCTAATCCATAAGCGGGTGGACCAGAAAATACCAATTTGTCATCTGACATAAATACATCAAACGCTAAAGTAGTTGAGTCAAATTTTTCATCGTAATCCGGAGACTTTAAACTATCCTTTCTAGGAGAAACTCTTTTAAATTTAGAAGATATAGGTAATTCACAAGAAGTAATATTAACAATTTCTACAAGTTTATCTGTCATTGATTCGATCCTTTGCCAAATAATATCAAAATAAATGATTATCACTTATCTGTAACTATGTGTTTAAAGGCATACATTCGGTCACGCCACATGCGTTTTTGTCTTCTCAAACTATATGAAATATCTCTACTATCTTTTGAGTTTCTAACCATATTATTAACTCCAGCATTTGGAATACCATCTATATCACTAACAAAACCAGCTGGATGAACTAATGGCTTCCAAACAGATAATCCCTTTCCATTTTTACTTAACCATGATTGCAAATAGTTATCTATTGGAGCATATATTTCTCGGCCTTCTCTCAAGAATGCATCTGCACCAGTTCTAGACCAAATTAAACCGATTGTTCTTATTGGGAAATAATATGCTTTAATCAGATCACAACCATTAAATGAAGTAATATGCTTATATAGCTTTCTTTTTTTTGCGCCGATATTAATTAAATACCAATCTAGATCTTTACGATTATATAGATAGTTAAGAATATCTTTTACCAAAATGGAAAAATTATCAGCAATCTCTAAATCATCCTCTAAAACAATCAGGTAATCTGCATCTGTTTCAAGAAACTTTTGCACACATCCCACATGACTTAAATAGCAGCCCAGTTCTGAGCTTATCAGACTTCTCCCCATAATCTGATTAGCCCGCTTGTCATTATAATTTTCAAAATCAGATAATGATTTTCCACGCCCATCATAAGCTGGAAAGCGGATAAATGGAAAACTCTGTTGCTTTAATTGTCTAGTCGCACTTTCCAAACGATCATGACTGCCATCTAGATTAATTAAATAAGTTTCAACTTTCATAATTTATCCTTAGGCTGTTTCAGCCAACAAAACTTTGGGGATATAACCAATTAATTTTTTATTCAAAGCTGCATAAATTTTAGCAGTAGCTGCAGTATCTAATTGATCTAGGCTTTGCATACAACCATATTTAATTTGTTCATTAGCCAAGCTTTGCAGGAAACCGTTTAAGCTACTTTCATTTTTTAAATAAGCAATTTCAAGATCAGGTTTCAACAAAGCTTCATTTTTTTGAATCTTCAAATGATTCATTAGTGAAATCGGATTAAATTGTTCTATACTACGGAACCTATACTTAATTTGTTTCTCTAAAAACTTTGGATGTACAAGTAAATAATCTCGTAAAATCTTGCGATCAACAGCATGAGGATAATGGTGAATTTCAAAATAATTTTTAAATCCAAGCATATTTGCCCCTAACATTTGCGCAATCATATGTTTAGGCTGAATGGGCTTATTAAAATATTGATTTAAAATCTGACGATACCAAAGCTTGATCTTGAGCATGAAACTGCTTTGCCAATGCCCATAAATCACCATCTTCTGTTCGCTCAGAATATCTTCTATTTTAGATGGACCATTAAAAAAGAAATCATCATTCAAATAAAAAAAATAATCCGATAACCCTTTGATATTCCAAAGCATAGTTTCAATCGAACGCGTATTAAAGGTAGGTAAAAATTGTTCATAACCAGCAAAAATTTCACGATGATCAATTATGCGAATTTTATCAGTTTCACAGATCCCATCCTGAACAAACTCATTAATCCACTTCGGTTGTTGATTATCAGTTACAATATAGATATGTCGGCAAAATGGGACATATTTTAGGATAGATGCAACGTTGTAATAAATTTCATGATTACTTGCAAAGCGAGTATCACTGACAGCTTCTGAAGCTTCTGTTTTACCCTGAAACTGCATCCGCTTATGCCTTAACTTTGGATCATTGCCATCCACCCAAGCAATCACCACATCAATCTGTTGCATCATTTCGCTCATCAATTAACTCTTAAACAATCATAAAGTATGAAATTACAGCTATACTTGTTTGATTTATGGCATATAATAACATCAATAATATAGTACTAACAGGCAGTCTCTTTTGATAAGTGACTGGATCAGACCAACACGATTATTTTATATAAATCTATATATTCGTTTATAGGTGGTCTCTCCTCAATGAACAATTCAAACTTACCATATGAGTTTCTTAATCTTGGCTTAAGTTCTAATAATTTGTAACGAAATCATATTTTTTGCAAACTTACAAATCACCAAAAATTATATTTGAATTAGACGACTTTAGATATTTTTATTATAATTATAGGCTAATTTGACGAAATTTAATCTTTTGACTGATGATTTATAATTACTTTGAGTATCAAGCAAAAATAATTAGAACTAAATTTGTTTCAAATAAAGCGTATCTGACTAAACGGTTTATCTGCAAATTAGGTTATACCCCTAATTTTTGCTCGCCAAAAAGCTTCAATGAAAAAGTCACTGCCCGCATGATTTTCGAGCGAAGTCCCCTATTCACAAAATTAGCGGATAAATGTGCTGTTAGACAGCTGGTTTCAGCCAAAGTTGGTGATGCCTATTTTGTTCCATTGATTGGCATTTACAAATGTATTGATGAAATTGATTTTAACCTACTACCTAATCAATTTGTTTTAAAATGTACACATGATAGTGGTAGCGCCATGGTCTGTCGCGATAAAAGTAAGTTTAGTGTCGAAGCCGCCACCGCTAAAATCAAGAATCATCTCAAAATGAACATGTATTTTAGAAAGCGTGAATGGCACTACAAGGATATTTGCCCTAAAGTACTGGTTGAAGAATATATAGAGCTCTATGTCGACCCTACCAGCCAATCCAGCATTACCACATGTCGTGTACACTGTTTTGAAGGTCGTCCAGAATATCTGGAAATTGATGTTCAAGATGCGCAAGGCAATGACTACTCAAACATGTATGATACACAATGGACCTTACAACCATTTCGGGTCGATCTTAAAGATAACTCTCCATCAGCCTTAGCTGCGCCGAAACAATTGCAAGAGATCATTAAACTGTCAGAAAAGCTTTGTTTTGCGTATGGTTATTGCCGAGTAGATTTCTTACTCTCTCAAGATCATGTGTAATTTAGTGAAATTACACTCACCCCGAATGCAGGACGAATGGTGATTACACCCGTAGAATGGGATTTAAAATTAGGGTCACTCTGGTTATCCTATTAACTGTCCATCATGTATGTCGAATCTGTAGGTACTTATGAAAATAGCGATTGCTGGAACAGGATATGTTGGGTTGTCAAATGCAATGCTATTTGCACAACACCATGAAACCATTGCCCTGGATATCCTACAAAGTAAAGTAGATTTACTGAATAACAAATTATCACCGATTCAAGATCATGATATCTCATTCTTTTTAAAAGAAAAAAAACTCAATTTCACAGCGACTACCGATAAACAGCAGGCTTTTCAAAATGCTGACTTTATTATTATTGCCACTCCAACTGACTATGACCCTCAAACCAATTACTTTAATACGCAAAGTGTAGAAAGCGTCATTCAGGATGTACTGGCCATTAACCCCAATGCAACCATGATCGTCAAATCTACCGTTCCTGTAGGTTTCACCGAGCAAGTCAAAAATAAATACCAGACCGAAAATATTATTTTCTCGCCTGAATTTTTACGTGAAGGTAAAGCGCTGCACGACAACCTTTACCCCTCGCGTATTATCGTTGGAGAGCAGTCCGAACGTGCCCAGCAATTTGCAGATTTACTGGTAGAAGGTGCGATCAAGCAAGATATTCCTGTTTTGCTGACGCATTCAACCGAAGCTGAAGCCATTAAGCTGTTTGCCAATACATATTTGGCAATGCGGGTTGCCTTCTTCAATGAATTAGATACCTATGCGCAAAGCTTTGGTCTAGATACAAAACAAGTGATTGACGGTGTATGTCTCGACCCTCGTATCGGCAGTCATTATAACAATCCATCTTTTGGCTACGGCGGCTATTGTCTACCTAAAGATACCAAACAGTTATTGGCTAACTATAACAACGTCCCAAGCAATCTGATTAAAGCAATTGTGGATGCTAATCGCACCCGTAAAGATTTTATTGCGGATTCGATTCTGGCAAGAAACCCAAGCACGGTGGGAATCTATCGTCTGGTGATGAAAAGCGGCTCAGATAATTTCCGTGCTTCAGCGATTCAAGGCGTAATGAAGCGATTAAAAGCGAAAGGTCTGGAAATTATTATCTACGAACCGACCTTTCACGAAGACAGCTTCTTTAAGTCTAAAGTCACTCAAGATTTACATGAATTCAAACAATCTTGTGATGTGATTATTGCCAATCGCCTCTCCAATGAATTGCTAGATGTACAAGATAAAGTTTATACCCGAGATATTTTTGGAGGCGATGAATGAAAGTTCTAGTCACAGGTGCTGCTGGATTCATCGGCTTTAGTGTTGCAAAAAAACTGCTGGAACGCGGTGATGATGTGGTCGGTTTTGATAATTTTAATAATTATTATGATCCATCCCTGAAAGAGGCGCGTGCTCAGCAATTACAACTGCTAGCTGAACGCAACGGTACAGGTATTTTCACTCTGATTCGTGACAATCTCGCCAATAAAGCCGTGGTGGATCAGTGTTTTAAAGAACATGCTTTTGATCGTGTTATCCATTTAGCCGCACAAGCAGGCGTACGTTATTCTCTTGAAAATCCACATAGCTATGTGGAAAGCAACCTGATTGCCTTTACCAATATCCTGGAAGCATGCCGCTACACCGCAACACCTCACCTGACCTATGCAAGCACCAGTAGCGTGTATGGGGCTAATACCACGATGCCTTTTAGCGAGCAACATGGTGTAGATCATCCGCTGCAATTTTACGCCGCAACCAAACGCGCCAATGAATTAATGGCACATAGCTACAGTCATTTATTTAAACTCCCAACCACAGGACTGCGTTTCTTTACTGTCTATGGACCGTGGACACGCCCAGACATGGCACTGTTTAAATTCACCAAGCATATTTTTGAAGGCAAACCAATTCCTGTGTTTAATCATGGCAACCATACTCGTGATTTCACCTATATAGATGATATTGTGGAAGGCATTATCCGTACCAGCGACAAGATTGCGACACCTGAGGAAAACTGGGACAGCAATCATCCAAACCCTGCAACCAGCAATGCGCCATTTAGAATTTTCAACATTGGCAACAATCGCACAGTGAAGTTGATTGAATATATTCAGGCGATTGAAAAAGCTGCTGGTAAAGAAGCAATTTTAGATTTGCTCCCGCTTCAGCCTGGTGATGTCCCTGATACCTTTGCGGATAGTTCGGCACTGGAAGACTATGTTAATTATAAGCCCGCAACCTCGGTTGTGGACGGCGTGAAAAACTTTGTGGATTGGTATCGTCAATACCACAATATCTAAAAACAAAAATCAGGCAAATGCCTGATTCTTTATGGTCACCAATAATGCTTTTAAGTTCAAGACCTTGGTTGGTTGGACTACTGCCAAGCGTCTTTAATCCAATCCGAGGGCAATACATAACGATACCATTTCCCACCGCCACCATTAACTGCATCAGGTGGATTAATTTCCCCATGAAAAATAATAATTTTGGCATCTTTAGGTTTTACAGGTGGCTTAAAATACGCCAAGGGAATTTTTTGCAGGCAATGATATTTATAGCTCTTACACCAATCATCATTCCAATAGCTGAGTTTACCCTCTTTATGAACAAACCAGGATAAATATGCCTGTTCATTACGGAATTTCTGACGGATTTCATTAAAATGCTCACGGAAATAAGGCAAGATTTCAGGGAAAGCACCCAATTTAAAACGATAGACTGAGCTATTGCCTGTAATGCGCCAAGGACGTTTCCAGTCATGAATAATCAGGAACTCTCCTTTTTCCTGAAAGAAGCAGTCAATATTATCAATAATCACAACATCAAGGTCGAGAAACAGCGCATTCCCTTTTAAGCCATATAAATCTGGCTCAAAGGTTGAAAGCTTGTTCCAGCCACGTTCAGGTGCACCTGCTGGCAAATCTAAAGGTGGGATTGGGAAGCATTGTACATTGGGGTCAATTCCCTCTGTACGATCAGTCAAACACACCATTTTAAACGGCAAGGTCAGATGGCGTTTAACCATGTTATACAAACGGTTGACATATTCCGCGCCGTACTTGGTTCCCCATTTCATGCACAAAATAATATTGTCTTCATGAGTTGCCGAATCTTGTTGAATATCTGCCATTTGATAACCTTAATGCTTGAGATACGATGTGCCACTGTGCGGTTTTAACATGCAATTATGTTCAATCATATGCACCGAATGTTGAGTTATCTTAGCATAGACCTCATCAACTTTTTTAATATTAATTCGTCAAGTAAAGACAATCGTAAACTTAATCTTTATACAAAATTAGGCTAATTCACCCCAAACAAGTCTCTGGTATAGATCTTTTCCATCACATCACTGAACATGGGCACCATCCGATTGACAATGATTAATTCTGATCTGGATTTAAACTTTTGTAGGCTAAATTCAACAGCATGACCTAGATATTCACTTACATCCAGAGTCGGTTCTTGACATCCTCCCCGACCTAAAGGACGGGGATTCCTACTGCTAGACGCTTATGCCCAAGCGCAAGAATGTTTAAAGCTGAGTTTTTATCTCTGTCGTGAGCCGTACCACAGCTCGCGCACTCCCATTCTCTTATTCCAAGACCTGTCCTACCTTTTGGACTGCTTGCGGTGATTTCACCACAGCACGAACAAGTTTGGGTGGTATAGGCTTCATTGACTTCCTCAAACAACACCCCTGCGTTCTCGCATTTATACTTGAGCATTGTTTTTAGTGCTGAAAATCCCGTATCCAAAACAGATTTCGCCATTTTAGTTCTTACAAGTTTTTTGGCACTTAAGTCACCTACAATGATGAGTGCATTTTCTTTTACAAGCTTTGAGCTTGCTTTATGCAAATGGTCTTTACGACAATTTGTGATCTTAGCGTGTAATGCACGAACACGCTTTTTATTTCTTGCTCGTTGAGCAATTCCTAGTTTCTGCTCATATTTACGGTAGTAATTAGGATTTGCAATCACAACACCATCAGAACAGGTAGCAATATTCTTTAATCCAAGATCAATACCGATTGCTTTGGTTGCCATTGGTTTTTCTTGCTTCGGAGAGTCAATCACAAGGCATACATACCAACGCCCACGACTATCCTCAACAAACGAACCTGTTCTAACAGCGTATTTGCTTAGACCATAGCTATCCCATAGCTTGAATTGATGTTTGCCATATTGGACATATCCATCAGCATATTTAATACTGACCTTTTTAAAAGGTATCCAACCAAGTGATCGTCTTGCTGACTTCTTGTTGCTTACACGCCATCTTAGCTTTGCTTTTTTAAACTGTATTCTTCGGGTAACAAATTCTTCTCTAATCGCATCAATGGTTTGGCTGTGCAATCCACAGAGCTTTGAAGTACCTTTGGTGTACTTTGCCATATCAAATGCAGAGAAGAAGTAACCTGTTCTTTTTAGATGTTTAAAACTTAAATCATTCACATAATTCCAAACAAAGTTCACCTCGGATGCTAATTGGTCTAGCACCTTGCAATGTTTATCTTTTATGCGTAATTTAAGTGTTTTCATACTTAAAATATATTTGGTCTATGAGTAATAGTCAAGAAATTAGAACAGGTCGCCACTGTGTTTTTAATATGCATGTTCATTTGGTCTTTGTCGCTAAATATCGTAGAGATGTTTTTACAAAAGCCATGCTTGAAACCATGTGTGAAGTATTTGAACGTGTCTGCTTAGACTTTGAAGCTGAATTGGTGGAGTTTAATGGTGAACATGACCACGTTCATTTACTGGTGAACTATCCGCCTAAAGTTGCTATTTCTAGCTTGGTAAATAGCTTGAAGGGTGCATCTAGTCGTATTCTGCGTACTAAACACCCTGAAATTAAAAGCAAGTTATGGGGTAATGCCTTGTGGTCGCCTAGCTACTTCGCTGCATCATGTGGAGGTGCGCCCATTGGGATTATTAAGCAGTATATCGAACAACAGCAAACACCGCATTAATGGCTTGCGCCAGTCGCTTATATCCTCGGGCTAAAACCCGAGGTTTTACGCTCCATTGGATAAATAACAATTTTAACTCCCTGATCAGCCAGTCCTTGCAACACATCATGTATCGCAGACTCCCTAAAATTATCGGAATCGGCTTTCATGGTGAGTCTGTAGATACCAACACAGGATACGTCTCGACTTAAAATATCATCAACAATCGCCTGCTTGCGGGTTTGGTTGGATCGGATAATGGCTGAAATCAACTCTTGTGGCGTTTCACGATAATTGGCAAGCAGCTGTTTGGTATCTTTTGGCAAGCAATAACCACCATAACCGAAAGATGGATTGTTATAGTGATCACCAATGCGTTGATCTAAACCCACACCCGTAATAATGTCCAAAGCACTTAACCTGTTTTTTAAGCAATAGGTATCCAGCTCATTAAAGAAAGCCACACGCATGGCGAGGTAAGTATTGGAAAATAGTTTAATCGCCTCGGCTTCTGTCGAATCCACACATAGAATCACCGCATCTTTTTTAATGCTTACCTTAAGATAAAGCTTGGCTATTTTTTCAGCCCGCTTTGACTTTTCCCCCACAACGATTCGTGATGGATATAAATTATCCTGTAGTGCCTGCCCCTCCCTCAGAAACTCAGGTGAGAAGATCAGATTTTTAAGACCTAAACGTTTGGATAGCTCAGCCGTATAGCCCACAGGAATGGTCGATTTTAAAACAATCAAGGCTTTGGGGTTCATTGCCTGAATATCAGCAATCACGTTTTCTATGCTTGAGGTGTCAAAATAATTGGTTTCAGGATTATAGTTGGTTGGGGTTGCGATAATGATCAGCTTGGCATGTTGATAGGCCAGCGCTTTATCACAAGTTGCATCAAGGTTAGATTCGGATAAATAGTTTTGAATACAGGAATCACTGATCGGTGAAATTCGCTGGTTGATATTTTCACCCTAGCCTGGTCAATATCAAGCACAGTGACATCGTGTTGCCTTGAAAATAATAATGCATTTGATAGGCCCACATAGCCTGCTCCAACCACTGTAATTTTCATTGTCGCTCTATTTTGCTTCGATTTAGAGACAACTTAGTTCAGTTAAATGAAAGATTGATGATGCTTTGATTGCAGTCTATTGACAATTCGGCAATAAAAAAAGCGAAGCCTGAGCTTCGCTTAATTGATCTGGTTTGATCTTATTTTACATAAGTCAACCAATGTGCATATTTATCGTTACGACCTTGTACTGCATCAAAGAAGGTTTTTTGAATCACAGTGGTAATCGGGCCACGTGAACCACAACCGATTTCACGGTCATCATATTCACGAATTGGTGTCACTTCCGCAGCAGTACCAGTAAAGAATGCTTCATCAGCAATGTAGAACTCATCACGGGTGATACGACGCTCAACCACTTCATAACCAAGGTCTTTGGCAATGGTAATCACGGTTTGACGGGTAATACCTTCTAACGCACCACCTGCCAAGTCAGGTGTATGTAAAACACCATCCTTAATCAGGAATACGTTCTCACCTGCACCCTGACATACAAAGCCTTGTGGATCAAGCAACATAGCTTCATCATAACCTGAACGCGCGACTTCCTGATGCGCCAGAATTGACACCGTATAGTTACCACAGGCTTTTGCCTTACACATGGTCACATTTGGATGGTGATGGGTAAATGATGAAGTCTTCACACGAATACCACGTGCCATAGCCTCTTCACCCAAATATGCACCCCAGCCCCATGCAGCAACTGCAGCGTGGATGGTATTGTCAGTCGCGGCAATACCCAACTTCTCTGAACCAATCCAGATCAATGGGCGCAAGTAGCATGATGCCAGCTTGTTTTCACGAACCACATCAATTTGTGCCTGTTCCAATGTCGCTTGATCAAATGGAACATTCATTTGATAAATTTTTGCTGAATTTAATAAGCGTTTGGTATGGTCTTGTAAACGGAAGATTGCAGTACCATTTGGGGTTTCATAAGCACGGACACCTTCAAAAACACCCATACTGTAGTGCAGTGTGTGTGTTAAGACGTGGATTTTCGCATCACGCCAATCAACCAATTTTCCATCTTGCCAAATAAAACCATCACGATCAGCCAAATTCATGGCACATACTCCAAATTTTTACACAATCATTCACTTTCCAATGCTATTGCAGTTGGATCAATTAACCTTTGCCATAACTTGCAAACGATCTCTCGGGTATCGTGCCAATCCGCAGCATTGACTTGCATAGATTGATTTGCAAGCGCTAGACGGTGGCTCTCAGCTCGTTCACGGAGATAAGCATGGATGAGTGCTGTGGCATCTTCACTGGATAAGCAGCCTGCTCGAGCAGCATCTTCAAGAATTCTTACGTTATCAGAATAATGGGCAAGATCTGGATTCGTCCCGCCCCATGCAAGCACTGCATACTGTGCCATAAATTCGATGTCAACGATACCACCTGCATCCTGTTTTAAATGAAAAATGCCATGTTTTTTTTGTTCAGAAGACGATCCCAAATGGTCTTTCATTTTTTGACGCATTTTTAGCACTTCCTGACGAACTTCATTTTCATCACGGACTTGGGTCAGAATCTGGCAGCGAATCTGTTCAAACTGCTGGCATAAATCAGCATCCCCCGCAATTGAACGTGCCCGAACCAGTGCCTGATGTTCCCATAGCCATGCGCTTTTTTGCTGATAATGTTCATAGGCTTTCAGACTGGTGACCAGCATCCCTGCCTCACCTGAGGGTCTGAGACGTGTATCAATTTCATACACCCGTCCATCCAGCGTTTGCGTGGTCATCAGGGACATAAACTTTTGTGCCACCCGAATGGCGAACTCGGCACCACTAATGCTTTTCTTGCCATCGGTTTCACTTTGTTCCTCAAGTGCATGAATAAACACCAGATCAAGGTCAGAACCATAACCCAACTCAATCCCACCCAGCTTGCCATAACCAATCACCGCAAAGCCTTTGGCATCGAGACGACAGCGCTGACCATTGATTCCGACAGGATAGCCATGTCGTTCCACCACCGCCTGATAGGCTAAATTTAAAGTTGCCTGTACGCTGACTTCGGCAATATCGGTTAAGGCATCGGAAACCTTCATCAGTGGACTTTCAGCCAGTACATCGCTGGCCGCAACGGTCAATACATTGCTCTTCTTAAATAGACGTAAAACGCGCATTTGATCTTCGACTTGATCAATTTCGATACGTAATAATTGTTGACGTAGTGAATCTTCTAAGTCTTTACGCTGCGGTAAACCAAAATCCATAGAAAGGAATTCATCTAACAGGACTGGATATTGTGCTAACTCTTCACAAATCCATGGACTCACCGTTGCCATTTTGACCAGTCGCTGCAAGGCACCACGGCTCTCCATCA
>CAZKJI010000042.1:0-16447 GCA_964553005.1 uncultured Acinetobacter sp. | reverse complement strand
CTGACCTTGCTGACAAAATGAAAAATTATCCTTAAACGGCATTTTGTCACTGCGTTCATTGGACTGAACCTGTGTAATTGCAAAGGCTTTTTGAATGGCAGGAAATGCACCACTGTGGTCTTGATCAAGATGAGATAAAATCACATGATCCAGCTGTCGAACACCCTGTTGCCGTAAGAATGGAATCACCACCCGCTCACCTAAACTAAACTTGCTCTCATCATATGACCCACCTGTATCAATCATTAATATCTGCTGAGGATGCTGTAAAAGAACTGATTGCCCTTGCCCCACATCCAAAATATTTAAGATCGTGGGTTGTGATTTTACTCCCCATATAATAGGTAAAAAGCAAAACAAAGCCCAAGCTTTTGGCAGCGTTCCTTTAGGCATAAATAAAATGATTAAACCCAAAATCAAACTGACTATCATTAATGGTGTGCAACTGACACCATACAAATCAGGAGAAATCTGCTGCAATGCATTCAAAACCCACATTAACAAAGATAATAAAATATCATTCAGCTGAAACAATAATTGCCCCAATGCTGGAATAATCAGCCAGACACAAGCGGCAATAATATCCAAAGGCACAACCAAGCCACTTAAGACTGGAATAGCAATTAGATTACTGACTGGTGCAAGCCATGAAACCTGTTGAAAGAAAATCAGGACCAGTGGTAATAAGGCAACAAATATTTTCCATTGTGATTCAATTAAAATCTTAACCGCAAAAATCAATTTCTGCGTTTTGGTTGCCATCTGATTTTGGGGTAAATCATGAATGGTTTGATAAATCCTGAGCAGAATAAAACACGCGCCATAAGACAGCCAAAAGGCTGCCGATAAAATGCTAAATGGATCATAAATCAATAATAGGCTAGCACTATACACCAGCAATGCAAAAGGCTGGATCGCTTGCCGAAATACCAGAAAAACACTGGCAATGATGACTGTTAACAAGGTTCTCATTGCTGGAATTTCAAAGCCAACAAATGCCACATACAGCAATACACTAAGTACAAAAGGCAATAACAGCAAAATCTGCCGTGGCTGCCATAAATAGATTTTTGGAACGTAACGCTGTATCAGCCTTTGTAAAAACCATGTCAACATCAAGGCAAAGATCAAAACATGAGGGCCAGAAATTGCCAGTAAATGAGAAATTCCGAGCAATTGGAATTGCTGTTTTAAAGTATTGGATAATAGACTTTCATCACCTGTCAGCAAGGCTAAAAGCAGACCTTTATGCTGTAGATTTGAATTTTGTAGCATCTGCCGAAATGCCAAACGTTTTGTTTCAACATTTAACAGCAACTTAGCCCGAAAGCCCTGTTGCTGCTTTAAGTGCTGCTGATAACCCAAGGCATAAATCTCGTCAAGGCTTAAAGGCTGAATCTGCTGTACGGAAAATGCCGACATCACATTTTGCTGCAAAAACCATTTTTCCTGATCAAATGCGCCTACGACCGCATAACTATGTGCTGGCTTAATCTTGCCGTAGATTCGGTAATAATTGCCAAGCTGCAACGATGGAGACTGAACGGTTTGATCTGTCTTTTTCCTGAGATACAGAAACCAATTTACGGGTTGGGCGTGTCGGTTCAGCACCTCTGCAATTTGTTTGTGTCCATCTTCTGTCAGTTCATCTAGGTTTTTAATATACACAATGGCTTCAAATGGCTGTGGTTCAAGCTCCCTAAGCTGAAGTCGCTGTTGTAAGGCAGAATCTGCAAAATGATACCCTCCACAAAAGAGTGCCCAACTGGCACTGATCAGAATAAAAGATTTATACAAAGGCTGATTCAGATGGAATCGTTTTGAATATAATCCAAAACTGAATATTGCAATCGCCAAAAGCAGCCAGACCCACCATGTCCGATCAACAAAAGGGAGCGTTTTCCCCATGATTGCAATACCAGCAATCCAGCCCAATAAAATAAGTTTTAACATCTATTTCTAATAAAGTTTTTGATTTTTCTGAGGGCAAAATTAAAGCCCATTTTCAGGGCTTTAACAACAGATTATGCATAATATTTATGGGTTTCCAATCCATAAACCATCCTGCATGTGCAGGATTGAATCGGCTGACTGTGCCAACTGCTCATCATGCGTCACAATCAACATCGCCATATTCAGCTCTTTTTTCAAGTCAGTCAGCAACTCAAAAATACTCAGGGCTGTCTTACGGTCAAGGTTACCTGTTGGTTCATCTGCAAGCACTACAGCAGGCTTGGTCACCAAAGCACGGGCCAAAGCTACACGCTGGCGTTCACCACCCGAAAGCTCACCTGGTTTATGCTCCATGCGGTGTGACAGGCCAACACGATCAAGCAAGTATTCAGCCTGTTTCCTGACATCCTTAAAGTTGCTTTCACTACGTAACATCAAAGGCATGGCTACATTTTCTAAAGCAGAAAACTCAGGCAACAAATGGTGAAATTGATAAACGAAACCTAGATATTGATTACGTTTATAACCACGCTCTGCTTCGCCTAAATTATCAAAACGCTGCCCTTGCAAAAAGACTTGTCCTTGCGATGGTTGCTCTAGGCCACCAAGCGCATGTAATAACGTACTTTTACCTGAACCACTAGAACCGACAATGGAAACAAACTCGCCTGCTTTTACTTGAAGTGATAAACCTTTAATCACTTCAACTTTGCTTTTACCATCATCAAAATGTTTATAAATATCTTTGGCTTCTAAGACGATCTTACTCATAACGTAATGCCTCAGCAGGTTGAACTTTGGCTGCACGTAATGCAGGATAAATTGTCGCCAAAAAGCTCATCAATAATGAAACAGTGACAATTACGGTAACATCTTGCCATCTGAGATATGAAGGCAGATAGTGAACAAAATAGGCATCAAACAGGTTCAGACTCAAAGCAGTATTGAACCATGAAATAATATCACTGATGGTTAAAGCCAAAGTTACGCCTAAAATTGTCCCTGCAATGGTTCCAATCACTCCAATCACTGTACCCTGTACCATAAAGATTTTGGTAATCATGGAGGGTGATGCACCGAGAGTCCGCAGAATCGCAATATCAGATTTTTTATCTGTTACGACCATTACTAAAGATGAAACGATATTAAATGCAGCAACCACAATAATCAGAACAAGAAGTAAACCCACTAAGGTTTTTTCCATCTGAATCGCATTAAACAAATTGCCATGCGTATAGGTCCAGTTGGATGCATAGAAGTTGCTTGGCAACTGGCTCACAATATCATTGGCCACTTTAGGGGCAGCAAAAATATCATCCAGTTTTAAGCGCACGCCCTGCGCGCCATCTGGCAGACGCAACAAGGTTGAGGCATCATTTAGGGCAATATAGCCGACCATCGAGTCTACCTCTGCCCCCACACTAAAAATACCCACAACCTTAAAACGTTTAAAACGGGGTACTACGCCTGCTGGTGAAGGTGTCGCCTCTGGCAAAACCAAAGTCACATTGTCATTTAGGCCCAAGCCCAGTGCATCAGTCATATCCTTACCCAGAACAATACCGAATTCACCTTTTTTCAATGCATTTAAATCACCAGAGACCATGTGGTTCTGGATGATCGAAACCTTTTTTTCATATTCAGGCTCAATCCCTGTTACCATAATGCCAGCCACCTGTCCCTGAGCAGTCAACATGCCCTGTAACTGGGTAAATGGTGCAGCTCCAGTGACATGCGAATGCTGCTCAACTCTTTTTACAAGCTCAGGCCAATCTGTTAAGATTTGAGTAGAAGAAACAGTGGCTTGTGGAACCATTCCCAGAACACGATTCTTTAATTCGCGGTCAAAACCATTCATGACAGATAATACTGTAATGAGGACAGCAACGCCCAGGGTTAAACCAATCATGGAAACCAGAGCGATGAAAGAAATAAAATGATTACTCCGCCGAGCACGAGTGTATCTCAACCCTATATACAGCGAAATTGGCTTAAACATACCATCTAGTCCGAGGTGATTTATTATGGAAAATACACTGCATCATGTTGCTGACGACAATACTGAACGTCGCACGATGTCCCGTATTGATGCCGTGTTGAGAATCAATTACCAAATCATTCCAATAGACGCAGCCCTGAATGATCCCTATGACTCTCATTTTGTATTGCCACGCTATTTTCTACTACTTGCTGAATTAGATCAATTTGATCATGCGTTTCGCTACGAATTAGAACAATTAAATGAAAAAGATCAACAAATTGCCCGTATCTTATCCCTTTTTAATCAAAAACTGAACCTGATTACAGGCTCTTTTTATGACAATATCGTGCAGTCGCTATTGCCTGTACCTGAGCAGGTCAATGTTTCTGAACATGGTCTAAGCTTTTTTAGCTCGCAGCCGCTTGCCCAAGATGCCTATATCCATATTACCCTGAGCCATCCAGAAAACTTTTTTCATATTGCAGCCATTGCCCAAGTGGCTTACTGCAATGAAACAGAAGATCCGAATAAATTCCGTATAGGTGCGTATTTTATTACGCTACATCCACAAGATCGTGCCAAGCTGGCTGCCAGTATTCAACAGGCACAACAGGATGAGCTGAATTAATGACAACATGAGATGGAACCTATATCTTTAAACGGCGATACAGGCCTAAATCTTTATAGAAATAAAGGAATAGACCAAACAAAATCACCACCGCACCCACAAATACCTGAGCTGACAATTGCTCATGGTTCAGGTAAGCCCCAATCAATATCGCCAGCATTGGTGTCATTACTGTGGTTAATGACAGTGTGGTCGCCTTTAAGTTCTGCACCAACTTAAAATAACAAAACATCGCAATTAACGAAGCCATAACCACAGTATAAGCAAGTGCCAATAGCGATTTGGCTGAGGGCAAATGAGTGGGTGCATACTGCCAAATCCACGGCAAAAGCAAAGCTGCCAACACGGTTGAGACGAGGATTGAACCTGTCGCCTGCGCCATAGGCTGCACATCCGCATTAATCTTTTTCACCAGAAAAATAGAAAGCGAATATGCAAATACACTGATCAGCATTAAAACAATACCTATCGGCTGCACATGCTTTTGACTGCCACTCAGACAAATCATCGCTAACCCAATAATTGAGGTTCCCATCCCCAACCACTGCAAACCAGCTAACTTTTGTTGAAAACCAAAACTTCCAATCAGCCCAGCCATGATCGGAGCTAAGCCAAACATCAATGCAATCAACCCAGAACTTAAATAAGGTGTTGCTGCATAAGTAAAAATTTGCGAACCGATCAAACTTAATGAACCAGCTACATAACTTGATAACGCAACTTTATGAATCGGGAATTTAACCTTTAATAGCAATAGCACGCTAACCGCCAAAGGTAAGGCAATAAAAAAGCGTAATACCAAAGCCCACATAGGGTGTAAATCAGTAACACTCCAAACAATTGCCAATGGCGTGGTTGCCCAAATGAATACTAATAATCCATATGTCAGTACTAAGTTGATTCGTGAAGGCATATTTAGCTCAAAAAGCGGTTTTGCGTTTTTGTTTGAAAATAGTTTGATCTAAAGAGCTTGAGAATTCACGTTTATCACGTTCAGAAATAGGTGGTGGACCGCCTGTTTGGACACCTGCACCACGCAAAGTATCCATAAAATCACGTAAATGCAGGCGTGCTTTAACATTGGCAGTGGTATAAATTTCACCTCGTGGGTGAATAGCAATCCCACCTTTTTCAATGACTTGTGCAGCAAGTGGAATATCTTGTGTAATGACAATATCATTTTCATGCATACGCTCAATGATTTCTTTGTCTGCTTGATCTGCCCCACTCATCACCTGAATCGAATTAATCCGTAGAGATGGCGTAATCCCAACATTCTGATTAGCGACAAAGGTAACTTCTAATTGATAACGATCAGACGCACGTAAAATCACTTCACGTAAAATTTTAGGTAAAGCATCCGCATCTACCCATAATTTAAATGGCAGCACGTTGGCACAAGCTCATAAAAATAAAAATATAGTGTAGCAGATTACGGTAAAAGTAGAGTTAGCATCATTAGAATAATTGCTGCTATCCATTTCATTGATTAGATTTGAGATCAAAAACAGAAATTTGAATTAATTTTTAATGAATTACATATCCAGACTTGAAAAATGGATGTTACCCTCGATTTAATAGAATAAGTTCAATCTTTTTAGCATCACGCTTTATGAAAAATCAAAACAGTCCTGAAACTATTAAAATTCAAGATCAAAATTTCGGCAATCATGTTGAGCATTGGAACCTATTGACTGATACACCCGAAACAGATGTTCCCAAATGGTTAGGATTGGCACTTGATGCTCCAGTGATGCCTATGGGCTTATGTGAAGATGAACAAGATATGGATCAATCATTTTGGTTGATTCAAGGGCCAAAGGGTCAGTCTATTTCAATCAATCAAATTATTGCGGTTGAAAATCAAAAACCACGCGCATTAAAAACAGCATTCCCAAGTTTTGAAAGCCCATATAAATATGATGCACAAATTGAACGTATTATTACTTGTGATTCTGCGACTCAAGCAGTATTACGTCTGAGTTTAAATAAAAATACGGTTATTTATGCATTTGATAATTTATTCAGTGTTAATAACTGCCAATATGATCAAAATCAAACTTATCAAGTTCAATTTAATGCTTGGGCATATGAATTAGAAGCAGTTGCTGAAAATGAGAAAATCATTGTTGATGACCCTGCATCAATTAAACATCATCGTGCTTTAAATGCTATTTTGGCTGAACATAATGGTGTTGCACCAGAAAACTTACAAGAGCTGATTAACGAATGGCAACCACAAACACCTGAAGATCACGAACCTGTGACCGTTGATTTTTCTAAAATGGTGGCATATTTGTATGGTGAAACATTAGGTCAAGAAGATGAAGCTTGGTTCCAAGGTAATATCGTTGGCAAAACAACCATGCAATTTATGCAAGATGAATATACGCTGTATGATGTGACTTTAGTTTTAGAAGATGATTTACCTGCAATTTTAATTCGAATTGCAACAAAAAATGATTTGTATAAAAACTTTAACATTGGCGAATATATTCGCGGCAACCTATGGATTCAGGCGAATATTTATGCTAAAACTGCACTAAAGTGACAAAAAATCACACAAATGGCATTTTTAGGCGTTCTAATGAAAATTATACCAGAACAAACGACCACCAGTCTTATTCCATCGAGTGCTCAAGGCCTTAAACTTGATATTGGTGCTTTTTGCTTTTTTTTACTTGGTATGTTTTTAGCAGCACTCTTTTTTCATCAAATCGGCTTATTTTAATTTTTAGATTTAAATTGTGTTAATAAAAAAGCCCTCATTCATGAGGGCTTTTATTTTATGGATGATAAATTGCTTAACCGTGACGTTTTGCAAACTCGTCCATGAAATTAACCAATGCTTGTACACCTTCTAAAGGCACAGCATTGTAAATACTCGCACGCATACCACCCACAGAGCGATGACCTGCTAAGTTAAGCAAATGGCTTTGCTCAGCTTCTTTTAAGAAAAGTTTCTCAAGTGCTTCATCTGCAAGTGTAAATGGTACATTCATGATTGAACGATTTGGAATTGCGATTGGATTATTATAAAAATCACTAGAATCAATATATCCATAAAGCAATTTTGCTTTTTCTTGGTTTACTTTATGTATTGCGTCTACACCGCCTTGTTCAAGTAACCATTCAAATACTAAACCAGACAAATACCAAGCATAAGTTGCAGGCGTATTTACCATTGAATCATTTTTTGCCTGATCTGAATATTTCAAAATGCTTGGAATTTCAGGTTTTGCTTGATCTAATAAATCATCACGCACAATAACGATCGTTAAACCTGCTGGGCCAATATTCTTTTGTGCCCCAGCATAAATTAAACCGAATTTACTTACATCTAATGGTGCAGACAAAATGCTTGAAGAAAAGTCACATACCAACGGCGCATTAACGTCTGGTACACCTGCAAATTGTAGACCACCAATCGTTTCATTATCCGCATAGTGCACATAAGCCGCATCGTTTGAAAGATTCCAAGTGCTTTGCTCAGTAATGGCGTGTTTTCCATCAATGAGCGTACCCGCTTCAATGAGATTGATGTCCCCATAACGTTTTGCTTCTTTCAACGCTTTTTCAGACCAAATACCAGTATGAATATAATCAGCTTTCGCATTCTTGCCGAGCAAGTTTAAAGGAATTGCTGAAAATTGAAGCGATGCCCCACCTTGTAAGAACAATACTTTATAGTTCTCAGGAATGTTCATGAGCTTACGCAAATCTGCTTCAGCTTTTTCCGCGACAGCAACATAGTCACTACTACGATGACTCATTTCCATGATCGACAAACCTTTACCTTGCCAATCCAACATTTCTTGTTGAGCTTTCTCTAAAACGGCAGTAGGTAATGCAGCAGGACCAGCGCAGAAATTATAAGCACGCATGAGTTTTCCCTTGTCAAAGTGAAACAAATTGAAATGGGGATTTAATCATAGATTAGCGAAGGTTGCAGTAGCTTATCGAGTAAATATTTCAATTTAATTGAAAATAATGGGGAATTTTTCAATCATGTTTTTGCACCCCATTTTATGGATTTACTCATTTTCAGCAGAATATTTCCATCATCAGAAAAACAGGATTTGGCCGTGCGGACACTAGACTAAAAACTCTATTTTTTACAAATTCAATACACCAATTGAAGTGATATAACTATTTAATTAAAAACATAATATTTCAATTTTATAAAAATAATTTAGACTAACGCAGGATATTATTAAATTGCGACATCAGATCATGTTGAAACGGCATCATCGACCGAATTTTAAGGTCAAACGGTTTCCAAGGCAGTTGAGTTTGAGTATGAGCTTGATCAGTTGTGCTCTGTTCTCCATGCCTGTATTTGCCCAAACCCTGAGCTATGGTGAAGCTGAACAATATGTCGTGCAAAATGCTTATAGTTCTCAAGCGCAACAAGCCTTACAGCAAGCATCGCAATTAGAAATGGAAGCTGTTAAAAATTTAGGCTTACCAAGAATTGATTTAAATGCTCGAGCCTATGCATTTCATAGTGAAACGAGCGTGCCTCTTGAATCAAGTAAACGTCGTTTAGAAAATTCATTAACAAATGGTTTCGATGAAAAATTATCTCAATGGCAAAATGTATTACCTCCAGAAGTCATCGATCAGGTCAGCCAAGGTTTTGATCAAGTTGTTAGCGATGGTTTAAATAAAGTTCCAAATAACTTAGATGTCACTGTTGAAGATCATGATGTTCGTACTTCAGTTTCAATGGTTATGCCGCTATATACAGGTGGAAAAATTAATAGCGCTAAACAAATCGCCACTATTCAAGCAAAACGCTCAAATATTAGTGAAAAACAACAGCGAGATACACAACGTTTCGAAATGATTCAGGCTTATTTCAATGTGCAATTACAACAACAATTAGCCAAGTCAGCGTTGTTTAATTTGAATGCGATGCAAGAACATTATAACAATGCGCTAAAACTTGAAAAACAAGGTTTTATTAACAAAGGACAGCGTATGCAATTTGAAGTTGCACGCAATAATGCTGAACGTACTTACCAAAATGCACAGTCTAATTTAAAAGCGAGCGAATTTAGTTTACAGAATCTATTACAAACCAAAGAAAGTGTCAGTCTAAGCACCCCACTTTTTGTGAATTTAACTCAGAATCATTCTTTGGATAAATTGCTTGCAAATTATGATCAGAACTCAAGTTTGATTAAAAAACTACAAATAGATACTGAATTGGCCAATGAAAATGTGAAAGTTCAACAAGCCTCTAAAAAACCAAGTGTTTTTGCTTTTGGAGAATACGGCTTAGATAGCAAAGAAAATTGGATTGTGGGTGTGATGGCAAAATACAATTTATTCTCAGGTATAGACAATAATAAAAATATCCGTGCAGCAGAGCTCAAAAAACATGCAGCAGAGCTTATGACTGAACGGACAAAACAAGAAGTCGAAAATGTTTTATACAAATCCTATAGTGAATTAAGTTCTTCGCAAAATAGCCATCAATTACTCTCGCAGAATACCAAAGCAGCTCAAGAAAATTTAAGAATCCAACAACTTTCATTTAAAGAAGGTATGGGTACTGCAACGCAAGTGATTGACGCACAAAATGCTTTAAGTACTTTAAAAACTGAAATGGCACTCAACTCGTATAAATATATTTTATCTTTAGCTACCTTATTACAAAGCTATGGTTCTATTGATGAATTTAAGCTTTACGTCAATCAACCACGTACTGACTATATCCGCTAATTGGAGAAATTTATGAGCCAGAATCCATCATCATCCAATTCAGAACGTGATACAGATCAAGTCAACCAAACAACAGATGCTCAAACAAAAGAAACAGCATCTGAACCAGTTTCTCTAATTGAACATACAGAAAGAGTAGACACTGAAACAGCACCTTTGAATAAAAAAATTCCACCGAATAAATCATCTAAAAATGGAAAACTCAAACTTATTGGGTTAATTATCCTTATTTTATTCTTCGGTTTAATTGCATTTGGTCTATGGAAAGCTTATCAACCTCAGACCATTGAATTACAAGGTCGCGTTGAAGCAGAAACAGTACATATCAGCACCAAAGTTCCAAGCCGTATTGAAGAGTTTTACGTCACTGATGGACAACCCGTTAAAAAAGGACAGGCTTTGGTTCGTTTTGTTAGTCCAGAGTTAGAGGCAAAGAAAGAGCAAGCACAAGCAGCTTTACAAAGTGCTACAGCATTTCATTCAACCGTATATCGTGGTGCTCAGCAAGAGAATATCGAAACCTTATACGCCAACTGGCAAGCAATGAAAACCCAAGCTGATTTGGCAGCAACCACTTATAAACGTGGTGAAAATTTATTTCAACAAGGTGTCATTTCTCGTCAACGCCGTGATGAAATGTTAGCCGCCCAAACTTCGGCACGTGAAACTGCTGAAGCAGCTTATCAACAGTACGCACGCGCTAAACGAGGCAGTACGGAGCAACAAAAATCAACTGCTGATGCACAAGTGGCTATGGCTCAAGCAGCGGTAAAAGAAGCCAATGCTTTAACCGAAGAGACCAAACTATATTCACCGACTGATGGTACTGTTTCTAAAACTTACGGTAAACCAACTGAGTTAGTCGCGACAGGCATCCCTGTAGTAAGCATTCTTGAAGACCATGATTTATGGGTAAGTTTGAATGTCCGTGAAGACATGTATAGCTCAATTTATAAAACTAAAACTCTGGAAGGTTTTATTCCTGCACTCAACCGTAAAGCAAATTTTAAAGTGAAAAAAATTGATGCCGAAGGTGATTTTGCAACGATTAAGACAACAAGACAAACTGGCGGTTATGATATTCGTAGTTTCAAATTTCATTTAGTACCAGAACAAACCATTCCAGACCTAAAAGTCGGTATGAGTGTTTTATTTAACATTGCAGAGGCAAAATAACCGATGTTTGCAGTAATGCTTCGGGAGTTGCGCTATTTAAAACGCCATAAAGCTGATTTTTTTATGGCGATCATTGCCCCTTTGTTGGTGATTCTTCTTTTTGCCAATATGTTTGCATCGGGTAAAGCTGAGCATTTACCTATCGTTGTGATTGATCAAGATCAAAGTGAAATGAGCCGTAAAGTCATTCATGCACTGAGTATCAATCATACTTTACAAGTAAAAACCATCACCACTAGCCAAGATGAAGCCGAACAGCTTATTAATAAAACTGAAGCATGGGGATTCGTTTTAATCCCCGATGGTGCAGAACAAAGATTAGTACAAGCACAAGATGCACAAATCAGTATTGCCTACAATCAATCTTTTTTTAGTATTGGGAATACCATTTCCTCTGCAATGCTGATGAGTACATTAAACGGTATGGCAGATTATACGGGACAGAGTTACTTATCAAATGTAATCCCCTACTTGGATGTTCCCACACCAAATATTAAGATTTCTACGCTATATAATCCTAATATGAGCTATGAACTGTTTCTTGAGCCGTTCATGGTCCCCGCAGTTTTGCATTTACTACTTTGCTGTTGTGTGGCTTTTGCGATCGGACAGGAATTTAAAAGAAATACCTTTGCTGAATGGGTTGCTCCCCAACAGATTATTCCCAGTTTTCTTGGAAAAATCCTACTCTATGTTTTCATTTTCTGTTTCTGGACATGGTGCTGGATGTTTTGGCTAGCACATATTCGTGGCTACTTTATTGCAGGCTCGCTCAGCCTAATTTTGCTTGCACAATTTTTACTTTATTTTTCTTATGCTGTCATCAGCAGTACTGTTGTATTAGCCACCAAAGATCTACCTAAAACCTTTAGTTTTATCGCCCTGTATGGCGGTTCATCCCCAAGCTTTTCGGGCATTACCCTGCCCCTGAATAATGCACCAGCATTTACTCAATTTTGGTCAATGATTATTCCATATACGCCTTATGCAAAACTACAAACTGAGCAATGGGTGATCGGTAGCGATATTTCCGTATCTCTCATTCCTTTTGGTATTTTAGTTATTTTCTCTGCTCTTTATTTAGGTTTAAGTATTCGTTTATTGAAGAAAAATATTCAGGAGCAAAATCAATGAAATCATTTTGCTTCTATTACATCCAAACGTTTAAAAATATTGTTGCAAATAGTTCTGTATTTACCACATTGATTGCAGCTGTAATCATGTATAGTTTTTTCTATCCTACTGCTTATAAAGCTCAGTCGGCAGCAGATATCCCAATTGTGATTGTTGACCAAGAACAAAGTATTTTAACTTCAAAAATCATTAGCCAAGTTTCAAATAGTCCTCATGTGAAAATCATAACAGTAACTGATAATTTCTTAGAGGCAAAAAAATTAGTTCAAAACCAGAAAGCTGAAGGTATTTTACTTTTACCCGACAATCTGACCAATAGCATCACACGTGGTGAAATGGGAGGTATAGGTCTATATTTAAGTACAGCTTATTTCATTCAAACGAAAGAAGTTGGCATAGGTTTAGCAGGTTCTATTGAAGCAACCTTGCAAGAATTTTTGGAAAAATTCGGTGATGCAACTCCTTTTAAACCAGAACTTTCTATTCATCAAATTCCGCTCTTTAATACATTATCTGGCTATGGCAGCTATATTTTTCCTGCTGTATCCAGTCTTATTATTCATCAAACCATATTACTCGGGCTCGCAATGTTGATTGCGAGCTATAGAGAAAAAGGTTGGGTTGCCAACCGATCAGAGTTTTTTGCGATTTTTGCTGCAATATTAACCATCGGATGTTTAGGTTGTCTCTATTTATTTGGCTTCACCTTTTGGTTATATGAATATCCGCATGGGGGTAATTTCTGGGGAATGCTATTCGCTGTTCCAATTTATGTGAGTTGTATCATTGGTTTAGCAATGCTTATTGGCTCATTGGTGGATATGCCCGAACGAGTCGGACATTTAATTGTTGTGACTTCAGTGCCTTTGTTTCTATTAACAGGAACAGCATGGCCACATCAAGCTATGCCTGAATGGATGCAATTCTTGGCGTGGTTACTACCATCCACCAATGGCGTACAAGTGTTCGTGCAACTGAATCAGATGGGGGTCGCAACATCCATTGTTGTTCCTAAACTTATTTATCTTGCGACGGTAGCTGCAATTTTACTGGTACTTTCTTATTATCGGTTAGCGATGATGAAATCAATAAAAAAGGAAGCCGATTAGCTTCCTTTTTTATGAATAAGATATTTACGCTTCTGGCGTATCATCTTTTGGTTCTACTGTCGCTTCTTCAGAAGTTACAGCCTCAACCTCTGTATTTTCCGTTTCTTCTGTAACGTCTAACTCTTCGTCACCTTCTACAGCTGCAATCGAAACAACACCGACTAAGGTTTCAGCATCGCTTAAGCGGATTAAACGAACACCTTGTGCATTACGACCTGTGGTTGCAACCTCAGCAGCACGGGTACGCACTAATGTACCACCATCAGAAATCAACATCAGTTCTTTGCTTTCATCAATAGATACAGCACCAACCAGCTCACCATTCCGTTCACTGGTCTTGATTGCAATCACACCTTTACCACCACGTTTCTTGGTTGGGAAGTCGTCTACAGGTGTACGTTTACCATAACCGTTTGCACAAGCACACAGTACTTCACCCGTTTCAGGTACAACCACAAGTGAAACAATACGACTGACAACATTCGAATCTGATGAATCATCATTGTCATCGCTGTCATCATGTTCGACTTCAGCATCTTCAGATTCAATGGTATTGCTTGCAAAACTCACACGCATACCACGCACGCCTTTGGCCGTACGTCCCATTGCACGAACATCTGTTTCAGCAAAACGAATTGCCTTCCCTTCGTTCGAGAACAACATAATCTGCTGATTACCATCGGTAATTGCAACACCGATTAAAGTATCTTCTTCGTTCAACTCAATCGCACGTAAACCATTAGAACGAACATTGCTGAATTGTGCTAATTCAACACGTTTAACCGTACCTGATGCTGTTGCCATGAATACATAGTGATTTTCAGGGAATTCAGTCAACGGTAAGATTGCTGTCACGGTTTCATTTGCATCTAATGGAAGCAAATTAATAATTGGACGACCTTTTGCACCACGTGAAGCTTGCGGAACCTCAAACACTCTCAAGCGATAAACTTTACCAACATTGGTAAAGCACAATACTGTCGCGTGATTCGATGCAACAATCAAATGTTGAATAATATCATCATCTTTCATCGAAGTTGCAGACTTACCACGACCACCACGACGTTGCGCTTGATAGTCAGAAAGTGGTTGAGTTTTCGCATAACCTGTTTGAGAAACAGTCAATACCACTTGTTCTTCTGGGATCAAATCTTCACGGCAGAAATCAACGCCTGATTCAACAATTTCAGTACGACGCCCATCACCATATTGTTGCAAGATTAAAGCAAGCTCTTCACGGATCACATTCATCAATAAATTAAAATCATTGAGAATTGCTGTTAATTCAGCGATTTGACCTAAGATTTCAGAATATTCTGCATGTAACTTGTCTTGTTCGAGACCCGTTAAACGATGCAAACGCAATTCCAGAATTGCGGCAACCTGTGTTGGAGATAAACGATAAATATCACCTGACAAGCCAAATGGACGTGTAGGGTCTTCGCCTTCAATCTCATCGGGACGAACAGAAATCGCGCCTGCTTTTTCAAGTAGTGCAACCACACCACCGCCTGCCCACTCACCTGCCTGTAAACGCTCACGTGCTTCAGCGGGGTTAGCAGAAGTTTTAATGGTTTCAATAATGGCATCAATATTTGCCAAGGCAACCGTTAAACCCTCTAAGATATGTCCACGTTCACGTGCTTTACGCAATTCGAACATGGTACGGCGAGTCACAACTTCTTGGCGATGACGAATAAATGCCGCAATAATATCTTTCAGGTTCATCAACTTAGGCTGACCGTTGTCTAAGCAAACCATGTTAATGCTGAACGAGTTTTGAAGTTGGGTATGCAGGAATAAGTTATTCACTGCAACTTCTGCATTTTCACCACGCTTCAAGTCGATCGCAATACGCATACCGTCTTTATCTGACTCGTCGCGCAGTTCAGAAATACCTTCAAGTTTCTTTTCTTTGACTAACTCGGCAATACGCTCAATGGTTTTTGCTTTATTAACTTGGTAAGGAATCTCAGTAAACACAATCGTTGTACGACCCGTTTTTTGATCTTCTTCGAAGTGATATTTACCACGAATATGCAAACGGCCTTTACCGGTGCGATAGGCATCAACAATGCCTGATTTACCGTAAATAATACCGCCTGTAGGGAAATCTGGACCCGTAATGTGTTCCATCAAGCCTTCAATCGAAATATTCGGGTTATTGGCGTAGGCTAAACATGCATTCACGACTTCTGTCATGTTATGCGGTGCCATATTGGTCGCCATACCTACCGCAATACCTGTCGTACCATTAATCAAAAGATTTGGAATACGTGTCGGCATGACTTGAGGAATACGCTCAGAACCGTCGTAGTTATCTTCCCAATCAACAGTATCTTTTTCTAAGTCTGCTAAGATTTCATGGGTCAACTTTTGCATACGAACTTCGGTATAACGCATTGCTGCTGCGCTATCCCCATCGACCGAACCGAAGTTACCCTGACCATCAACTAACATGTAACGCAAACTGAAGTCTTGCGCCATACGAACGATTGTTTCATATACTGCGATGTCACCATGAGGGTGATATTTACCGATCACGTCACCGACAACACGAGCAGACTTTTTGTATGCTTTGTTATAATCATTGCCCAATTCATGCATTGCAAACAACACACGACGGTGAACAGGTTTAAGACCGTCTCTCACATCTGGCAATGCACGAGATACAATTACGCTCATCGCGTAATCTAGATATGAATGCTTGAGTTCGTCCTCAATGGCAATCGGTCT
>CAZKJI010000041.1:14525-16637 GCA_964553005.1 uncultured Acinetobacter sp. | reverse complement strand
GAAGGGATTATTGCTGAAAAACGTGTACAGGAAGCCCAGAATGTAGTGCAACGACTGAATATTGATCTGAATGCCAAGCAACGCATGTTGCAGTTTATGGGCGGAAGTAGCAGTCAGGGATTGAATCCCGTGGTGTATGTCAAAAGTCCAGCCAGAGGCAGTGTAGAAAGTTTACAGGTATCTGCAGGTCAGTATGTAGAAACCGGTGCAGTACTGGGCCAGTTGGTGAATAGTGATCTACCTTTGCAATTAATGCTGCAAGCCCCTTTAGCGGATAGCAAATATATCCAGATTGGCGATTTGGTCAAAGTTGAGGGGTGTGAAATTACCGGGCAGGTACAACAAATTGCACCAGCACTTTCAGGCAATACGCAATCTCAAAATGTTCTAGTCCAAATGCAGGCCAAGGATAACTGTTTAAAAGTACAACAGTTTGTTAAAGCGAATATTCAAAGCCATAACCCGACAACAAAAACCGCATGGGTAATACCGAGTGCTGCCTTAACTTTAAAAGATAACAAGCACTTCATTTTTATCAAGAACCAAAATGGTTTCGTGGCAACGCCTGTGGAACTAGTGGGGGCGAACCAGCAGCAAAGTCATGTGATTGGAAATGCATTAAAACCTGGAATTCAAGTTGCTGTGCGGGGTGTCGAACGTCTAAAAGCCGTTTGGTCAGGTTTCGGTGCAGAGCAGGCACCACCTGCCAGCAGTAGCACTGCGGTGAATTGAGGTTAGGCACATGTTAAAACGTATTATTGCATTTTCACTGAGTCAACGAATCCTAATGCTGTTATTGGGTATGGCAATCAGTGTTGCGGGTTATTTGGCATTTACCAAATTGCCGATTGATGCCTTTCCCGATGTATCAAGCACACAGGTTCAAATTGTGATGAAATCTCCTGGCATGACGCCAGAAGAGGTGGAAAGCCGTATTGTGGTACCGATAGAACAGGAAATGTTGGGAATCCCTCATCAAACTGTACTACGTTCACAATCTAAATATGCTATTGCAATCATTACCCTGGATTTTGCAGAAGGGACAGATCCTTATTGGGCCCGACAACAGGTCAATGAGCGTTTGACTGGAGTCATGTCAGCTTTGCCTGGCAATGCCTCTGGCGGGATTGCGCCTATGACGACGCCATTAGGTGAATCTTTTATGTTCACTTTACATGGTCCTATGAGTGATATGGAAAAACGAACCTTGCTCGATCGGGTCGTCCGTCCACAGCTCAGAAAAATTGAAGGGGTAGCGGATGTCAATGTCCTGGGTGGTTTGGCACGTACCTTTGAAGTGACACCCAACCTGGATGCTCTGGCATCGAGAGGTCTCTCTCTTGATCAGTTAAAACAAGCCATTGAATTAAATAATGCAAGTGACGGTGCGGGGCGTCTGAATGAAAATGGAGAATCATTACTGATTCGTAGCGATAGTCGTGTCACCAATTTACAAGAGCTGGGTGAGATTATTGTTTCCAATCATCAGGGGACGCTGGTGCAAGTGAAGGATGTCGCCGATGTTCATACCGGTGCCCTTACCCGTTACGGAGCGGTAACCGAAAATGGTCAGGGTGAAGCTGTTGAAGGGATTGTCCTCACCTTAAAAGGCGCCAATGCACGTCAGGTTGTGCAAAGTGTGCGTGAACATTTGCATGACATTGAGAAAAACTTACCCCCGGGCGTTACGATCAAGCCTTTTTATGACCGTGGTGAACTGGTGAATCGTGCCATTCATACCGTGAGTAAAACCTTGGTCGAGGCGATTGTATTGGTCCTGATTTTATTGCTGTTGTTTTTAGGCAATTTAAGAGCCGCTTTGGTGGTTGCCGCGATTTTACCTTTATCTGCGTTGAGTACTTTCTTAATGATGCGTCAGTTTGGATTAAGTGCCAACCTGATGTCATTGGGTGGTTTAACCATTGCCATTGGTTTGCTGGTCGATGCGGCGGTTGTGGTGGTTGAAAATATCGAAATGCAACTGGCAGATGCACACGAGTCCAAACACCGTTCGTTTTTACCCCCGCTGAATGTCATTTATCGCGCGGTTTGTGAGGTGGCGGTGCCGGTGACTGCAGGAATGATCATTATTATGCTGGTCTTCATTCCGTT
>CAZKJI010000041.1:11384-14425 GCA_964553005.1 uncultured Acinetobacter sp. | reverse complement strand
GCTTTGGTGGTTGCTGCACTCATTTTTCCACTCATTGGTAAGTCTTTTATGCCAACCATGGATGAAGGTGACACCATATTGCAGCTGGAAAAAATGCCATCGATCAGCTTACAAAATTCGATTGCACTTGATCTAGACATTCAAAGAAGAATTCTAAAACAAGTTCCAGAAGTGGCCCGCATTGTGGCAAGAACCGGTTCGGATGAACTGGGCCTTGACCCTATGGGCTTAAATGAAACCGATAGCTTTGTCATTTTGAAACCGCAAGATCAGTGGCAGGGACAAAGTAAGGAGCAGATTTTAGCCAAAATTCGCCATGTATTGGCCGATGTTCCTGGGGTCAATCTCACCTTTAGTCAGCCGATTGAAATGCGGACTTCAGAAATGTTATCCGGTGTACGTGGAGATTTGGCCGTCAAAATTTTTGGTACCGATTTAGACCAGCTGAATCAGCTGTCTAAGCAAATCTCTACCGTTCTACAAGGGATCAAAGGCAGCGAAGATGTCATGACTTTGGAAAATTCTGGGGTGCAATATCAGGAATTACGTATTCGTCGTGATATGGCTGTCCGCAATCAGTTAGATAGTCAGAGCATACAGGCACAACTCAAAATGCTCATTGAAGGGCAGCAGATTAGTTCGATTATTGAACAGGGGCGACCAGTTCCATTGATGATGAAAGGTGATCCGCGTCTGGGACAATCCAGTTTTGCCCTCGCGAACATGAATTTACCTGTTGAAAACTCAGCGGCTGTACCGTTGTCCTCTTTAGCAGAAATGGTCAAGACTGAAGGCGTCGTCAAAATTGACCGGGAAAATGCTTCAAGAATGTCCGTTGTCCGTGCCAATGTGCGTGACCGGGATCTGGTTGGTTTTGTCGAGGAAGCAAAACAGCAGGTTGCCCAGAAAGTTAAATTACCGGCCGGCTATTCATTGAAATGGGGTGGACAGTTTGAAAATCAACAACGTGCAGCAGCGCGTCTGATGCTGGTTGTCCCTGCAGCGTTGACCATGATTTTCTTCCTGCTCTTTACAACTTTAGGGTCTGTTCGTCAGGCAGTACTGGTTTTTGTGAATATTCCCTTTGCTTTAATTGGTGGAGTCGTGGCCTTAGCCATTACCGGTGAATATTTATCGGTGCCTGCTTCGGTCGGATTTATTGCATTAATGGGGATTGCTGTACTGAATGGTTTGGTGATGATTGGTTATTTTAACCAGCTCATTTCACGCGGCATTGCAATTGAAGAGGTGGTTCGTGAGGGAGCTATGCGACGTTTACGTCCAGTGATGATGACTGCAAGTATCGCGGCTTTGGGTTTAATTCCCTTGCTCTTTACCACTGGGCCAGGTGCTGAAATTCAGCGTCCATTAGCGATCGTGGTGATTGGTGGGTTAATTTCATGCACTTTACTGACGCTGATTTTACTTCCTAACTTGTTCAAACAATTTGGTTTAGTGCGAGATACTCATGTCTGAAATGTGCCAACTCTCTATCAACATCTCCAGTGATATTGCCGAAGAATTAATGAGCCATTTATGGCTCATTCCCGAGATTGTGACAGGATGTACCTGTATCTCGGCACAAGGTTTCGGTAGCCGCCAACATTATCGCAACATTCAAGAAAAAATTCAGGGTGCAACTGAGCGTAATTTGATTCTGTTGATTTTGCCTCTTGAAAATGTACCTCTAGTTTTAGCTCATATTCAAATTAAATTTAAATCAAGTGACTGTTTTTATTGGGTAATACCAACGATAACATCAGGCTATGCCAGTCAAGGAGGCGTGAACGAATGAAACCAGAGATAGCGACTCAACCCCGTTTGCTGGGTAAAGCCACACGTTTACTATGCCTAGGCTGTTGTATGATAATTACTTCTGTCGTATCTGCGAAATCAGAATTAGATCAAATCTTGCCACCGCTTGATGCGATTAAGCATAGTTTGTCACAGCATCCAACTGTTCGGTCGGCAATCTCTGATCAGGATTATGCCAATTTTTCAGGACAAGGGTTAAAACTAGGCCAACCTTGGACCGTGCGCGCGGGTATGCAGCTTCGAAACAGTAACGTCCAAGATAGTCAAACCAAATCCAATAATTATGAGCCGAACTTTGGTGTTGAAAAGCAGATTCGTTTACCTGGCAAATACCAGTTGGATCAGGATTTGGCGCAACGAGGAATGACTATTGCTGAATTAAAATATGAAGATGCCAAACATGAAGTTGCCAAAACTTTGCTGAATCAGTGGTTTGCCTATATGCGCAGTGCTTTGCAATTGACGCGCATTGAGGAACAGCAGGAAAGAATACAGCAATATATGCAAATGACCCAGCAGCGTATCCGTGCTGGAGATGCTTCACGACTAGAACTGATGCTGCTCAGCAATGAATTTCGGCAAATCGAAGAACAATATATGCAAGCTAAAACTGCTTACTACCAAGCACAGCAGTTATTATCACGTGATTATCAGGGAAAAATTCCAGAGCACTGGAGCAGTGATATCATCAAAATTCACCCACTCGAATATACACAGACTGAATGGATACAGCAGGTTTTGTCTGCTAATCATGAGCTTGAGCTGGCCAAAACGCAGGCAGCACAGCAAGATGCATTAGTCAAAAGAGAGCAACTTAATCGGATACCTAATCCTACGGTAGGAGTGGGCTATAGTCGTGAGCAGTCTGGCGTTGAAAATTTGATGAGTGTGAGCGTTTCAATTCCACTCGCCAGTCGGCAAGTACGAATAGCTTCTGGTATGGCAATGGCGGAAGCTCAAAAGGCTAATTTTGAGATTGGACGAGTAGAAAACCGTTTGCGTCAGGAAACTCAATACTGGTTCACGCAGATGGAGTCGGCATCAGTACGGAGTGAGCAGGCTCAACAGAATGTGGCACAGTTACAGCAACAACATGCATTGATGCAAAAAGCATATAAGCTTGGTGAATTAAGTTTAAATGAACTATTACTTCATTCACAGCAATTGGTTGATGCGCGTGGTCGAATTGATCAAGCCAAAATTGATTATGCAGAAAGCTTGAGTTT
>CAZKJI010000041.1:0-11284 GCA_964553005.1 uncultured Acinetobacter sp. | reverse complement strand
ATGCGCGTGGTCGAATTGATCAAGCCAAAATTGATTATGCAGAAAGCTTGAGTTTACTATTGCTAAATTCTCATCAGTTATGGCCTCTACATGAGGATCATCAGGCAGAGTAAAATAGTAGAGTGCTGATATATCAATGTCTTGTATGATCATTATTCGGTTGGTATTTTGTCTTGCTTGGGCCAGAGTACCTGCAGCTTGCACAGAAATAAATATAGGCTGACTTATAAGTAGCAGAATGAGAGGGTAGCTTAGACGTGAGAATATTGTTAGTTGAGGATGATGCCTTACTGGCTAAGGCAACTGCACGGGGCTTAGATCATGCAAATTTTGTGGTCGATATAGCCACCACAGCAGAGCAAGCCTATCATTTTTTGGCGAGTTATGATTATCAGTTTATTCTGCTTGATTTAGGTTTACCAGACAGGAATGGGTTGGAAGTTTTAAAGTCACTGCGCCGTAAAAAGAATAAAGTAGGTGTTATTATTTTGACTGCCCAAGATCAAATTCAGGAACGAATTGCAGGTTTGGATGCAGGTGCAGATGATTTTGTAGTTAAGCCTTATGATTTATACGAAGTTATCGCCAGGGTTCAAGCAGTGTTACGCCGTATATCAGGTCATGTTAGTGATTTGGTTCAGATAGGCAATATTGCTGTCAATCAATCAGCTAAACAAGTATTTATCAATGAGATTGAAGTTGAATTAACCCAAAAAGAATTTCACTTACTTGAACTGCTTATTCTTAATCGTGGTCGAATTATTTCACGAGAGAGTATAGAAAACTCATTCTATGCTTATGATGCGGAAGTGAGTAGTAATGTTATACAGGTATATATTCATAACCTACGCCGCAAACTTGGAAAAAATATCGTGCGAACAGTACAAGGCTTTGGGTATATCATGGATGAGAATTATTGATGCCTAATTTAATACGAAGTTATTCACTGACACGGCGCTTATCATTAATTTTACTGGCGATTACAACTAGTGTCTGGGTGGGTAGCTTGGGATGTATCTATTGGGGGATGCAGCGCGCAGCTAATAATATTTTTGATAAATCATTAGCCGAAACAGCCCATGCTTTACTTTCAACAACATCAAGTACATTAGAAGGGCGAGTCCCTGACCATACTGTAATTGAGAAAGCTCAAGGCGAGCATTATAATCAAATTATATTCCAGATCTGGCATAAAAATGGAAACTTAATCTATCGTTCTGTTGGTGTAGACACACACCCGTTTGTTCAGCAAGCCAAATTTGGTTGGATTAAGATTCACAATCAAACGTATCGTAGCTATTCGATTTGGGACAACACACACACAATACAGGTGCAAATTGCTCAGGTGTGGACGATTCGTCAGGATATTCAGAGTGATATGTTGCTATTTTTGATAGTGGTTTCTGGATTTTTTCTTCCATTATTGTCTTGGTTGATTATAAGAACCATACGTAGTCATCTAGCCACTGTATTTAGTATCAGTCAAAACCTAGAAAAACAGTCGATTGAACATTTAAAACCTATTAACCCTATTGTACCCAAAGAAATAGAACCATTGGTGAATTCATTAAATACACTATTAAGTGAAATAGCAGAAAGCATGCAACGTGAAAAACGTTTTACTTCAAATGCAGCACACGAGTTACGTACTCCTTTGGCTGCTATCCGTATGCATGCACAAGTTTTATTGAGTGCTCGTTCTACAGAAGAGGCGAGAGAATCAGCACAAGACATTATGATTGGAATTGATAAAGCTTCTCGAATGATCACTCAGTTGTTGACTTTGGCTAGGATTGAACATTTAGATGAAAGAAGTGAAGTTTCAGTTGATTTGTGTATTATTATCCAAAAGACACTTACACTTATGGATTTTAAAATCGTTAAAGAAAATATTGATATACAATTAGATTTAAAGCCTGCTCCAATTCTTGCTAAAGCTGAACATCTAGAAATTATATTACGTAATATTATAGAAAATGCAATTATATATCGCAGTCAAAATGGCATTTCAATAATTAAGATAACTTGTGGCTGTATTGAAAATCGTACATTTTTTCAGGTTGAAGATAATGGGATTGGCGTGGAAGAAGAGAAAATGCCATATATCTTGCAAAGATTTTATCGTGCGAACCAGAATAGTAGTGTGATTGGTAGTGGTTTGGGACTGTCGATCGTAAAGCAAATGGTCGATCTATATCATGGAAAAATAGAGGTAAGTCAAGCATCCATAGGTGGTTTTTTAATTAGAATAGAATTTAATAAATAATGGATTTTCTTATAAAGAAATATTGATTGTATTATAATAGTGGAGGGAATAAATAAAATATGGATAGTATGTTTGAATTTATGATAATGATTTTTTAAATAAAGCTATTGAACTTTATAAATTAATCTAATTTTAATTTTGGTTTTGTAATCTTAAAAATAAATTTATGCTGAGGAATATATGAAAAATAAATATCCATTTCCTTTAATGGTTATACATTGGCTTACATTTGTTTTAGTAGTGCTTGCCTATTTCACTGGTGGAGATCCAACAGTGCATCTAAAAAGTGGGGAACTGCATGTTTTTGCTGGAGTCTCTGTATTTCTGTTATTTTTTATCAGAATTATAATGATTTCTATTTATAAAAAAGATCTCCCACACAATAAGTCTATGAGTAAATATCAGAAAACTTTATTTTTAATGGTGAAACATACACTTTATTCATTGCTATTTTTAGTTCCTGTATTAGGTTGGTTTACTTTATCTGGATTAACCGAAAATTATCAGTTGTTTGGAGTGAATTTACCTTTAATAAGTAACTCATGGGACGTAGAAATAATTGGTGAAACTCATGAATTTCTTGGAAATTTTTTCATGGTGCTTATAGGTTTACATGCATTAGCTGCCTTAATTCATCATTATGTATTTAACGATAATGTGCTGAAAAGTATGCTTTATTTTAAAAAATGAACCAAGAGCTTAAAAGATTATGATTGAATCAAATATTGATCTTGAGTCGAGAGCAAAAGCTGCTTCCAAATCAACGTGGATAAGTGTTGTTGTTAATATCTTTTTGTCGATTGGACAGATATTGATTGGTATTTTTTCAAAATCACAAGGTCTAGTTGCAGATGGTATTCATACTTTAAGTGATTTAGTTGCGGATTTTATTGTATTGGTGGCGAACCGTCATAGCCAAAAAGCACCTGACGATGCACATCCATATGGCTATCTTCGTTTTGAAAATGCAGCATCTTTTATACTTGGTCTGATCTTATTTATTGTTGGTGTTGGTATGTTATGGACGGCAACGCATAAGATCCTTCATCCCGAACAAATTCCCAAAGTTCACAGTATGGCGCTTTGGGTTGCGATAACAGCCTTGATATGTAAAGAACTTTTGTTCCGTTATATGCTCGCTATTGCCAAAAAAGTAAAATCAAGTTTATTGATTGCAAATGCTTGGCATGCACGTTCAGATGCAGCATCTTCTTTTGTTGTTGCCTTAGGGATTTTAGGTAATCTCGCAGGATATCCAATTCTTGACCCAATCGCAGCCTTAATTGTCGGTTTAATGATTGCCAAAATGGGGTTTGAGTTTAGCTGGACGGGCTTACATGATTTGATGGACAAGTCGGCGAACGAAGATGAAATAGCCGCGATCAAAGCAACTTTGTTGAAGAAAGACGGGATACTAGGTCTGCATCAACTCAGAACACGTAAAATGGGTGACATGATTATTGTCGATGTTCATTTGGAAGTCAGTGGTGAACAAAGCGTCAAAGAAGGACATAGAATTGCAGTAGAGGCGAGAAATGAAGTCCTTAAAAATCATAATGTCATAGATGTTGTCACTCATATTGATCCAATATAGTGAGGCATTGAAAATGCAAAGGCATCTAGAATAACTGATATTCAAGATGCCTAGATTTGGATGATTTATTTAAGATGTGCAATCAGTTTATCTGCTTCAATTTCCCCTTGAACGCGTAAACTTTTTAATTCATTACCATTATTGTCGATAAAAATGAGTGCAGGTGGGCCATACAAATGCATGGCTTGTAGCCATTCTTTTTGTACTTGACTGCTTTCGCTCATATCAAAACGAATTCTTTTATATTTCGAAAATGCTTCAATCACACGGCTATCGCGAAACGTTGAACGTTCCATGACTTGGCAAGCAGCGCACCAATCGGCAGATACATCGATTACAACAGTCTGTTTATTTTGTTTGGCTTGATCTAATAAGGCTTGTAAAGCTTGCGGTTGGCTCACTGTTTCAAAGATGACATTCGCTGGTTTAGTGGTATCGGGTGATACTGCCGTATGGCTTAAAGCAGCAAGTGGGTGTAATGGATCATCTTGGCCTGTTGCAGCACCGATCCATAAAAATAGCGCTAATACGCTAAGCCCAAGACCAAATGCTTTGACTAAGCGATCTTTATGGTTTTTTGCTTGTTCAAAAGCACCTAACCAAACTCCATAGCCTCCAAGTAAGGCACCCCACATCCATAGCGTTACACTTCCTGTCCAAACGCGAGATAGTAACCAAATTGCGACAGCGATTAATCCAACACCAAAAATACTCTTGATTTGCTCCATCCAGCTTCCAGAGCGTGGCAATAATTTAGCACTTGTGGTACCTAGGACAATTAATGGAATTCCCATACCTAGTCCTAAACTAAATAATGCCATTCCACCAAGTAAAGCATCACCAGTGGCACTGATATAGACCAATACACCCGCTAAAGGCGCAGAAACACAGGGCGAAACAACAAGTGCTGAAAGTGCGCCCATCAGTGCAACCGAACCAATGCGCCCACCTTTTTGTTGTTGAGAAAATCGATCTAATTTGTTTTGAACAAAATGCGGGAGTTGTAGGGTGTATACACCAAACATACCGAAAGCCAAAACAATAAATAAAATAGCAAAGCTGATAAGTACCGCTGGCGATTGTAGCCATAATTGAAGATTTGCTTTCGCACCGAAATACCCCATGAGTGTTCCCATGATGGCATAACACACCGCCATACCCAGTACATAAGCAAGGGACAGTTTAAAACCTCTCCATCCTGTTAATCGCTCACTTTTTTCACCCGCAATCAAACCTGAAAGAATCGGCATCATGGGAAATACACAAGGTGTAAATGCAAGACCTGCACCTAAGACTAAAAGTGTTAATAAAATGAGTGGCACACTCGCATGATTTAAAAATGCAGCAAGACTAGAGGCGTTATTTAGATCGAAATTTTCATCTTTATTTTTTACAGGACTTATGGTTTCTAGTGTGGTGTTGGGCTCTTTAATACTAGTTGCAGAAACCAATTTTAATCCTTTGGGATGAATGGTGAGTACTTCATCTACAGGTGGAAAGCATAAGCCACTATCAGCACAACCTTGGTAACGCAATTTGATTTGGACTGTTTCTGGTTGGCTACTACCTAAATGGGTAATACCAACTTTCATTGTTGCAGCATCATGAAATACAGCCACACGTCCAAAATTAGGATCTTGTTTCCATACCATATGACCAGCAAGTTCGCTTGTATCTATCGTCACATCTTTTGGTGTGAAGACTTCTACATGAATTCGATCTCGATACAAACTGTAATTGGGTGCAATCGTCCATTTCAAATTTAGTGCAGCTTGATTTTGATCTGGTTGTACTTTTAATGAAAATGCTTGTTCTACAGGCAAAAAGCTATCTTGAGTTGTATCCACAACTTTCGAGAAATCAGGTGTAGCTGCATTCACGATTTGCAGTGATAAAAAACCTAAAATTAAAACAATAAAAATATGCAGTGTAGATCTATAAACATCTTGAATCGGATTGAAGAACGGTCTCATCCAGACATCCCCTAATTTCATTTATACGGACGTACATTTTTTGATGGATGAAGCGTACTGAAGTTAATCACAACTTGCCTTAACACTTGCTTAAGCCATTGCCGGATTGTCTTAAGCAAGTGTTAATGTTTGACCGATTGCATTTCATTAGTCTATGAGCTGAGGAAAATGTGGAGTCAGTCGATGGCTTGGGAAAAACAAACGTTAGCAAAAATAAAATGGCGAATTGCAGTTTTAGCATTACTGAGTTGTGGTGGTGCTTTGAGCGTCAGCACAATTCAGGCAGCAGAACCGTCAGCAGTTTCTGTAAACAATAAAATGTTGCCAGCGAGCGATATTAATTGGTCGAAATATGCAGGGAAAGTGGTTGTGATTGACTTCTGGGCCAGTTGGTGTGGCCCTTGTCGAGAATCTTTTCCGTGGATGAAACAAATGCAAGCCAAGTATGGAAAAGATGGATTGGTCTTCATCGGAATCAATGTAGACAAAGATCCTGCATTAGCGCTCAAGTTTATTCAGCAATATCAGCCTAATTTTGAAATTAGATCAGACCAACAAGGAAAGTTAGCCAGCCAATTTAAGGTACCAGGAATGCCTTCCACATTCATTCTTGGGCGAGATGGTCAGCCAGCAGCAAAACATCAAGGTTTCTTCAAGGCCAAAGAAGCCGAGTATGAGGCTGAGATTGTGCGCTTACTCTCCAATAAAAATACTTAAGCAGAGGTGAAATTTGAAACTTAGTTTAAAGATATTAACCAGTCTAGGCATCTTATTGCCGAGTCTGTTGTTATCCGCATGTAGTCATATGCCGACAAAGATGCAAACTTTAGGGGTTAAGCCTTGGGAGCGTGATATTTTGGCTCGTCCAGCGATGCACTTAGATGCTGCACCATTAGATGCAGCTTATGATGAACATATTTATTTTAGTAAAGAAGCAGCCAGTGGCGGCCGTGGTTTTGGTGGTGGAGGTTGCGGATGCAATTAACAAAAAAATCAGCACGCCATATTGCGCTTGCTTTGACTCAGGCTTCAACAGTTTTATTAAGTAGTCACGTTGCACATGCTGAAACGACAACGACATCTAGCAAAGAAAGCACAACTTCACCTTTTAGCTTATCTAAAATCGTAGAGCCAGGCTGGAAAGTTGATACTGCGGTATTGATGTATAAAGAAGCGGATAGTCGTGTTCAAGCCATTGAACCGAGTCTGCGCTTTGAAAAAGACTTTGGTGATCAACATATTTTATCTGGAAAAGTGGTTATTGATTCACTCACAGGTGCTTCACCGAACGGTGCGACATCAGCCAATGTGCCACAAACTTTTACAGGTCCATCAGGTAATGCTGCGAAACCAACGCCAGCAAGCCAATTACCCTTAGATGATGAATTTCACGATACCCGTGTTGCAGTATCCGCAAACTGGCAACAACCCATTGCACCAGATATGAAGCTAAATGTAGGTGGAAATGTCTCAAATGAATACGATTTCAGATCAATCGGAGCAAATGCGAGTATTGCGAAAGACTTTAATGACAAGAATACCACTGTGTCATTGGGTGGCGCATTTGAGTATGACAGTATTGATGCGGTTGGTGGTGCGCCTGTACCTCTAACTCCACAATTAGATGGACAGAAACAACAAGGTACAAAGAGCAAGAATGTTTCTGATGTTTTACTTGGTTTAACGCAAGTAATTGATCGTCATTCATTGGTACAACTCAACTATTCATTATCGATGAGTAATGGATACCAAAACGACCCATATAAAATTTTGACGCTAGTCGATGCTAACGGCAATTTAATTGCTGATCAGGACTTTGCGGCAGGCAATAATTTCTACTTATTTGAAAATCGTCCAGAGAAAAGAACACGTCATAGCTTCTTTGGTGAATATAAATATGGGTTTGATCGAGGTGATGTTGCCGATGTCTCATATCGTTTTACCACAGATGATTGGGGTGTTAAATCACACACATTCGATGCAAAATATCGTTATGCGGTTAATGAGAAATATTTTGTAGAACCCCATGTTCGTTACTATGCCCAAACGGCTGCTGATTTCTATCATAGCTACTTAAAAGTGGGTGATGGTATTGAATTAGATGCTCAAGGTGAACCTGTTCCGACCGTACAGTATGCATCGGCGGATAGCCGCTTGGGTGCGTTTGATGCAACAACCTACGGTGTTAAGTTTGGGATGAATCTTGCAAATGACCGAGAGCTTAGCTTCCGTGTAGAACAATATGATCAGAAGGCCAAAGATCTAAAGCCGATTGGTGGGAACTTAGCAGGGCAAATTTTGCAACCAGATTTATCTGCAACCTTTGTTCAACTTGGTTATAGTTTTAAATGGTAATAATTTAATCTAAGCTGTTAAAACCTATTACTTTCGGGTGATAGGTTTCATAACTTATACTAATTTAAACTAAGCGTGAGTATGATGTCTCATAGATTAGAACTAATACAAGAAAATGATGAGCTTCATCAAATCCGCTTTACTGCGATGGCGAGCCCTTGCCAAGTTTTATTAGATCATATCGATTGGATGAGTGCAGCACATATTGCACAAGCAGTTTATGCAGAATGTTTACGTATTGAACATAAATATAGCCGTTATCGTGATGATAGTTTTTTAGCTTCTTTGCATCGCAATACCGACTGTTGGTTTGATGTGGATGATGAAACAGCTAAATTGTTTGATTTTGCTGAAATTTTATATCAATTGTCAGATAAAAAATTTGATATTACCTCTGGTGTACTTGGAAAAATTTGGCGTTTTGATGGTTCAGAGCAAGTTCCAAGTCTTGACCAAATCAATCAGCTTTTGCCTCATATTGGTTGGGACAAAGTGAAATGGAATCAATCTCAGAAAAAAATTTACTTACCTCAAGAAATGTCACTCGATTTTGGTGGAATTGGTAAAGAATACGCGGTAGATCGTTGTGCCGAAATCATTGAGCAATTAAGTCAGCAAGCTTATTTAGTCAATTTTGGTGGGGATCTCAGAGCGAGAGGGCCAAGAAAATCAGGTTTGGCATGGCGAATCGGTTTAGAAACACCTGAACAAAACAATCAAGCTCAAGCCTATTTTGATTTAAATACAGGAGCTATGGCGACCAGTGGTGATAGCAAAAGGTATTTGTTCAAAGATGGTGTTCGTTATAGCCATATTTTAAATCCATTAACAGGGGCCTCTGTAAAAGATGCACCGCGTTCAATTACCGTTTATGCTCAAACCTGTATTCAAGCTGGCATGTTAGCGACCTTGGCAATGTTAGAAGGCGCGGGTGCAAAACAGTTCTTAGCAGAACAATCAGAGGGGCAAGCATGGATTATCGACTAAGTGGACAACGTATTTTTTTAGTTGAAGATGATCTTATGCTAGGTGAGTCTTTGTCCGAAATCTTGCAAGCTCAAGGTGCAGAGGTAAATTGGCATAAGAATGCTGAACGGGTTATGAGCTGCTTGCAAACTTCAAGCTATGACTTGATGATTTTGGATATTGGTTTACCTAAAATTTCTGGTTTTGAGTTACTTGCCCAATTACGGGAAATGCAACAAGACTTGCCTGTTCTGATTTTATCGGCACGGGACATGATTCAAGACCGTGTGTATGGACTTGATCTTGGTGCAGATGATTATGTTTTAAAACCCTTTGATTTATCTGAATTACTTGCGAGAGTACGTGTACTCATTAGAAGACGTTGTGGAAGAGCACAATCAAAAATTAAAGTAGGTGAGGTATGTCTTGATCCTAATGCGCACCAAGTTTTTTATCTTGGTCAATTGGTAAACCTTTCAAGGCAAGAGTATCGACTACTGAAGTTACTTATGGAAAATATTGGTGGAGTTATAACAAGAGATCGACTCGAAACAGCATTATTAGATAAGGAGGAATTAGAAAGTAACGCATTAGAGGTACATATTCATCATTTACGCAAAAAAATATTTCCAGAATTTATACGAACTATTCGCGGTGTTGGATATATTGTCCAAGTAGAAATCTAATGCATAAAATATCATCTATTAAAAAACAAGTTGTCAGAACGAGTTTATGTGCTCTTATCCTCGCCTTAGTGTTAAGTAGTATTTTGGGTTATTTTGCGACCAAACATGAAGTAAATGAGCTTTTTGATGCGACTTTAATTGATAATACTAGAATTATTAAGGGTTTAATTGATTCAGAGCAGATCCATCAAAATTGGATAGATTTGCAAAAAAGCCTTGATGAAACATTACTTGAACATATTAGTTCGGGCGATCAGCGTTTCAATGGTCATGCGTATGAAAAGAAGATTGCAATTCAGGTCTGGAGTAAAGAGGGCGATTTAGTCCTTCGTTCGGCCAGTGCCCCAAATCCTGCTTTAGCACCATTAAAAGAGGGATTAACACAATTTCAAGGTGGGGAATATGATTGGATGGTTTACACCGTTTGGTTGCCTAACAAAAAGAGTTGGCTTGCTGTTGCAGAGCGATTAGATATTCGAAAGGAGCTATCAACCAATATCGAAGCCAGTTTATTACTCAGTTTGATTTTTGCACTTTTTTTAGCTTTGTGTTTATTAAAACTTCAACTTAAAAAAGCATTTGCACCTTTAGTTGACTTAGGTGAAAAAATTTCTGAACGGGATTTTAATGATTTAAGCACATTGTACTTACCAGAATCACCTGAGGAATTAAAACCAGTGATTACTGAGTTAAATGATCTATTTCAGCGATTAGATGCTTCATTAGAAAGGGAAAAACGTTTTCTGGCTGACGCTGCACATGAATTAAGAACGCCACTTACTGTTATTAAATTGCAAGTAGAACAAGCACTTATTCAACCTGATGCAAGAGAAATGATCTTACAGCGATTATCAGATAGTGTAGATCGTAATCAGCAAGTAGTAGAACAAATGCTATTGTTGGCTCGTTTAGAAGCTGGGCAAATGACTGTACATAGTTCTAAAGTTATTTTCTCAGCTTTAATTAGAGAGGTAATTGCCCAGCTTATGCCGTTAGCCTTTAAAAGAAATATTGAATTTGAGTTAGATATTGAAGAAATTACGATAAATGGAGATTCAGCACTTTTATTTTCGCTACTGCGTAATTTATTTGATAATGCCCTAAGACATTCACCAAATAATACTGTAATTTCAGTAAACTTATTTAAGAAAACTCAAAAGATAATCTTTGAAGTGGTAGATGCTGGGACTGGGATTAATTCAGAATTTTTAGGCGAAATTACTAATCGGTTCAAACAACTTGGTGGAAGTGATGTTGGTGGCTATGGCTTAGGTCTAGCAATTGTTTCCGAAATCGCAAATATTCATGGAATACGTGTTGAATTAAGTAATCATGAAACAAAAGGATTAATTGTAAACTTAAGTTGGAAAGCTTAATTGAACTAAGCAAAGAGGTGGTTCCACTTGTTTGAACAACTAAAAGCGTATTTATAAGTGATATTCCG
>CAZKJI010000040.1:0-17032 GCA_964553005.1 uncultured Acinetobacter sp. | reverse complement strand
TAGTACTATTATAAATTAATCAGTTGCCTTTGTTAATTCTCAACAAGCCCTAGATATCTTCTGCGATCAATGGAATCACCAGTATCCAAAAATTGGAGAATCCTGGCGGGCAAATTGAGAAAATATCCGAACGATCTTTAGCTATCCTGCTGAAATACGTCATGCGATTTATACAACAAATGCAATTGAATCATTGAATAGCGTGATCCACCATTCAACTAAAAACAGAAAGATCTTCTCTTCTGATGATTCAGTGAAAAAGGTCATTTATTTAGCAACTTCAAATGCTGCTAAAAAATGGACCATGCCAATTCAAAATTGGCGTTTAGCAATCAATTGGTTTACGATTCAGTTCGATGATCGATTAAAAGATCATTTATAAAAAATGCAACTTACACAAAATAATTTACAGGCTCGTATTTCAATCTGCCAAGTCAGTCATAATAACTTAATTTTTAAAGGATTTTATCTATAAATTTTTCATTTTATTCATATCACAATACAAACATATCAACACACTTGCCTAAAGTCTCTAACAATGACCCAACCCCATTCATTCACAATTTATCTTTTCAAATAAGGATAAAATACCTTTAAGCTACTTAAAGGTATCACACTGATTGATATCCCCCGATTTCAGTCCCAACTGGAACCAATGCATACGCTGCTCACTGGTACCATGTGTGAAACTATCAGGAACAACCTGTCCTGTGGCACGTTTCTGCAAATAGTCATCACCAATCTTTTGGGCAGCATCCATCGCTTCCTCAATATCACCCTGCTCTAGAAATTGTGTACGCTGCTGGTTCTGATGTGCCCAGATTCCTGCAAAACAATCCGCCTGCAATTCCAAGCGTACTAAAAGCTGATTGCCCTGTGTCTGATTCATCTGCGCACGTGCTTGCTGAACTTGAGTGGAAATGCCCAATAAATTTTGAATGTGATGTCCAACCTCATGTGCAATCACATAGGCCTGAGCAAAGTCACCCGCCTGATCCTGACGGGAAAGTTCTGTTTGGTTCTGTTCCCCAGAGATTCCCATTTTCTGGCGCATTTCTTTAAAGAATGAGGTATCAATATAGACTTTTTGGTCTGTTGGACAATAAAACGGCCCCATTGCAGCCTGGGCAGTGCCGCAACCAGAACGCACCACTCCATTAAACAGCACCAATCTTGGTGGCTTATAGGACATGCCCAACTGTTGAAAGATAGGAGTCCAGGTATCTTCTGTATCTGCCAGAATGGTTCCGACAAAATCGCTGGCTTCTTTCTGGTCGGCAGTCAGGCTTTGTGGCGCACTGCCCTGTGAGGATTGCGCACTGGTCACAGCCTGGGTCGCCTGATAAGCCTGTTGGGGGTCAACCCCAAAAAATTTCCATGCAACAAACGCCACCACTAAACCAATAATACTAATACCACCTGCTTTCGCCCCACCACCACGACGGTCTTCAACATTGGTACTGATTCGACGACCTTTCCAGCGCATAGTGACCTCACATGATTATATTGTCCAAGATTTAAGCCGAAGCCTTTGACCACACTTTTTGAATCAACCCAACAATGATCAGTACAATAGCACCTGCAACCAGACCAATACCCAAATTAATCAAGGTCGGTGTCAATGCGCCAATAATTGAACCAACGCTTGGGATCAGTTCCAAATGGTCTACCGTTTCTTCAGTAAAATGATGCAGCAATGGAATAGTATGGCTAATAATGCCACCACCAACCAAGAACATTGCGACCGTCCCAACAATGGAGAGTGTTTTCATCAACACAGGGGCAAAGGCCAGCAAACCACGCCCAATCTTATTTTTAAATTCAGATGCCTGTTGGGTTAAATATAACCCTAGATCATCAATCTTGACGATCATGGCAACAAAGCCATACACGCCAATGGTCATGAGAATCGCAATAACACTTAATACAGTCACTTTAGTCATAAATGCTGCTGTTGCAACGGTACCTAACGAAATTACCACAATTTCAGCGGATAAAATAAAATCGGTACGAATCGCACCTTTCACTTTTTCTTTTTCAAACTTGACCAGATCAACTTCAACCTGTTGCAGGTTTTCACTCGCCTCTTCGGCTGTCTTGGCTTTTTTGTGGTGCAGCATATGCACAACTTTTTCTACACCCTCATAACAGAGGAATAAGCCACCAATCATCAGCAAGGGATTAATCAACCACGGCGCAACCACGCTGATTAAAAGTGCCAGTGGAACCAGAATCAACTTATTCACAAAAGAGCCTTTGGCGACACTCCAGACCACTGGCAATTCACGGTCAGAACGCACACCACTGACTTGCTGGGCATTCAGCGCAAGGTCATCCCCCAGTACCCCAGCAGTTTTTTTGGCTGCCATTTTGCTCATCACGGCAACATCATCTAAAACTGTCGCAATATCATCCAGCAGTAATAATAAACCACTCGCCATTTTTATGTCCTAGTTTGTATTTATTCGGCTATTGTAAAGTGGATTAAAGCCATTTTTATATTTATGTATTGAAAATTCTTTGCGTATTTTTTGTAGGCATGTTTTATAGAGATTACCCGCATTCCTACAATATACCGTACAATATGCTGCATTAAATATTTATCAAATGACTGAATCTTGGAACATATCATGAGCAATGCTGATCAACGTCCAATAATCTTGACAGGCGACCGCCCTACTGGACAACTTCATCTTGGACACTTTGTTGGTTCATTACGCTCTCGTGTAGGCCTACAGGACAGCCATCATCAGCATCTTTTACTGGCCGATGCTCAGGCCCTGACTGACAATGCCGATAATCCAGATAAAGTTCGCAATAACATCCTACAAGTGGCACTCGATTATCTGGCAGTGGGGATTGACCCAAGCAAAACAACCATTTGTGTGCAATCCTGTTTACCTGCCCTAAATGAACTCACCATGCTTTACCTGAACTTTGTCACTGTGGCACGTCTGGAACGCAATCCAACGATCAAGTCAGAAATCCAGATGCGTGGTTTTGAACGTGACATCCCAGCAGGGTTCCTATGCTATCCAGTAGCTCAGGCGGCAGACATCACCGCATTTAAGGCAACTGTGGTGCCTGTAGGTGAAGACCAGATTCCAATGATTGAACAAACCAATGAAATCGTGCGCCGTATCAACCGTCAAATCGGACAGGATTTATTACCTGAATGTAAGGCGCTGTTATCCAATATGGGACGTTTACCAGGTTTTGATGGCAAGGCTAAAATGTCCAAGTCATTGGGCAATACCATTGTATTAAACGCTTCAGACAAAGACATCAAGAAAGCGGTCAATGCCATGTATACCGACCCAAATCACTTGCGTATTGAAGATCCAGGTCAGGTTGAAGGCAACATTGTATTTACCTATCTGGATGCCTTTGATCCAAACAAGGAAGAGGTTGAAGAACTCAAGGCACATTACCGTCGTGGTGGTTTGGGTGATGGGACAGTTAAAAAACGTTTAGAGGGTGTGTTGAAAGAATTGATTACTCCTATTCGTGAACGTCGTGCAGAACTGGAAAAAGACCCTGACTACATCATGGACATACTCAAGCAAGGCACTGAAAAATGCCGTGACATTACCCAGCAAACTCTGGATGAAGTAAAAGCAGGCTTGGGTTTATTTAAATTTTAATTGACGTGACTTTTACCACAAAAAAAGCCCATATTTCTGGGCTTTTTTAATTAACTCATGGATTTAAGTCTAATTTAAGAACTACCCAATAAAATTTATAACTAACAATTTTCGTCACTTATTAACATCTATTAACACTAGTTAACATGAATACCTATGAACTTGGTTAAGTTTTTTTATATGATGGCTATGTAGATTAGAAAAGACTAATCTTATGACATTTCTCCTTTTCATCGGAACTGTTTTTTTTAACAGATTCGTTGTTCAACGCAATGACAACCCCAATCATTGCGTTTTTTTTCGCCTAAAAAATTCTAAGTTGCCTAATGACTTTTATCCTATATGGAAATAATCCCAATAAGGCTGAATTGGCATGAATTTAGGTTGAATTTGATATTCATTACATTTACTCTTATAACTGATTTATTTTTATAAAAATTTTATTAATTATCTCCACAAGAAATAAGAGTAATAGTGATGATATGGGATTTATTAACACATCCTTCAAATATTATTTTTAGCATTTCTTTAATGCTATGCCTGTTTATTGGCGTACTTGAATTCATCTTGCTGCTGTTTGGGGGGAGCTCAAGTTTTCTCGAACAGTTTTTACCAGATAGCCTCACCGATGTAGACCATGCCGATGTCGGAATGGATCATCCAGAGAATCTCTTTACCCAGTTATTGGAATGGCTGTATTTAGGCAAGGTTCCCTTACTGATCTGGCTCATTATTTTCTTAACTGTATATGCACTAACGGGCCTGATCATTCAGGATATCTTCTTCCACCTAACCGAACACTACCTGTCTGCATGGATTATTGCACCTGCCTGTGTGTTTCTGTGTATGCCTGTCGTGCGTATCAGTGCTGCGCTCATCGCCAGGATTATTCCCAAAGACGAAACCACGGCTATTCATAGTGAAGACTTGATCGGCAGGACAGCCCAAATCATTTTAGGGGATGCCAAACCCAACTCCCCTGCACAGGCCAAAGTGAAAGACCAGTTTGGTCAAACCCATTATGTTTTGGTTGAGCCAGAACTCGACATTGTTTTTCAGCAAGGACAACAGGTTATTTTGACGCAGAGAACCAAGATTGGTTTTCAGGCAATTTCGATTTAATTTTTATATTGATGATACGAGGGCATTTAAATGTTTAATTCAGCATTGACTGAAATTTTAATTATTACAGGTGTTATTTTTGCGGCACTGATTTTTATAGGGATTATTATTGCTCGCCTGTACACACGTTCCAGCAAGGAAGTGTCTTTTGTACGTACAGGTTTTGGTGGGGAGAAAGTAATTTTAAATGGCGGGGCAATTGTTCTGCCTGTATTGCATGAAATTATTCCTGTAAACATGAATACCTTGCGTCTGGAAGTCAAACGCGCTGCTGATCAGGCACTGATTACCCGTGACCGTATGCGAGTGGATGTCATGGCTGAATTCTATGTTCGGGTAAAACCAACAGGTGAATCCATTGCAACTGCGGCACAAACGCTGGGTCGTAAAACCATGTCGCCTCAAGAGTTGAAAGACTTGGTTGAAGGTAAGTTTGTTGACTCCCTACGTGCTGTTGCTGCTGAAATGGCGATGGAAGAACTGCATGAAAAACGTGTTGATTTCGTGCAGAAAGTTCAGCAGGTGGTGTCAGAAGATTTGTCTAAAAATGGTCTGGAACTTGAAACGGTGTCATTGACTGGTCTAGACCAAACCAGCTTTAAGTTCTTTAACCCACAAAATGCCTTTGATGCGGAAGGTTTAACCAAGCTGACCGAAACCATTGAAGACCGCCGTAAAAAGCGTAACGACATTGAGCAGGATGCTGATCTGGCGATTCGTGCGAAAAATCTGCAAGCTGAACAGGCAAGACTACAAATTTCTCGTGAAGAGGAATATGCCAAGCTACAGCAGGAACGTGAAATTTCAATTCGCAAGGCCGAACAAAGTGCTGAAATTGCTGCTCAGGAAGCGGCTAAAAAGCGTGAAGCAGAAGAAGCCCGTATTGCTGCTGAACGTGAAGTTGAAATCAAACGTATTGCTTCGGCTCGTGATGTAGAAAATGAAAATATTCAAAAAGCACAATTGATTCAAAAAGCGCAAGTTGAGCAAAAGAAAACCATTGAGCTTGCAGAGCAGGATCGTGCCATTGCCATTGCAGAAAAGTCCCGCGCTGAATCAGAAGCCAAAGCGCAAGCTGACAAGGCCCGTGCCGAAGCGGTAAAAGCAGAGGAAGAAGTTGTGACTGTGCGTGAAACACAACGTGCGGAACGTCAAAAAGCGGTGGAGCTGGTTGCAGCCAAACAAACCGCTGAAAAAGAAGCAATTGCCATTACCGTTGCTGCGGATGCAGGTAAAAAAGCGGCTGCTGATGAAGCCGAGGCAATACGAATTGGTGCAGAAGCCGAGGCTGAAAAAATTCGCTTAAAAGCGAAAGGTGAAGCAGATGCAAAAATTCTACTTGCTCAAGCATTAGAAAAACAATATCAGGTTGATGCGGAAGGTGCTCGTGCAGTGAATGAAGCCGCCAATACTCTTTCTGCTGAGCAAGTGGAAATGCAAGTTCGTTTGGCACTATTAAAGCATTTACCAGAGATCATTCGTGAAAGTGTTAAACCAATGGAAAACATTGATGACATCAAGATTTTACAAGTGAATGGTTTAAGTAATTTCGCAGGTAGTTCTGTATCAGGTGAAACAGTTGAAAATACCCAAACCTCTTTGTCTGATCAGGTTGTGAATAGCGCCCTACGCTACCGTTCACAAGCACCGTTAATTGATAGCTTAATGAGTGAGTTAGGTTTACAAGGCGGTGATATCAATGGTTTAACTCAAGGGTTGAAACCAAAAGCTGAATAAGTATTTTCGATCTATTAAGAGTCTTAGTAATAAGACTCTTTTTTATGAAAATCAAAAACTTGATCAATAAGAAACCCCAATATTTCTATTGGGGTTTTTTTAAAGATTAAAATCTAACGTATTACGCCAAACCTTTCTCTTTTAAAACTTGCAACATCGTTGAACCAAGCTCAGCTGGGCTACGTGTGTAAGCCATTCCCGCACGTTCAAATGCAGCGAATTTCTCTTCAGCAGTACCTTGACCACCAGAAATGATCGCACCAGCATGACCCATACGCTTACCTTTAGGCGCAGTTACACCAGCGATGTAACCGACTACAGGCTTAGTCACGTTAGATTTGATGAATTCAGCAGCTTCTTCTTCCGCTGTACCACCGATCTCACCGATCATGATGATTGCATCCGTATCTGGATCGTCTTGGAACAATTGAAGCGCTTCAATCTGATTCATACCTGGGATTGGGTCACCACCGATACCGATACAAGTAGACTGACCTAAACCAAGCTTGGTTGTTTGAGCAACAGCTTCATACGTCAATGTACCTGAACGTGAGATGATACCAATACGACCTGGTTGGTGGATGTGACCAGGCATAATACCGATCTTACATTCACCTGGAGTGATCACGCCTGGGCAGTTAGGACCAACTAAACGAGTACCGTTACCATTCGTTTCTAAGTAGCGTTTCGCTTTCAGCATGTCGATGGTTGGAACACCTTCAGTGATCACAACGATTAGGCCAACGCCTGAATCAACCGCTTCAACGATTGAGTCTAAAACGAATGGCGCTGGTACATAGATGACAGATGCATCTGCATTTGTTTCACGTACAGCTTCTTTCATTGTGTTGAATACTGGTAGGTCAAGGTGAGTTGTACCACCCTTACCTGGAGTAACACCACCCACAACTTTTGTACCGTAATCTAAAGCTTGTGCAGAGTGGAAAGTACCGTTTTTACCAGTAAAACCTTGTACCAATACTTTAGTGTCTTTATTAATTAATACGCTCATGATTGATACTCCTTACGCTTTAACTGCAGCTACAACTTTTTCTGCGGCATCAGATAAACCGTTCGCAGAAATTAATTTCAAACCAGATTCATCAAGTAATTTAGCGCCTAGCTCAGCGTTGTTACCTTCTAAACGAACAACAACTGGAACAGTTACATTTACTTCTTGAACCGCTGCAATAATTGCTTCGGCAATCATGTCACAACGTACGATACCACCGAAGATGTTAATTAAAACACCTTGTACAGACGTATCAGCAAGGATGATTTTGAACGCTTCGATTACGCGCTCTTTCGTTGCACCGCCACCAACGTCAAGGAAGTTTGCAGGCTGACCACCATAAAGTTTAATGATGTCCATTGTTGCCATTGCAAGACCAGCACCGTTCACCATACAACCGATGTTACCTTCTAAAGCAACATAGTTAAGATCAAATTCAGATGCTTTTAATTCACGCTCATTCTCTTGAGATTTGTCACGTAAAGCAGCAACTTTAGGTAAACGGTAAAGCGCGTTAGAGTCGATACCTACTTTCGCATCAACACATAAAATTTCGCCATTTTCACGAACTGAAAGTGGGTTAATTTCAAATAATGCAAAGTCATTTTCAACAAATGCTTGGTAAGCAGCTGTCATGATTTTTACAAATTGACCGATTTGCTTGTCTTTCAAACCTAAAGCAAACGCAACTTCACGTGCTTGGAATGGTTGTAAGCCAACTAATGGATCAACTTCAACTTTGATAATTTTTTCAGGCGTTTCTTCTGCAACTTTCTCGATTTCCACACCACCTTCTGTAGAAGCCATGAAAGTAATACGACGGCTAGAACGGTCTACAACCGCACCTAAGTAAAGCTCACGCTCAACTGGGTATACGTCTTCAGCAACAATAATGCTGTTAACAGGTTGACCATTTGCATCTGTTTGATACGTTACTAAACGAGTACCAATGATGTTGTTAGCGAATTCGATAACATCTTCTTTTGATTTTGCAACTTTAACGCCACCAGCCTTACCACGACCACCAGCATGAACTTGCGCTTTCATTACAGCGAATTTACCACCAAGCTGTTCAAATGCAGCAACTGCTTCATCTGCATTTGTTGCCAAGATACCTTCTTGTACTGGCATACCATATTCTTTCAATAACGCTTTAGCTTGATACTCATGTAAGTTCATTTAGTTACCTACTATGTTGTTTGATGTGATACAACCTAGATATTTTTTTTAAACTAGGCTGTTACATATTGAGTAAATGATTGTCTTGTAAACCAATCATCATCATTCAAAAAAGTGTGGCAAAAGCCACACTTCTTATTTTATTTACGTTTACGTTGAATCGCGTGGATGGCACGACCATCAACAGCAAGCGCTGCTTCATGTACAACTTCTGAGAAAGTCGGGTGACCGAAAGTCATCAACTGTAAATCTTCTACAGAAGATACAAATTCAAGTGCGATCATACCTTGATGTACGATGTCAGATGCGTTTGGACCAACAACATGCATACCTAACAGACGATCTGTTTTTGCATCAGCAACGAACTTAACAAAACCAGCAGTATCACCAGCAGCCAACGCACGACCATTCACAGCAAACGGGAATTGACCTGCTTTCACTTCATGGCCTTTTTCTTTGGCTTGCTCTTCAGTTAAGCCCACCCAAGCAGCTTCTGGATGAGTATAGATTACGCTGATGATGGTGTCATAGTTCACTTGAGCAGCATGTCCGTGTATACGTTCAACTGCCATTACGCCCTCTTCCATTGCTTTATGCGCAAGCATTGGACCGCGTACCAAGTCACCAATCGCGTAAACACCTTCAACAGATGTTTGGCACTGATCATTCACATCAACCAAACCACGTTCAGTCAATTTAATCCCAGAATCTTCTGCCAATAAACCTTCTGCATATGCCTTACGACCTACACATACGATTAACTTGTCAAAAACTTGTTCTTTGTCTTCGCCAGCCTGGTTATATTTAACCGTAACTTCGCGACCATTGGTTTCAGCACCAGAAACTTTTGCACCGATACGGATATCTAAACCTTGTTTTTTCAAGATTTTTTGATATTCCTTCGCCAATGCTTTGTCTGCCATTGGTAAGAAAGCATCTAATGCTTCAAACACAACAACTTCTGAACCAAGACGACGCCATACTGAACCAAGCTCTAAACCAATAACACCTGCACCAATCACACCAAGACGTTTAGGAACTTCTGGAAATTTTAATGCACCAGTAGAATCAACGATTAAGTCTTCATCAACTGGAGCGACTGGAATATTGACAGGTACAGAACCCGTTGCAAGGATCACGTACTTCGGTTCTAAAACCTGTACATCGCCTTCAAACGGTGTGAATTCTACTTTTTTACCTGCAAGTAATTTACCCGTACCTTGTAACCACTCGATACCATTACCTTTCAGTAATTGAGCAACACCACCCGTCAATTGATCTACAACTTTGTCTTTACGTGCCAACAAAGTATCTAAATCAAATTTAACTTCACCAGTGGTGATACCGTGTTCAGCAAGCTCATGAATTGTTGCTTCATAACGATGAGAAGAGTCAAGCAATGCTTTAGATGGGATACAGCCCACATTTAGACAGGTACCACCTAAAGATGGCTTACCGTTGTGAATACGTTTTTCGATACAAGCAACTTTGAAACCAAGCTGAGCGGCACGAATCGCCGCTTCATAACCACCAGGCCCACCGCCAATGACAACAAGATCAAACTGTTGAGACATTTTTATCTCCAAAATCCCATATAAAGGATCACTTTATATGGGAGATATATTTCTAGTATTAAAGGTCAAGAATGAGTTTAGCTGGCTCTTCTAACAATTCCTTGATTGTTACCAAGAAACCTACAGCTTCCTTACCATCGATTAAACGGTGGTCATAAGAAAGCGCTAAATACATCATTGGCAAGATTTCAACTTGACCATTCACCGCCATAGGACGTTCCTGAATTTTATGCATACCCAAAATCGCAGTTTGTGGCTGGTTTAAAATAGGCGTTGAAAGCAATGAACCGAACGTACCGCCATTGGTAATCGTGAATGTACCACCCGTCATTTCTTCAATTGACAACTTGCCTTCACGCGCTTTCGCAACATAACCAGCAATGCCATTCTCAACTTCGGCATAGTTCATACGGTCAGTATCACGGAGAATTGGCACAACCAGACCACGGTCAGAAGAAACCGCTACACCAATGTCGTAGAAACCGTGATAAACAATGTCATCACCATCAATCGATGCATTAACCGCTGGATAACGTTTTAACGCTTCAGTGGCAGCCTTAACAAAGAAAGACATAAAGCCTAAACGCGCACCATGACGCTTTTCAAAAGCATCTTTATATTGCTTACGCATTTCCATGATTGGCTTCATGTTCACTTCGTTGAACGTTGTCAACATCGCTGTTTGCTGTGTAGCCGCCAATAAACGCTCAGCAACACGCTTACGTAAACGTGTCATTGGAACACGTTTTTCAATACGCTCGCCTACAGCAACGCTTAATGGTTGAACTGACGCAGCAGGTTTAGCCTGATGGCTAGCAACATCTTCTTTGGTGATGCGGCCACCACGACCTGTACCCTGTACATCAGCAGCATTGATGCCTGTTTCAGACAATGCTTTACGTACAGCAGGAGCCTGATCCTGCACAGGAACAACTGGCGCCGCACCTGCTTCTGTGTTTGCAACAGCCTGCTCCACGTGGGCAGGTGCCGCACTTTGTACCGCTTGCGTATCGGCAGCACCAGAAACAGCGCCTGCTTCAAACTGAGCAATCACTTCATCAGAAAGAACTGTGTCGCCTTCACCTTTAATGATCGCAACCAAGCTACCATCAGCAGGAGCAACCACTTCTAAAACAACTTTATCGGTTTCAATGTCACAGATCACTTCATCACGTGATACAGATTCACCTACTTTCTTGTGCCAGGTTGCGATCGTACCGTCAGCAACTGACTCTGGAAATACCGGTGCTTTAATTTCGGTTGCCATTATTTAGAATCTCCTGATTGTTCAGCTTCAATTGCCAGTGCGTCATTGACGAGCTGAGCTTGTTGTTTTGCATGCAAGTATGGTGAGCCACAGGCAGGTGCGGCAGATGCTTCACGGCCTGCATAGCTAATGCGAATTTGTTTACCAGATTTAAGAACATCTTCGTACAGACGAGGCACGATGAATAACCAGGCACCCTGATTCTTCGGTTCTTCCTGCGCCCAGACAAGTTCATGAATGTTTGGATACTGCGCCATCACCTCAGCCAGACGCTGTTCTGGATATGGATACAACTGTTCGATACGGACAATCGCAACATGGTCCAAACCAAGCTCACGGCGTTTTTCCAGTAAATCGTAATAAACCTTACCACCACACAGCACCAGACGGGTCACGTCAGCTTTATTGATGTTATCAATTTCATCAATCACGGTCTGGAATGAACCATTTGCCAACTCATCTAAAGTTGAGGTCGCAAGCTTATGACGCAACAATGATTTTGGTGACATGACAATCAATGGCTTACGAATTGGACGAACCGCCTGACGGCGTAGCGCATGGAAAATCTGTGCTGGCGTTGTTGGTGTCATCACCTGCATGTTGTCTTCAGCACATAGCTGTAAGAAACGCTCCAGACGTGCAGATGAATGCTCTGGTCCCTGACCTTCATAACCGTGTGGCAACAACATGGTAAGACCACAAACACGCTCCCACTTGGTTTCACCCGAAGCGATAAACTGGTCAATCACCACCTGTGCACAGTTTGCGAAGTCACCAAACTGGGCTTCCCAAACAATCAGGCTTTTCGGCAATGTGGTTGAATAACCATATTCAAATGCAAGCACCGCTTCTTCTGACAATAAAGAATCATAAACAGCAATACGCGGTTGATTCTCCTTAACATGACATAATGGAATATAAACTGAACCATCTGCCTGATTATGCAGTTTGGCATGACGATGTGAGAACGTACCACGCCCCACATCTTCACCTGTGATACGCACAAGGAAGCCGTCATCCAGCAAGGTTGCGTATGCCAGTGTCTCAGCAGCTCCCCAGTTGAGTGGCATTTCACCCGTTTGCATTTTCATCCGATCATCAATGACTTTCTGAACCTGACGCTGCAATACAAAACCTTCAGGCAAAGTATTTAAGGTTTTCCCCAGTTCTTTCAAACGATCAATATTGAATGATGTGTCCCAAATATCAGTATATTCATGACCCAGATATGGAGACCAGTCCACAAACATCTTCTTGTTCGGCTGAGTCACCAATGCGTTCGCAACATGATTGCCTGCTTCAAGGTCAGCGCGGTAATCCTCAACCATTCTGTCTGCACTTGCACGATCAAGAATTTGCTGTTGAACCAACTGATCAGCATAAAGTGTACGCGTGGTGGCTTTTTTATTAATGATCTGATACATCAATGGCTGTGTTGCGGATGGTTCATCCGCTTCATTATGACCACGGCGGCGATAACAGAACAGATCAATTACAACATCTTTACGGAACTCATGACGGAAGTCATGGGCGATTTGAGTCGCAAAAATTACAGCTTCAGGATCATCCCCATTGACATGGAAGATCGGTGCCTGAATCATTTTTGCAACATCGGTACAGTATTCGGTAGAACGGGCATCACGTGGATCAGAAGTGGTAAAACCAACCTGATTGTTCACAATAATATGAACAGTACCACCAACCGTATAGCCACGAGTCTGCGACATCTGGAAAGTTTCCATGTTCACGCCCTGACCTGCAAACGCCGCATCACCATGAACAATCAATGGTAAAACATCATCACCACCGATATCCTTACGGCGAACCTGACGCGCACGCACCGAACCTTCAACCACAGGTCCCACAATCTCAAGGTGCGATGGGTTAAATGCCAGTGCCAAATGCACTTCACCGCCAGGTGTCATCACATTTGAAGAGAAGCCCTGATGATACTTCACATCGCCAGAACCTTTTTTGTGCAGGCTTTTGCCTTCAAACTCACCAAAAAGATCGGCAGGGTTTTTACCCATAATGTTGACAAGCAGGTTAAGACGACCACGGTGTGGCATCCCGATCACAACTTCTTTACAGCCTACAGTACCTGCACGCTGAATGATTTCGTTGACCATTGGAATAAAGGACTCACCGCCTTCAACACCAAAACGCTTCGCGCCAACAAATTTATTACCCAGATACTTTTCCAGACCTTCAGCAGCCGTCAAACGCTCCAGAAAGCCTTTTTTCTGATCAGCGCTGAAGTTGAATTTACCGCGCGCACCCTCTAAACGTTGCTGAATCCAGCGTTTTTCCTTAGTGTCAACAATGTGCATATACTCTGCACCAATTGATCCACAGTAGGTAGCCTCCATTGCCTCAACCATTTCAGCTAATGTCGCTTCTGCTTTACCAATCGCGAGGTTACCTGTATTAAATACAGTATCTAAATCAGATTTAGTTAAACCATGTGCAGATAAATCAAGATCTGGAACTTCTTCGCGTTTCGCAAGACCTAATGGATCAAGTTTGGCTTTTTGGTGACCACGGTTGCGGTAAGCAGCAATCAGTTGTAATACACCAATTTGACGACGCTCATGTTCTGTACTTACAGTGCTTTGTACAACAGGTTGAACTCGGTTTGAATTACGACCCAAAAGGAGGAATTGCTCGCGCACACTACCGTGTGGTTGATCACCTTTAGGGTATTTATCGAAATATTCACGCCAATCCTCTGACACTGAGGTTGGAGAAGTTAGGTACTGTTCGTAAAGCTCTTCAATATACGCTGCACTATCAGCGGAAAGTTCAGTGTCAAGACGCAGTGCGTCAGCAACTTCTTGCATTTTTGGACCCATTTCCTATTGCAAAAAATAATACAGGTTGCCTTTTAAGCACACCCATGATTCATAGCGTCCAATTGGTAACAAGACACTACTACCCAAGATCATCCAACCTTGAGACATTATTACTACACATCAGGAGTATTCCCTTTGATGTAACAAATGAGCCATGCACTTTCAATTCAAAGCACATAACTCATTTTCATACTCGATAAAATCGAGCAATTTTTTGCAAATCATTTTAGAAAAATTAAATAATTCTTTAACTTTTCTAAATTGACTTTTTTAAAGTAATCTGCATAAATTCATGGAATGTTACTTTTAGATAACATCAGGAATATGCTTATTTTTTGCTTTCATTTACTGGGTGAAATCCTATCATGTAATCAAGTCTGAATTGATTTTTTTGACACATACCATTCATAAACCAGCGAAATACACTTATTCAATTATATTCTAATATACCGCCCTTTTTCTAAAAGTTGCACCTTATCTCGACCAAAGTTAAAGATTCACTACAAATTTCGCACAAACACCACGCAGAATGCCCAAAAATAAAGCAACTTCCCGATTTATATTTGTTTTTATTATTTAACTTAATCATAAAATTTATAAAACACCATATAACTGACCGTTGTTTAAGATTGATACACATGTTACCCAACCCCATGTTTCCATCCTTATAAATAGCCGCATCCAAAATAAAAAACGGAAGTCCTTTTGGAACTTCCGTTTTTTGGTCAGAGCAAGCGATTAGCTCGCTTGATCTAACAGCATGTTACGAATGTGACCAATTGCCTTAGTTGGGTTTAAACCTTTCGGGCAAACCGATACACAGTTCATGATCCCTTTACAACGAAACAAAGAGAATGGGTCGTCTAAACGAGCCAAACGCTCTTGTGTTGCCGTATCACGAGAGTCAATGATAAAGCGGTATGCATTTAACAATGCAGATGGCCCCAGGAACTTGTCAGGGTTCCACCAGAATGATGGGCATGATGTTGAACAACATGCACAAAGAATACATTCATATAGACCATCTAAATGTTCACGTTCTGCTTGAGACTGTAAACGCTCTTTTGCTGGTGCAGGCTGATTGTTAATCAAGAACGGTTGGATCTTGTCATATTGATCATAGAACTGATTCATGTCTACAACCAAATCTTTTACCACTGGTAAACCAGGTAAAGGACGGATCACAATCTTCTCTGGTAAATCATTCAAGTTCCACAAGCATGCTAAACCATTTTTACCATTGATGTTCACACCATCCGAACCACAAATACCTTCACGGCAAGAGCGACGGAATGTTAATGACTCATCTTGCACTTTCAACGCAAGTAACGCATCAAGCAACATACGATGCTTATCGGTTAACTCAAGTTTGAAAGTTTGCATGTACGGCGCTTTATCCTTATCAGGATCATAGCGGTAGATTTCGAATGTACGAGTGCCTCTACTCATCTTTGTTCTCCCGATTAGAATGTACGTGGCTTAGGTTCAATTGCTTCAACCGTTAATGGGCTGAAACGTACCGGCTTATATTCAAGACGGTTGTCTGATGAATACCATAAAGTATGCTTCATCCACTCATCATCACGGCGACCGTATGAATAAGTTGGGTGATCAGGTGCTAACTCATAGTCAACAACCGTATGCGCACCACGACATTCTTTACGTGCAGCAGCAGAAATTAGAGTCGCTTTCGCAACTTCATACAAGTTTTCAACTTCCAATGCTTCAACACGTGCAGTGTTAAATACTTTAGATTTGTCTTTCAAATGAATGTTACGAACACGTGGCTCAATCGCAAGAATTTCTTTTACGCCTTTATCAAGCAATGCTTGAGTACGGAATACACCTGCGTGATCTTGTACGATGTCACGGATTGCATCAGCAACTTCTTGCGCGTTTTCACCCGTGGTTGAATCATCTAACTTACGAATACGCTTTAATGTGTTTTCCAACACATCAGTCGGAAGCGGTTGATAGTCATCACCATGATGTTTAGTCACGTAGTCAATGATGTGTTCACCCGCTGCTTTACCAAATACTACAAGGTCAAGCAATGAGTTTGTACCTAAACGGTTTGCACCATGTACTGATACACAAGAACATTCACCGATCGCATAGAAACCTTTTACTGGTTTCACATAGTCACGTGTACCTTTATAAGAATACTCTTTCGTATCTTTATCATAGTGCGCAGAGAATTCACCCTCTTCAACACCGTGTGGTACAACCACTTGACCATGAATATTCGTAGGAATACCACCCATTTGATAATGGATTGTTGGTACAACTGGAATTGGCTCTTTGGTACAGTCAACGTTTGCGAACTTCTTACCAATCTCAAATACAGATGGTAGACGTTTCATAATCGTTTCAGCACCCAAATGCGTCATATCTAACAAGATATAATCCGCCTTAGGACCACAACCACGACCTTCTTTAATTTCTTGGTCCATAGAACGTGATACGAAGTCACGTGGCGCCAAGTCTTTTAAAGTTGGAGCATAACGCTCCATGAATGGTTCGCCGTCTTTGTTACGAAGGATACCACCTTCACCACGACAACCTTCAGTTAACAATACGCCCGCACCCGCAACACCCGTTGGGTGGAATTGCCAGAATTCCATATCTTGTAATGGAATACCTGC
>CAZKJI010000039.1:5271-17099 GCA_964553005.1 uncultured Acinetobacter sp. | reverse complement strand
TCATGCAAGCAGTCGAAAAGAGAATTTCTCTATTCAATTCAATAGCCCAAAGCGTAATTACGAACCGTGATGCCAATTTTTGGTTACAGAAAATCAATCCATTATGGTCGATGAATCAACCCCTTGCCAAAATCGTAAAAAAACAAATTGTGGCAAGGGATACAGTGAGCCTTATTTTGCAATGTAATCGCCATGTGCAACGTGGTGTTGCAGGGCAGCATCATCCTGTAACGGTGGAAATTGCAGGTCGTCATTATGAAAGAACCTACAGCCTGATGCAGGTCGATGCAGACCATCTCTGCCTAACGGTGAAAAAAGTTGATCAAGGTTTGGTGAGTTCATGGTTGGTTGAGCAAGCTAAAGTGGGGGATATTGTCTATTTAGGGCAACCCTATGGCGATATGCAGCAGCATATTCAAACTCCTAACCTGTTATTACTTGCAGCAGGTAGCGGCATTACCCCAATGTTGAGCCTGATTGGAGCTTTATGCCAATCCCAACAGCTCAAGACATTACCTGTGCAACTGATGTATTGGGTGAAAACGCATCAGGATGCGGCTTATGCTGAATATCTAAAAGAGGTTGCCGAGAATTTTGCGAATTTCACTTATCAGGTTTTTTATACACAGGAACAGGATCAACGTTTAAACCAGACACATGTTGACCAACTTAAATCTTTACATGAAACCACGGTTTATGCCTGTGGTCCATCAGGCTTTGCAGCAATGGCGGAATCATTATTTAACCATGCTGCCGCAATCCAGACCGAAGCCTTTAGCCTAAGCCAGTTTGATGTGGATGCTTCGAAAACTGGTTTCATAAATGTGAGATTGACTCAATCCAATAAAACGGTTGCGATTCCAAAAGGGCAATCCATTCTTTCTAGTTTGGAACATCAAGGGATTAAACCTAATCATGGTTGTCGTATGGGTATTTGTAATAAATGCGCCTGCACTAAAGCGCAAGGCTCAACGAAGAATTTGTTGAATGGTTCAGCGAATCATGAACCTGCTCAATTATTAAAAATTTGTGTAAATTCCGCTCAGTCTGATCTTGTGATTGATCTGTAAATGAGAAATTAATTATGAATATGCCTGTTAAAATTGAATATTTTAAAAATCCTAAAAATCGTGATTTAACTGCTTCAGAATTAGAAGCTTTTGCTCGAGAATTAGATCAGATCAAGCAAGAGGTATTAGATGACTTAGGCGAAAAAGATGCGAAGTATATTCGCCGTGTTTATTCCTCAATCCGTTATAGCAGCTTACTCGGACGAGCTTTGTTGTTTGCAGGATGGTTTCCGCCTGCATGGCTATTGGGTACAGGTTTACTTAGTTTTGCCAAAATCATGGAAAATATGGAATTGGGCCATAATGTCATGCATGGGCAGTATGACTGGATGAATGACCCTAAATTTAACGGTCAAACCTATGAGTGGGATACAGTGGGCACCTCGGATAACTGGCGACAAACCCATAACTATAAGCACCATACCTATACCAATTTGAAAGGCATGGATGATGATGTCGGTTATGGCGTATTTCGCTTATTTCCAGAACAACGTTGGAACAAATTTACTTTAATCCAACCGATGTATATCGTACCGTTTAGCTTACTATTCCAATGGGGCGTTGCCATTCAGAATCTGGAACTGGGTAAGCTGGTGTATAAACGTAAAACCGTGACAGAGTTTAAAAAGGAGTGGAATCCTGTACAGAAGAAAATCGCCAAGCAACTGTTTAAGGATTATGTGTTTTTCCCATTGATTGCAGGGCCATCGGCAATCCCTGTTTTTACTGGAAATCTGGTTGCCAATGGTATTCGGAATATCTGGACATTCAGTATTATTTTCTGTGGTCACTTTACCAAAGATGCAGAAGTGTTTCCTAAAACAGTGCTGCAAGATGAAAGCCGTGGGCATTGGTATATGCGCCAGATTCGTGGTTCATCCAATTTGACTGGCTCGGAAGCATTTCATATTTTGACAGGACATTTGAGCCATCAAATTGAACATCATTTGTTCCCAGATATTCCTGCACGCCGTTATCGTCAAATTGCACCTAAAGTTGAAGCGGTTTGTAAAAAATATGGTTTGAATTACAACAATGCCAACTTTGTAAAGCAATTTGGTGAAGTTGTCGGACGTATTTTTAAATATGCCTTGCCGTTAAAAAAATAAATGTTAGGAGAGCGTATGCGATACGCTCCTACGATTTTATTTAAACTGAATCGACCCATTGGCGCTAACCGTGATTTTGGATTCACCAGCCGCCATGTCTTGTGCTGGAGCTGCCTCAGCCATCGCAAATTTTGCCATACCACCACGCATCATTGGTTGAGGGAAATAATTACTTGTATTCAAATTTAAACTGACAAGATTATATTGCGTTTTATTCCAAGCTTGGGTAATCGCTTGTGCGCGTTGCTGAAAGTTTTTAGAAGCTTCAATCATCAGTTCATTTTCAACTTTTTTACGTTGTTCGTCAGATACGCTAAAACTAATCGATTGAGTCTGAAAGCTCTGTTGAAGTTCACTAATCAACTGGCTTGCTGCTTTAAAGTCTTTACTTTCAATTTGGATTTCTGCGCGCGCTCGCCATTCTTTTAACTTATTATTATCATTGTCATAAATAGGGTAAGTACTTTGAGCACCTGTTTCGACTTTTACTTGTGTGTATTTACGTGAAATAGCTTGCGCTTGATTCATTAATTGATTGATTTGATTCGAAAGCTCTGCGGGTTGCTTATTGCTTCTTTCAATATAAAGCACAGCACGCATTTCATCATTGGCAACTTGGCGTGCAGCATCTGCTTGGATATTCACAATATTATAGTTCAAGTTTTCAGTCTCATGAGCAAAAAGGCTTGGGCTAAGTACAGCTCCGATCATTAATGTTGCAAGTGCTAAAGTACGCATAAAAAATTCCTTAAAATTTGGTATTAAACATTTATTTTTACAAGTCTGATATTAGAAACAACTGATGGGGAACTTTTGCATATTTTGTGGTGTCTTTGTAATATATTAACAGTGTTTTGCAACAGAAAAATTAATTAAAAAATATTTAAAATTAAATAATTAGCTTTATATATTTGACCATTTATCTAAAAAAAATAAGGCTGTTAAAAAAAGCTTACTTTCTTTCGCTTGTCACATAGTATGATGATAATTCATCATAGTTATTGGAATGAAGCATTTTTTCAATACTATTAGATGAATGTCAGGCATAAAAAGAGTTTATTTTATTTCAAAATTAGGTATCATCTCGCTCCTAGTTGAAAGATATAAAATTTGTGTCTGACTAGATTCTAAAAAGCACCGAGTCAAACGACCGCAAGTCACCAGACTTATTTCTTTTACCCATATCAGAGATGGTAATTCGATATGAGCGTTACTTCCGTAAATCCTGCCGCTAATGCAACTAACGAATATTATCTGACTCGCCAAAGTCAGATGGAATCTAATGTTCGTAGTTATCCACGTAAATTACCGTTAGCGATAGCAAAAGCACAAGGCTGTTGGGTTACTGATGTTGAAGGTACAGAGTACCTTGATTGTTTAGCTGGGGCAGGCACATTGGCTTTGGGCCATAATCATCCTGCGGTGATTCAAAGTATTCAAGACACATTGGCAAGCGGTTTGCCATTGCATACTTTAGACTTAACGACTCCTTTAAAAGATGCGTTTACTGAAGCGCTTTTGGCTCATTTGCCAGGCGGTCAAGAAGAATATTGCCTACAATTCTGTGGACCATCTGGTGCAGATGCTACAGAAGCGGCGATTAAACTCGCTAAAACATATACTGGTCGTAGTTCTGTGATCAGTTTTTCAGGTGGATACCACGGTATGACTCATGGTTCACTGTCTATGACAGGTAACTTGAGTGCTAAAACTGCCGTGAATGGTCTTATGCCTGGCGTTCAGTTTATGCCATATCCACATGAATATCGTTGCCCACTTGGTTTAGGTGGTGAAGCGGGTGTTGATGCTTTGACTTACTTCTTTGAAAATTTCATCGAAGATGTTGAAAGTGGTGTAACGAAACCTGCTGCTGTGATTCTTGAAGCAATTCAAGGTGAAGGCGGTGTCGTAACTGCACCTGTTAAGTGGTTACAAAAAATTCGTGAAGTGACTGAAAAGCACAACATCGTTTTAATTTTGGACGAAGTTCAAGCTGGTTTTGCACGTTCAGGTAAAATGTTTGCCTTTGAACATGCAGGTATCGAGCCTGATGTTGTGGTGATGTCAAAAGCTGTGGGTGGTGGTTTACCACTTGCGGTACTAGGTATTAAGCGTAAGTTTGATGCTTGGCAGCCAGCAGGTCACACGGGTACTTTCCGTGGCAACCAGTTGGCAATGGGTACAGGTTTAATGGTTCTAAAAACTATTTCTGAACAAAACCTTGCTCAAAATGCGCAAGAGCGTGGTGACTTCTTACAAGCTGAATTCAAAAAGTTAGCTCAAGAATTCCCATGTATTGGTAATGTCCGTGGTCGTGGTTTGATGATCGGCGTTGAAATCGTTGATGAGCGTAAACCAGCTGATCATATGGGTTCACTTCCTGCTGATGCACAATTAGCTGCGGCAATTCAAACCGCTTGTTTCAACAATAAACTTTTACTTGAGAAAGGTGGTCGTAACGGTACTGTAATTCGTTTACTTTGCCCACTTATCATCAATCAAGACGAATGTGTTGAAGTGGTTGCACGCTTCAAAAAAGCTGTTGCTGAAGCATTAAAAGCAGTACGAGGCTAATCCATGGTTGATTTTGCAGAACATCGTAAAGCGTTACTCTGCAATGATGCACAATCCATTGCTGACTATCAGTCAGCAATGGGCGAAGCGGTTAAAGCCGTTTCAGCATGGTTGCAAAATGATAAAATGTACACAGGTGGAAGTATTAAAGATTTGCGTGCAGCAATTTCTTTTCATCCATCAAAAGAAGGTTTAGGTGTACAACAATCATTACAACGTATGGTTGAGCTTTTCCTCAACAAAAGTTTAAAAGTACATCATCCACACTCACTTGCACATTTGCATTGCCCAACGATGGTGATGAGCCAAATTGCGGAAGTGTTAATCAATGCAACGAACCAATCTATGGATTCATGGGATCAAAGCCCAGCGGGTTCATTGATGGAAGTTCAGCTTATTGATTGGTTACGTCAAAAAGTGGGCTATGGTGCAGGTCAAGCAGGTGTATTCACTTCAGGTGGAACACAGTCTAACTTGATGGGTGTATTGCTTGCACGTGACTGGTGTATCTCAAAAAACTGGCAAGACGAAAACGGCAAGCCGTGGTCGGTTCAGCGTGATGGTATTCCAGCAGAAGCAATGAAGAACGTCAAAGTCATCTGTTCTGAAAATGCACATTTCTCTGTGCAAAAGAACATGGCAATGATGGGGATGGGTTTCCAGTCTGTTGTCACTGTTCCTGTGAACGAAAATGCACAGATGGATGTTGATGCACTGGAAAAAACCATGGCGCATCTTCAGGCTGAAGGCAAAATCGTTGCTTGTGTTGTTGCTACAGCGGGTACGACAGATGCTGGTGCAATCGATCCACTCAAGAAAATCCGTGAAATTACCAATAAATTTGGTTCTTGGATGCATATTGATGCTGCTTGGGGTGGTGCGCTGATTCTTTCTAATGATCATCGTGCAATGCTTGATGGAATTGAATTGTCAGACTCAATCACACTTGATTTCCATAAGCATTATTTCCAAAGCATTAGTTGTGGCGCTTTCTTGTTGAAAGACGAGGCTAACTATCGCTTTATGCATTATGAAGCTGAGTATTTAAACTCTGCTTATGATGAAGAGCATGGTGTACCTAACCTTGTGTCTAAATCATTACAAACGACACGTCGTTTCGATGCATTGAAATTATGGATGACAGTTGAAGCATTAGGCGAAGAGCTTTATGGTTCAATGATTGATCATGGTGTGAAACTTACACGTGAAGTTGCTGACTACATCAAAGCAACCGCAGGTCTAGAATTGTTGGTTGAACCACAATTCGCTTCAGTTCTGTTCCGTGTAGTACCAGAAGCTTATCCTGCTGAATTTATCGATAGCTTAAACCAAAACGTGGCAGATGAATTGTTTGCTCGTGGCGAAGCGAATATTGGTGTAACCAAAGTGGGTCATGTTCAGTCCTTGAAAATGACAACTTTAAGTCCAGTTGCAACGCTTGAAAACGTTCAAAATCTTCTTGCGCTTGTGTTGGCAGAGGCTGATCGTATTAAGGATTCGATTGCAGATGGTACCTATACACCGCCGATTGATTAATCGGGTGTGATGTAGAAAAGAAGATCGCTTAGGCGGTCTTTTTTTATATTCGATCTGTAATGATTTGTTTTTAATCGTTTTGATATAAATCATTAGACACAAGGTGATTATAAAATTGTAGGTGATGGATTAAAAAATAGTCAATAAAACTCTTGTCTAGCTTACAATCATTAACATCATAAAAGCGTCATAAAGTTGTCACCTAATTGTCATATTATCTGCTCAAAATGCAATTAACCAAAGTACAACACTTGATTCATAGCGTTGTAAATCAAATTGCATAAATGAGAGTAAATCCAATGCGCTTTAATCCACGTCACATCGCAATTGCATTAGCTGTATCTGGAGCAACCGTAGTAACGACTGCAAATGCAGCTCGTGATACGATTCAAATTGCTGGCTCATCCACTGTGTTGCCTTATGCAAGTATTGTTGCAGAAGAGTTTGGTAATACATTCCCACAATTCAAAGCACCAGTTGTTGGTTCAGGCGGTTCTTCAGGTGGTTTGAAACAATTCTGTCAAGGCGTTGGTGATAACACGATTGATATTGCTAACTCTTCACGTGCAATTAAAGATACTGAAATCGCTGCATGTAAAAAAGCTGGCGTAAACCAAATTCAGGAAATCAAAATTGGTTATGACGGTATCGTATTTGCATCAAATGTAAAAAAAGCTGCTTATAAATTAAAACCTTATCATGTATTTACAGCATTATCTGCTCAATTACCTTCAAATGGTAAATTAGTTCCAAACCCATATACAACTTGGAACCAAATTGATAAATCTTTACCAAATGAGCCGATTACTTTAGTGATTCCTGCATCCAACCACGGTACTCGTGAAGTATTCCAAGAAAAAATGGTTGAAGCAGGTTGTGAAGCTTATGATTACTTCAAAAACTTAGATAAAGAAGCTCAGAAAAAAGCGTGCTCTACATTCCGTAAAGATGGTCGCGTAATCGAAATCGCTGGTGACTATACAGAAACTCTTGCTCGCTTAAAGACTTCACCAAGCGCTGTAGGTGTATTTGGTCTTGGCTTCTATGACTTGAACCGTGACAAGTTACGTGTTGCAACTGTAAACAACGTTGTTCCTTCTGAGAAGACAATTTTAAGTGGTCAGTACCCAGTTTCTCGCCCATTGTTCTTCTACGTGAAAGGCGAGCACTTAAAATCAATCAAAGGTTTAGCTCAGTATCCAGAGTTTTTCCTTAACAAGAAAATTTCTGGTAAAGGTTCTAAACTGGAAAAAGCTGGCCTGATTCCTTTAAGCGACAAAGAGCGTGCGAAAATTCTGGCTGATTTTAAAGCTGGTAAATCAGTGAAGTAATATTGTTAAAAGGGAGGCTGGTGAGACTTGGGATCATCAGCCTTTTTATCTAGCTAGGTTTTTTCAAATCATGAAAATTGAGAAAACAGTGGAGATTACATGAATCTGCTACTTATCGGTGTGTTATTGGCCCTTGTGGCAATCGCATATCAAATTGGGCTGAGCAAAAGCCGTAATCTGGCAGGTAAGGGAAGTAACTCGGCAACACTCCATTCTCGTCCAGTGTATTATGGGGCGTTGGTGGCTTTGTGGTGTGGTGTTCCTGCTTTTTTAATTTTGATCATTTGGAACTTGGTTGAGCCAAGTGTGCTACAGCATATTATCTTTAATAATATTCCAGCCTCTGCCAGCGCAACAATGGATGCGGCAGGGCGTGATGTGTTGATTGACCGTGTGCAGGCAATTGCATCGGGTTTTGGGGTAACCGATCAACCAGCAGCTTATGAAGTTGCAGCAGCACAACAGCTTGCAAAATTTCAGACCATTGGTTCCTTTGCAAAATTAGCGGTCGTGATCAGTGCGGCGTTGGCAGGTTTGGTATGGGCAAAACGTCATGTGACCCAGCAATACCGTGCACGTAATAAGGTTGAGAAAGCGATTAATGTTGGCTTGATCCTGTGTTCAGGTGTCGCGATTCTGACCACAATTGGTATTGTGCTCTCGATGCTGAAAGAAGCTTTGCACTTTTTCCATTTTGTGAGCCCAGTGGATTTCTTTTTCGGAACAGAATGGAACCCAGGTTTTAGTACCACAGGAAATGCAGAGGGAAGCTACGGTATTTTACCGTTGCTTTGGGGCACTTTAATGGTGAGTGGTATTGCCTTGCTGGTTGCTGTACCGATTGGTTTGCTGATAGCAATTTATCTGGCTGAATATGCATCACAACGCCTACGTTCCTGGGCCAAGCCAACCATTGAAGTGTTGGCAGGTATTCCAACCATTGTTTATGGTGTATTTGCCTTGATGATTATTGGCCCATTTTTCAAGATGGTCGGTGAAAGTGTGGGAATTGACATCAACGCGACCAGTGCCTTAACGGCAGGTTTTGTGATGGGAATCATGATCATCCCATTCGTTTCATCACTTTCAGATGACATCATCACTCAGGTTCCTCGTGCCTTGCGTGATGGTTCTTTGGGGTTGGGTGCAACCAAGTCGGAAACCATCCGTCAGGTGGTGCTGCCAGCCGCATTGCCAGGGATTACAGGTGCGTTCCTGCTTGCGGTGTCCCGTGCGGTGGGTGAAACCATGATCGTGGTGCTGGCCGCAGGGAACAGTCCATTGCTGCATGCCAATCCATTTGAAGCGGTTTCAACCGTGACTGTGACTATTGTGAAACAGTTAACCAGTGATACTGATTTTGCCAGTCCACAGGCATTGGTGGCATTTGCCCTGGGTTTAACCTTGTTTGTGATCACTTTGGGTTTAAACATTATTGCACTATATATCGTGCGCAAATATCGTGAGCAATACGAATGAGTTCAAATACATCTCCTCTGGATCAGAACGTATTTGATCCACAAGTGGCTGCTGAACAACGTGAACAGCGCAAAAGAAAAATCCAAAGTTCTTTGGCAAAGCGCCACCGCAGAGAAAAGGCATTCCGTTTTGCTGGCTTCTCGGCAGTGGTGATTGGCCTTGCATTTGTTGCCTTGCTGTTTGGTAGTATTCTAGCAAAAGGTCTGCCATCTTTCTGGCAAAGCAGCATAACTGTTCCAGTTTATTTTGACCCAGCGATTATTAATGTTGGTGCAAAACCAAAGCAGACGGCAGGTGAAACCCCCGCGCAGTTTGAAGAGCGTATGGTGGCCTGGCAAACTCAAATGGGTATGGTGGACTGGGATGCCCTGATTGTGAATGGCATCGTGTCCAAAGATAAATCGCTTGAAGATCAGCGTGATTATTTAAGTGGCTTGTACACCAGTTCTGAAGCGTACCGTTTACGTGACATGGTGTTAGCAAATCCAGCCCTGATTGGAAGCAAGCAGGAAATTAAATTCCTTACCGATGCCAATGTGGATGTCTGGCTGGCTGGAAATATTGACCGTAACTTGCCTGCTGACCAGCAACAGCTTGATCCAGAAGTGCGTCAGCTTGCGGATAAGTTAAAGGCAGAGGGGATTATTGCCAATACGTTCAATACCAATCTGTTCTTCAGCCCAGATTCACGCAGTTCACCTGCGATCAGTGGTTTGGCTGGGGCATTCATGGGTTCATTGTTCATGATGTTGATCGTCATCATCATCTCGATTCCAATTGGGGTGGCGAGTGCAATCTATCTTGAAGAGTTCGCGCCAAAGAACATGATGACCGACATCATTGAAGTGAACATCAACAATCTGGCAGCAGTTCCATCGATTGTGTTCGGTCTGCTGGGTGCGGCAATATTTATTGGCTGGATGCAGTTGCCTTTATCTGCGCCGCTGGTGGGTGGTTTGGTACTAAGTCTTATGACCTTGCCTACCGTGATTATTACCACGCGCGCCTCATTAAAAGCGGTGCCACCATCGATTCGTCAGGCTGCTCTGGGTCTTGGTGCATCAAAAGTTCAAACCGTTTTTCATCATGTATTGCCACTTGCATTGCCAGGGATTATGACTGGTGCAATCATTGGGATTGCACATGCGTTGGGTGAGACTGCACCATTATTGTTGATTGGTATGAGTGCTTTCGTTGCCAGCATTCCGACCACACCATTGGATCAGGCAACTGCATTGCCAGTACAGGTATATTTATGGCAGGGCAATGAGCTGCGTAATTTCTTTGAGGGACGTACCGCGGCAGCGATTATTGTGTTGCTTGCCCTCATGATTGGTTTAAACAGCCTTGCAATCTGGCTCCGTAAGAAATTTGAAGTGCGTTGGTAATTGAGGAGAGTACAATGAATACAATTGATATTATGAACGCCGTAGAAAAGGATAAATCAGTGAATCCACAGCAAACAGAATTTACCTCATCTGAAGCGCAAGTTCAGCAATCAAGTACTGCATTTGTTTCTCAGTTTGAAACGGCTTCTTCAGGTAAAAAGCCAAAAACCAGTGAAGTGAAAATCAGTACCAAGGATGTTCATGTTTATTATGGTGAAACTGAAGCGATCAAAGGCATTGACCTAGATATTTACCAGAATGAAGTGATTGCGTTCATTGGTCCATCGGGTTGTGGTAAATCAACATTCCTGCGTACCTTAAACCGTATGAACGACACTATTGATAGCTGTCGTGTGACAGGTAAGGTGACACTGGATAATCAGGATATCTATGATCCTAACCTTGACGTGGTATTATTACGCGCGCAAGTGGGCATGGTGTTCCAGAAGCCAAACCCATTTCCAAAATCAATTTTTGACAATGTTGCCTATGGCCCGAAATTGCATGGCTTGGCACGTGACAAATATGATCTGGAAGAAATTGTTGAAAATAGTCTGCGTAAAGCAGGTCTATGGGATGAGGTGAAAGACCGTTTAAGCCAGCCAGGAACAGGTTTGTCTGGCGGCCAGCAACAGCGTTTATGTATTGCGCGTACCATTGCGGTCAGCCCAGAAGTGATCCTGATGGATGAGCCTTGTTCAGCATTGGACCCGATTGCGACGGCGAAAATTGAAGAACTGATTTCTGAACTGTCTGAACAATACACCATTGCAATCGTGACCCACTCAATGCAACAGGCTGCGCGTGTGTCTGACCGTACCGCATACTTCCATTTGGGTGACCTGATTGAAGTCAACTCGACTGAAAAAGTCTTTACTCAGCCTGATCATCAATTGACTGAAGCTTATATCACAGGCCGTTTTGGTTGATACCATGCCGTATATATCAAAGGGCCTACGGGCTCTTTTTTTATGAGATAGATGAAAATGACTCTATTTTGCAAAAACGCTATTGAATTTTTATTGAACAGACCACATCTTAGAGGCATAAAGACAAACTCAAGAGCACTTACTTTATGTTATTCCATTTACCTAAATTTCCTGCTGAAATTCGTATTAGCCATTTAAATGCGCGTGTAAATGAACAAAGAAAAAAAATTGCGCAAACAACAGCATCTCGTTTGGAATTATTACAACTGGTTCAGCAGCTTGCCAAAGAAGCCAAGGTTCGTAAGAAAAATGACCAGAAAATCTTCGTTTTAGACTTTAAGGGTGATATTCAGGCCTCTGCGGTCGATACCCTGCGTGAAGAGATTACCCTGATTCTGTCAACCGCCAAAGC
>CAZKJI010000039.1:1175-5171 GCA_964553005.1 uncultured Acinetobacter sp. | reverse complement strand
CTGATTCCAACGGTGATGGGTAAAATCGCTGATAGCCTCGCCAAGGCAAACAGCACGTTGGTTCAGATGCGTGACCCTAAGTTTTAATCAATTTGTCCTGATCAAAGAAAAGCACCTGTTTAAGGTGCTTTTCTTTTGCTTTTGCCTAAATAGAGCAGCCCTGTAAAGATTGATCCGATTGTGGCCAGAAACATATCCTTGTGTGCATCCCACATATCTCCCTGCTGTCCATTATAGTTTTCTGCATCTTCAGGCGATAAACCAATGGATAGTCCCCATTCGAGCAACTCATAGAGCATACTGGAAGCCATCACAAACTGGATCACCAGCAGGAACAAGGTCAATGGTTTTGCGGTAGGAAACCAGACCTGAAAACAACGGAGAAAAAATGGGTAAAGCAATAATCCATAAGCAAAATGCACCAGTCGATCATACATGTTGCGAGACCAGCCCATCACCTGATTCAGGTCAAAATGAAATAGGGACTTTAACCATTCATTGTAAGGCACATAGGAGTACAAATAATGTGCCGCAACAATATGGATGAAAAGAAAAAGCAGATACAAGCAAAAACTGGAAAAATTGATGCCTATTTTTTTCATGCTGATGATCAGCACAACCAGCATAAACACAGTGCCCACCTGATGCAGGAGATAGGACTCAAGCTCAAGCGGCTGTATGCTGGCAATTGCCACGGCAAGGGCGATGACCCCAAGCGCAATATAATGTTTTAAACCAAGTTGTTTTTCAATCATGCTGCATCCGAGAAGAAAAAATCATCAGGCAGGTTGATTTATCATTGTTCGGTTGAAACTGGTATTAAAGGTGACACTGCAACCCCACCAAGCGCCTGACAAGCCTGTAGATAGAGCTGGTACTTTTGTTGTACAACTTCATCGAGTGGAATGTCAAACAGGTCCTCACCATTTTTATACTGTTCAATATAGGTGCTGGCTTTGTCCTTGTTTGCGGCAAGGGTCTGTTGATAAAAATTGTTAATGGAAGAAGTGGCAAGCTGGCTGGTCTCCACGTTGTTACACTGGAAACGCTGTAAAATTTTTTCAGCACGTTTGACTTCACTTGATTGTCCAAATACACATCCTGTTAATTGGGCAATCACAATCAGCACGCATAAGATCTTCATGATATTTAGAATAAAAATTTTTAAAGATTGTTATTGTATATAGAATTTATTCTATAAATAAATTAATTATGTCTAACATAAGTAATTAAATGACTTAAATAGTGTGGCATAAAATCCAGTTTTGAGATGAAGCGCATATTTTTTTCTATATATTTGATTTTAATCATGTAATATAACTGGGAAAACAAAAATGAAAAATTTATCCTGTTTTATCTTATTTTTCTCCTGTGCCTGTCATGCAGGGGATTATAATTTTTTTACAGAGGTCAATGATGATACTGAAGAAATGTTTGACTCTGCCTATCCACAGCAAGAGAAAACAGATTATTCAATTCTGCATAACCTGTTTTTCCAAGATGATCATTGGCGTGTTTATAACTATACCGCTTACCAAACCAATCAATTTAATCAAAAGATGTTAACAGGAGATACGAGCAATCTATCTTTAGGTGATTTTTCGATTTCACTTGGATACGGTATGGTGTATCAATTGAATAAAAATAATCGGATTGGTTATGAATATCTTTCCAGTTTTCCATTTGATCGGGGGCAACTGGTCCGCTTTTTTTGGTTGCGAATATTTTAGACCACCTTTTGATATAAACCTGCGCGTACCAGACCCGCTTTGGTTTCCTTGATTTTTTGCCAACTAGCTGGAAGTTTTAGCTGTGACAAATCACGGTCTGCCTCAACATAGATATAGGCGTTTAGGCTAATCAGTGGCTCTGCCAATTCAGCAAGCTCTTGCCATAAATCAAGGCTGTAGGGTGGGTCAAGAAATACTACATCAAAGCCGCCGTTTAATTTGTTTAATGCTTGCTGTGCAGTTGAGACCATCAACTGGCAATTTTCTGCTTTCAATAACTGGATATTATCCTTTAAAAAGCGTGCCTGAGTTGGGTTGGGTTCAATCATGATCACTTTTGCTGCGCCGCGAGAGAGTGCCTCAAAACCGAGAGCACCTGAACCACTACACAGGTCTAGCACCTGTGCATTCTGGATATCCCACATCAGCCAGTTGAACAGGGTTTCACGGACACGGTCAGGCGTTGGCCTTAAACCCTCAATACTGGCAAAGGGCAGGGAGCGCCGTTTCCATTCTCCCCCGATAATGCGTAACTGGTTCTTCATTATTCAGTAATTCCATCAACTGGCTGTGGTGGTGGGGTGGTAACTGCTGGGGCAGGTCTTACTGGAGGTGGTGTTGGCAGAGATGTTTGCGCCGTTGTTGGTGCTGTGGTATTGCCACTTGGCAACTCGCCTGGCTTGATACCTGCGGTCATTAGGCCACCACTGACCTGATGGTTTGCAGGACGCAGTGGATTCTTGTTGCGTGTCACCAGCCAGTAATCGAAAACTGGACGTGCTAGTTGCGCCGCAGAACCACCATGCTTGCCATTTTCCCACACCACAGCAATCGCGATCTCAGGGTTATCCGCTGGGGCAAAGCCGACAAATAAACCGTGATCCCACTGTCTTGAGGACAAGGCCGCTTCATTGTAGCGTTTGCCCTGTGCGATACTCTTAACCTGTGCTGTACCTGTTTTTCCAGCAATTGAATATTGCAAGCCACCTTTAATGCCTCGGCCTGTTCCTGTTTGGATTACATCAATCATGGCTGCGTGCATATTCAGCCAGTCTTGTTCTGTACCATTGAACTGGATTTTGCCATCAGGTGCATTATGCACGGTCAATTTTTTAGAACCCTTACTCTCTCTCAATACATGAGGTGTTACATGTGATCCCTTATTGGCGGTAATAGCGGTTGCCATTGCAAGCTGGAGGGGTGTTGCGGTAAATGCACCCTGACCAATACTGACCGAAATGGTTTCACCTTTCAGCCACTTGGATTTGCGAGTACGCATTTTCCACTCAGGGCTTGGATATAAGCCACTGCTTTCACTTGGTAGGTCAACACCTGTCTTTTCCCCAAAACCAAACTGGCGCATCCAGTCATTCATTTTCTCAATGCCCATGCGGTAGGACAGGATATAGAAATAGGTGTCACAGGAGACTACTTCGGCCTTATGCAGGTTGACCGCACCATGTCCCGTTTTTTTATGGTCACGGAAGCGGTGGCTGTCACCTGGTAAGTTAAAATAGCCTGGGTCAGAAATTGCAGTTCCCCAGTCAACCAGACCATAATGAATGCCACCCAGTCCAAACATTGGCTTAATGGTTGAACCTGGAGGATAAACACCCTGAACTGCACGGTTATAAAGTGGCTGGTCCAGATTGTCACGCAGTCCACTATAATCTTTTGAGCTAATGCCTGTTACGAATAAATTGGGATTGAAGCTCGGACTGGAGACTAAAGCCAGAATTTCACCCGTACGTGGGTCCATGGCCACAATTGCCCCACGGCGGTCCGCCAACTGTTGTGCCGCCACCATCTGGAGACCATAGTCAATCGACAAATACAGGTCATTGCCGCGAATTGGTGCCTGTCGTCCCAGATTACGCAGGATATTGCCATGTGCATCGGCCTCCACCGATTCATAGCCTGGCGTGCCATGCAACAATTCTTCATAACTTTTTTCCACCCCAATTTTACCAATCAGGTTGGTGCCAGCGTATAAGTCCTTGTCAATTGATTTCAGTTCTTTATCATTAATACGGCCCACATAACCCAGCACATGCGCGAAAAGCTCCCCATGCGGATAATAGCGGGTCATTTGCGTTTCAATCTTGACGCCAGGGAACCCGTATTTGACTTCACTGAATTTGGCGATGTCCGCCTCATTCAGGTTGAGCTTGATGGCAATACGCTCAGTTTTACGCGCCGTTTTCACCCTGCTCTTAAAGCGTTCCACATCTTCTTCGGTCAGGCCCAGCACAGGAATCAGGCGGTT
>CAZKJI010000039.1:0-1075 GCA_964553005.1 uncultured Acinetobacter sp. | reverse complement strand
ACAATAAAGATTGCAAAAAAGATTCGACCCTTGTAAATGCGCTTTTCTTGTTGCATGTTTTTTAAAGGAAAGTGCTGTTTCATACGGTGTCGACTTAATTACAAAATAAAAGAATGGAGCGGCTGGCTATTTTAACTTAAGTTGAATGATCATACTGTAGAATTTTCAGCACTTCATGCAAGTGCTGGTGCGACAGTTTTTGACTTTGTAGACATTAAAATTGTATGGTCTTGTATATTAGAAGCAAAATAATTCTGTTAAAGTCACAAACTGTTTGAAATAGGACACACTCTTAGGGAAAGTGGAGAAAATAATGAAAAGAATTTACCTTTTGCTGGCGGTTTTAACATCTACGGGTTTGGTCCATGCTGAGGAAAATCCATTCAAGCCTCAACCTAAACTCAAGGATGCAAAAGTTTCAAGCTGGAATATTGGGGCAGGTGCAACCAAAAAATTATTACACGCCAACCTTGAATGGGTGAATCCATACGGGATTGCCTATGCGAAAGCAGGTGCATTTTTAAACGATGACAATGAGGCGGGCGGTCAGGTTGGCTTCCGTTATCCATATTACCTGACGGGCACAGATAAAAACGGATATTACGTTGGGGTATATGCAGGTCATCTGGACAGTAAAAATTATGGTGGAAAAGTAAAGGCGAATTTGGGTGTGGGGGCTGATATGGCCTTTGTATGGTTGAATAATGAACGCATTAGCACATTCAGTGTGGGTGCGGGCGTACGTGAACCATTGGAGGGGGCAGATGGGAAAACTGTTAAAAAAGCAGAACCTGTGCTTCAGTTGTCATACACCTTAAGTTTTGGTTTGTAGGAGAAGGCAGGCTGTTCATCTATAGGCCATAATGTATCAATAATTTTGAGAGTCATGCATGTTTGATTACGTCAATGAATTGTGGCAGATTTTCTTAAAGCGACCTGACCATCTGGCAGTCTTAAGTATCATTCCAGTGACTGCCTTTGTAACATGGGCACATGTGTGGATGGCTTTGAAAATGGTGTTTTACCCAATTAATTTCTGGGGATTCCATCTAGGACCATTACCTGTAGGTTGGCA
>CAZKJI010000038.1:0-17222 GCA_964553005.1 uncultured Acinetobacter sp. | reverse complement strand
AAACATTCAAATCGTCAAAAGAGTTTGGCAAGTTATCCGACAGCGACCAAAATGCTGTATCGGCTTATATTGAACAGCAGTTCGGCGAATCGAAAGATTATGCTTGGTTTGAGAATACATTCCTAAACAATCTACCACTCAGCAAAGTCAGTAAAGGCTTAAAGAATGCCTTAATCGCTGCGTTTGGGGTGCAAAATCCTGATGCCGAAGCCGTAGAAATTAACGGTGAAGTGCAAATGGATAGTGACCTGACTGATTATGAAAATATTCCGTTAAATCAGAATACTCAGGACTATATGGCGAAAGAGGTACTTCCTCATGCGCCTGATGCGGTAGTTGATACCACTTATACTGATAGCAAAGACGGTCAAGTCGGTGTGGTGGGGTATGAAATTAACTTTAACCGTTATTTCTATGTGTTTGAGCAGCCACGCCACCCAAATGAGATTATGGCGGAAATTAAAGAACTGTCTGCCGAAGTCGCACAATTGCTTGGGGAGGTTTAAAAATGGAATTTAAACAATACCCAAGTTATAAACCAAGTGGTGTGGAATGGTTAGGTGATGTACCTGAGCATTGGCAAATTGTTAGAACTAAAGATATTTTTAATCATCGAAAAGAAGAAGCACTTGAAGATGATGAAATTGTGACTGCATTTAGGGATGGTCAGGTAACATTACGAAAAAATAGACGTACTGATGGTTTCACAAATTCTATTAAAGAGCATGGTTATCAACACATCAATAGTGGTGATTTAGTCATTCACGAAATGGATGCTTTTGCAGGTGCTATTGGGGTTTCTGATTCAAGCGGTAAATCTACACCTGTTTATTCAGTTTGCTATGCAAAAAATGAAAATATTAATCATCATTTTTATTCTCATTTTTTTAGAACAATGGCAAAAACAGGCTTTATAAATAGTTTGGCTAAAGGAATTCGTGTCCGTTCTACTGAGTTTAGATGGAATGAATCAAGAAATGTTTATTTAGTTGAGCCACCTAAGTCAGACCAACAAAAAATCGTTGCATTCCTCGACACGGAAACCACCCGAATTGACAACCTCATCGCCAAACAAGAAAAGTTAATCGAACTTTTAGAAGAACAGCGTAAGTCGATTATTTCTCATGCTGTCACTAAAGGTTTAAATCCTAATGCACCAATGAAAGACAGTGGTGTGGAATGGTTAGGGGAAGTGCCTGAGCATTGGGATGTTGCAGTAGTTAAAAGAGCTTTTATAGTTAAACTTGGGAAAATGTTACAACCTGACCAAAAAGATGAAACCGATGTTATAAAAAAATATCTTAAAGCTTCTAATCTAACTTGGGATGGTGTTAAAGATATTGATAATGAAATGTGGTTTTCTAAAAATGATTTAAAAAAACTAAAACTTGAAATCGGTGACTTATTAGTTGCTGAGGGTGGAGATGTTGGCAAATCATGTATTTTCGACTCAAATGAAGAATTTTATTACCAAAACTCAGTTAATAGAGTAAGAGGGCAAAAAAACAATGCTAATAAATTTCTTTATTATTGGCTTTTTACACTCAAATATTCAGGTTATATAGACATTTTATGCAATAAATCCACGATTGCTCATTTCACAGCAGAAAAGCTTAATGAAACCATACTGTTGTTACCAGATAGTGTTGAGCAAAATGAAATTATTGCTTATTTAGAACGTGAAAATGGAAAAATTAATCAGCTGATTTTAAAACAACAATCCTTAATCGAAAAACTGAAAGAATATCGTGCTTCGATTATCTCCCATGCGGTCACAGGCAAAATTGACGTAAGGGAGTTCGGCGCATGAAATTTTTAGCAAACACTATCTAAAGCCAATATGGGAATGCCTGAGTTATGGCATCAAGCCCCATTTTGGCAACACGCATTACAACAGAATTAAAAATTAGGGAAAAAGCATGAATATTTTGACAGACAAAGCCCATTACGAAAGTCACTTAGAAGCCTATATTGTGCAAAAACTGCAAGCGCAAGGTTGGGTGGTTGGGCAAAGTAAAAATTATCATACCGAATATGCACTGTATCCCGAAGATTTAATCACATGGATTCAAGCCACACAGCCTGAAAAGTGGGAAAAACTGCAAGCCTTGAATGGCAATAATACCGAAAAACGCATCATCGACCGCTTGGATGATGAACTGAATAAGAAAGGCACAATCCATATCTTTCGTAATGGCTTTAGCATGGCGGGCGCAGGCACAATCGACCTCAGTGAAAGCGCACCCGAAGATGGACGCAATCAAGCCGTCATTGACCGCTATAACGCCAATATTCTACGTGTTGTCCCACAACTCAAATATCATCCATCCAAAGATGCAGGCATTTTGGACCTTGTATTCTTTATTAATGGCTTGCCAATGGCAACGGTGGAAATTAAGACCGAGTTTAACCAGTCTTTAGAAGATGCCATTGAGCAGTATAAAAATGACCGTAAGCCGATAGACCCTAAAACAAGACGTAAAGAGCCATTGCTGACACCTAAGCGTGGTGCAATTGTGCATTTTGCTTTGTCTGAATCTGAAATTGCCATGACCACGGCTTTAGATGGTGAAAGCACCTATTTCTTGCCGTTTAACAAAGGTAATCAGGGACATGCAGGCAATCCCCCTGCGGATGTAGCCAAAGGTGAGGATTATCCAGTAGCTTACTTTTGGGATTATGTCTGCCAACGTGATAATTGGCTGAAAATTTTCCATAATTTTGTCTATGTGGAAAAGAAAAACAAAGTCGATCTATATGGCAACTGGACTGTACAGGAACGTCTGATCTTCCCGCGTTATCATCAGTTTGATGCGGTGAATAAAATCATTGCCGATGTGCAAGAAAAAGGCGTGGGACTGAATTATCTATGTGAACATAGCGCAGGGTCAGGTAAAACCTCTACGATTTCTTGGGTGTGTCATTCACTGGTACGTTTGCGTCACAATGACGGTACACCGTTTTATAACTCCGTCATTGTCGTCACTGACCGAACGGTATTGGATGACCAGTTACAGGAAGCCATTCAACAATTAGACCATCAGAAAGGCTTAATTGCTGCAATTAACCGTGATGACAAAGAACATGCAGGCAAATCGAAAAGCAAACAGCTTGAAGATGCACTGTTGTCCAATAAACAGATCATTATTGTGACCATTCAGACTTTCCCGCATGTGATGGAAGCGATTCTGACCAATACCAGTTTAAGCGACCGTAACTACGGTATTGTGATTGATGAAGCACATACCTCGCAAACAGGCTCAACGGCATCTAAACTGCAAGCGACATTGGCATTGCAGTCGGGTGAAGCAATGGCGAATCTGACTGTTGAGGAATTATTGGAGCAGATTCAAAAAGCGCGTGTACAGTCCAAAAACATCAGTCACTTTGCCTTTACTGCAACCCCAAAACACTCGACTAAAATGCTGTTTGGGCGTACTAAAAATGGTGAGCCTGCCAGTGATGACAACTTGCCTGAATCGTTTCACCTGTACCCGCAACGCCAAGCCATTGACGAAGGCTTTATTTTAGATGTATTGCAAGGCTATGTGCCGTACAAGACAGCTTTTAAGCTCGGTGGTGATGCAGTTGATGATGATAAACGGGTCAACTCTAAAGCAGCCAAAAAAGCCTTAGCCCGTTGGATGGCTTTACACGCCACTAACGTCACCCAAAAGGTGCAGTTTATTATTCAGCATTTTCACCACAATGTTGCCAATTTGCTCAATGGTCAAGCCAAAGCCATGATTGTGACCAGTTCACGCCCTGCGGCAGCACGATATAAAATTGCCTTGGAAAAATATATTGAAGACAACCCTGAATACAGTGCCTACCGTGTCTTGGTGGCATTTTCGGGTAAGCTCACGGGCAAACAGATTAGCCATGAAGCAGATGGTGATACCGAAAACGGGGCGCTATTTCAAGTTGGTGAAGATGCTGAATTTACCGAAGCCAATATGAATGCCGATGCACCTAATTCTGATTTACGCATCGCATTTGACCGCCCTGAATATCGTTTAATGGTAGTGGCGAATAAATTCCAAACAGGCTTTGACCAACCCAAACTCTGCGCCATGTATATTGATAAAGTCATTGCCAATGAAGTTGAAGTGGTACAAACCTTGTCACGCTTAAACCGTACCACCACAGGCAAAGATCAAACTTTTGTAATTGACTTTGTAAATGACCCTGAATGGATTTTAAAGTGCTTCAAGAAGTATGACAACGGGGCAAAAATGGTGGATGTACAAGACCCGGATGTGGTTTATACCATCAAAGATAATATTGAAGAACTTGATCTGATTACCGAGGATGATTTGGAGGAGTTTAAAGCAGCTCGTTTTAAAACTATCCGCGATATTGGTAATCATGATTTCAAAGAAACCACACATCCCGACCTGTTTAAAGCAACCGATCGTGTCGCCCGCCTGTTTAACCAAAAACTGAAAATGCTCAAACAGGCGATTGAGCTACAGGAAACCGCATTTGATCAAGCCAAAGCAGACGGCAATGATGAAGGCGCAGAAAAAGCGGAATTTGAGCGCAAGCAGTTAGACGTAGAATTACAAACCTTGATGCGCTTTAAGGGCAATTTGGATAAGTTTAGCCGTATTTATTCCTATGTGGCACAGCTTATTGACTTTGGCGATCCTGAACTTGAAAACTTCTCGGCATTTACCAAGCTCTTATCCAAACGATTAAATGGTATGTCTGCTAAAGAAATTGATATTTCAGGCTTGGTACTGACTGGCTTTGGCATCTTTAAAAAGAAACTTAAAACCGGTGATACCGATTATCCCGAAGCGGATGAACCTCAACCCTTAGTCCCGATCCAAGGCACAGCGAACGGTGACTTGCAGCCAAACAAAATGACTTATCTCAAAGAAGTGATCGAGCTGATTGCACAGACCTTTGGGGATATTTCTACCCGTGAAGAACAGGTGGTGTACATCAATCATTTAGTAACCATTCTACGAAATAACGATGTGGTGATGGCTCAGATTGAAAATAATCCTGAATCCACAGCCTTGCAAGGTAATTTGCCATCGGCAACGAAAGGCGCAATTATTCAAGCACTGACCTCACATCAAGACTTATCAGCATTGTTGCTCAAGACCGATGCACAAGCAATGCAGAATGTGATCAAGGTGCTGTATAAATTGCTTAAAGAGGGTGAAACCATTGATGTGCATCGTCTAACATAACGGAGTATTGGAATGATTGATATTCTGCAACTGGAAGGTGTACAGCCGATAGATTACCGTAATGAAGATGGCTGTATTATGATTACCGTACAGCCAAGCGGTGAGCATTTGGAAACATGCCCTGAATGCGCAGGACGCTTATATAAGCACGGTCAGCGTATCAATCATTTTGCTGATACCCCTTTGCAGATGCAACCAGTAAAAATTGAGGTGATACGAACACGCTATCGCTGTTCTGAATGCAAAAGCATGATTACCCCTCAACTCAGCTTCTTAGATGAAAAACGTAGAGCGACCCATCGGTTGATTCAGCAAGTACGCAAGCGTTGTTTAGATCGAACTTTTACACAGCTTGCCGAAGATACGGGGGTGGTGGTCAATACCATTAAAAACATTACGCTTGATTTTGTAGAGGAATTAGAACGTGATGTAAAGTTTGAAACACCAACGATTATGGGTATTGATGAACTTAAATTGATGGGAACATATCGTTGTGTCATCACCAACCTAGCTATGAACAGCTTGTATGACATGCTGCCTGAAAGAACTCAAGATACCTTGCTACCATACTTCGCCAAACTGCCTGATGCAGACAAAGTAGAATGGATTTGCAGTGATATGTGGCGACCCTTCAAAAAGTCATTCCGTCTGCACCTACCCAATGCCAAGTTGGTTATTGATAAGTTTCATGTAGTGAGAATGGCAAGTGAAGCTTTAGATACTGAACGTAAAGCTTTACAAAGTAGTTTAGACCGTGATGCCCGACTGAATATGAAAAAACATTTACGATGGATACTGCTAAGACAACCAAATTCATTGACCGAAGATCAACAAAGAATTTTAGGAAATTTAGAAAAATGGCATCCTGAATTTAAGGAAGCTTATGACCTCAAAGAGCAGTTTTATAATATTTATGAAGCAACAACCAAAGACGATGCCATACAAAGGTTTTATGAATGGGAAAGCAGTATTCCCAAATATTTAAAGTCTTTTCGTGATGTTGCTAAAACTGTGAATAATAACTTTGAGGATATATTCACCTATTGGGATGCGCCAATAAGAATTACCAATGCTTATACTGAGGGGCATAATGGTATTACAAGGGTCGCAAATCGAATGGGACGAGGATATACCTTTGAGGTGCTTCGAGCAAAAATGTTATATAACAAAGTGGCTCGATCTATTACAACTTTAAAGACTCCATCATCTTCATTAAAATCAACCAAAGGTTATGAGGGTTTAACTGCATTTCCAACCAAGCAAGAGAATACTAAGTTGGAATATGGCGCTTATATTCCAACCTTGGTTGAATTGTATGGCGGTGATGAATATTTAGATGAAGAACTAATTTCAACCATATAATGCAAATAGCCTAAAAAATTGCTTATAGTCACTTTTCAGAGGTTTGATATTAGTATTTTCAGCGGATACTGATGGATCGATATTGGATTTATTGTTGCTGTTACTGATTTCATTAGTATCGAAAAAACAGCCATTTAGAAAAAACAAACTGAATACTAAAATATAAGACTGAATTTTCATGCTCATGTTTTCCTTCTACCTATTTTTATAAATTTTTATACAATTCATGACCAAATTATTCTGATATGGTTTGTTTTAATTACCCTGGCATTAAATACTCATACAGGTTTCAATATATCAAAAAATGGTGGTGTTTCAAAAAGTATGCTGACATTAAATGAAGCCATTATTGATGTAAAAAAAGGTTAAGTCGAAAGCTTTAAAATGGTTTTCAATCTTTTTTGAAAAATTACAACTCCTTCTAAAACCGCGCCTAATTCGATGCCTTATTTTGCAATTATTACCTTCAATACCTACAGTAAAAAATTTACCAATACTTTGCTTGCAGTTTTTAAAAGCAGTTATGAAACTGTCCCAATGATCACTTGCAATTCGGGTGAAGCAATTGAAACGTCCGGTGCTTTACACGCCTGAACGATCTGCTGTTTAAATTCAGCACTGTATGTTCTTCGTTTTTTCGCAAGAGATGCGATGGATGTCTGGTTATTTGTAGTCATAAATTTAAGTCCTCACTTGTTTTTAAGTGAGGACTAAATTAAGGCTTATAGGACGAATTCATAAGGTGTGTTCAGCGGACGCTTACGTTTCTGATGATGAAATCGTGACAACAATGATTAGGTATGTTGCATATGATCTGCAAAAAAGATATGAAAATCCTTATGCTAGAAAGGCTGGCCCTATATCTTTAGAACGATGGAATAATCAGATTGTTCAAAATCTTATTCAATATTGTAACTATATGATTGGTGAAAAGAAGCCTGAATGGCAAATTTTGGCAGAACGTCATGGTTGGATGCCACCAAATAAGCTATAACAAAAAAAGAGTCCACGCTATTTAATGGTGGACTCTTGTTTCGTTCCAACTTTTTAAAATACTTTGAGCAGAAATCGAGCAGCTTCCGAAACCATACGTTCATCACTTAGACCTGCCTTACGTAAAATTCTCCAACGAGGTAGAACTTCTGCCTTTGTTTTCATCTCAATGAAAGTTTTAGTTAAACGTCTAATCTGGTATGTCCCAATATCTTCACTATATTTCTCTAAAAATAACTTGGTTAAAGGTAGCATATCTAGATTTTTCTCAATGGTTGATACATGGGAGGTTTGTTTCATCCACCATTTTGCTGAACGTCTAGGATTATCCAAATCCCAGAGTAAATCATTGTTGAGCTTAATCAACTGTTTTACAAAGGACAAATCACGGCTATGCCAATCCACTTTAGTACCTTGAGGGATATATTTTTGGTGAAAACCCTGATTGGTCTCTAATAACCAATGTTTATCGTTACGGTATAACCAAGCATATAAAGCAGCATTTAAAAGCCGAGCAGGCTTTACACCATTTTTTTTGATCAAGCTCAGCCAATTTTCTCGGTTTTTTATGGTGAGACCAGTAATATGGTTGTTATGAACATCCATATGATTATTTTGATTTATTTTACGGAAAGAGCGGACTTGGTTGAGAATTTCAGCAAAAGGCCATTCTCTGTTGATTAAAGCCTCAATGGCAATGATATGTTCCAGATAACTAAAGCTTTTTCGATGTTTTCTAAAAATGTTGTTTAACCAAGAGGTCTCGGAAGTTAAATCGGCTAAACAATACTGCTCTAAAAATTTCTTTGACCAACGGATCGTTATTCTTTCTAGAATACGCTCATGCAAGATTTGGTTTTGCCCCCGAATACAGTCATTCTGCCGAGCCAGTTCATAATAAAACATCGTCCATTGTTCATAGCTGGGTGACTCAAAGGGAGGCAAGGTCAATAACTCTAACAATTTGGACGTAATAAAAATATCGTCAGGATTGGTGATGGTTTGTTCTGTTTTAGGACATGATTGATGAGATGGAACTAAAAAATCATGCCGATGTAATGATCTTAAATCCAGTTCTGAGTCAATGAGTTGACCATGTTGGAGACAGCAAGCTCCTTGTATTTGCCATAAGCGGAACCAATAATATTCGCCATATTTCTCTAATTGTTCTGCTAAACATTGTGGGCAATAACGTAATTTATGAATAGGTGGGATACGTGAGGCATTAATGCCTAAAGCCAGATGAATCGAACCTTGAGAAATATCAGCCATCCATTTTAAACATTGTTGCCGTCTTTTTTCAGGGACAAAAGGTGCATAGATTGGAAACAGCGTATGCTGATAGGCGATATCCTCAACGGTAAACTGATGATTCGAAAGCTGATGAATAATAGCGTTTAGGTGACAAGGCAAATCTACCGTTGCAATCACCTTACGATTTTTAAAGACTTCATCTAGTAATTGTTTAGGACTATCCAAAGCCAAACGAGTCCCTGCCCGAGCCACAGTACTGTAAATCAGCTCGTGTTGGTACGGCATGGGAAAGTTTAGCATGGCTAACTGACCTGTTTGAGCCAGTGATCAATATCAAAAACGATATTGGTTTGAGCCTTTAAATGCTCATAAAAGCTATGTTCACTTTCTTTTTGTGAGAATTGGAAACGTAAGTCTACCGTATCCAAGGTTTGCCATTGATCAGGTTTGGTACTTTTAGCTTGTGATAATTTCGGTTTTGATGACGATGAACTGGAGTCTTGCGTAACATCCTGATTTAACCAACGCATAATAATAGGGAGTAGCTCAGTTAATTTTCGATTTGGGTGTTCTTTAAATACTTTTTTAACAAGGGGAATTAAAAGCTGGGAATCATAACCAAGCTCAAGCAATAAATTATGCAAACGTATGGATTCAGTATGACCCCGATATTCTGCCAGTTGGTCATTTTGATCTAGGCTACTTTCTTCAATTCGGGAGATCAGTTTTAATAATTGTCGATCTACTTCAGGCGTAATCAAGTCGGAATATTCTGCAATTCGTCTTGCATCACCAGAGCGTAAAACATCTATAATTTTATGAATCGGTTTAAAATCTTCCTGAAATGTGGTTTTAAGTAGTTTAACCGTAATGCGTTCCAAACCCGATTCAATTGCTCGTATCTGTGCCAGAACAAATAGTTTAACTACAATGTCCAGAATACCCTGACTCAGATCAAACCAGCATTGGCGTAATTCTTCAGACAATGCAGGGTCTGATTTTCTCAACCATTGATACTTCCAGAGCGAATCAGTAAATGTCATCCATTCGGATTTTCTGACTTTTCCATCTGGTGTAGTGATTGCAGGCTCATTTTTCATTGGTTCCCAATGAATTGAACCCAAACCTACCGCTCTACGTGATGAACGGAGATCCCGCTCAAATATTTGAATTGCTTTAGGTGTCCCGACCATGACGATGGGGAGACTATAAATATTGACTAAGGTAACAAAGAAATTGAGCATCTCATCCGAATTTTTGGATCGATTTGCCAACAAGTGTTGAATTTCATCAATGACTAATAAGCCAATGGCATGAAGATGGGCAATATGCCCCATAAGCTGTAATAGCTTTTGTTCATTATGGCGTTTCTGCGTGTATTGTTTTTCGTAAGTTGTTCCCAATGCACGATCTACGGCACTAAAGAAATTTAAATATAAAGACTTAAGTGAACCATTATAAGGGCAGTCGATTTTTAAATAGACAAGTTGGGTGAAGTTATGCTCAGGGTGGTAAATCTTTTGTTTATAGTTTTTTAAGATTCGGTTTAGTGTTGTGGTTTTTCCGCTGCCAGAAAAACCAATAAAAGTAAGGCTCTGTGCGGTAGAACGTACATCATTAGAGGGTGTTGGTTCAAAATTATTGGATAAAGCGATTTGATGACTACGGTTTAGAATTCGATTAAAGTCGCCAGTCACAATATTCCTCCCCACATAGCCTTTTCTCAGCATGATGGAGATTTTCTGCTCTAATTCTAAGTGTCTGCGGATAGGATGAAAAAAGTTATTAAATAACTGTGAAATAATATGGGCACGAGTATTATTCGGTAACTGCCGATCAGATTGTTTAAATTCGATTGAACCTTTTATCGCTTGAATCGTGTCCTGTGCCTCAAAAATGGGTGGCAAAGCCTCGATAAAAGGATTTCCCTGATAATCTGAAACTGGGCTAGGTGTATATACTGCATAATCATTTTGATTTGTCATAAACATATCCTAGAGTAGAGCTGGATGTATTAATCATCATCTGAGTGATCAATATCTTCCAGCAAGTCCTGATAAATACCAAAAGTAAGTTGGTAATCCTCATCATGTTCCAGCTTCTGTTTGGGCTTAGGCATCTGAATAATGTTATTTGTTGATTCAGAGACTTTTTCAGTTGGTTGTTCAGGAAGTGGATTTTTCAGATGATCTGCTTTCCCCGCCAAACGTTCATGATTCTTTTCCCGCTGACGGTTTTCCCTAATGCCTGTAACACGTTGTTTTCTGCTTGATGCTGTCTTTGGTTTTTGAGCATTGGCCTGAGCAATAATAGACTCTATATGTTCTTCCAGAGCAGCTTTAGATTTATTGGTTTCCAGTTCTTGAATAGCTTGGGTTTGCTTCTGTTCCTGTTGAACCTGCCAAACTTCCCAGAAACTACAACCAACAAATTCTCTTGATCTTGGTGCAAGTGCGGCTTCCCAATAGTGAAGACTATCATCTTGATAAAAAACATAAATTATTTCGGCATTACTCGGGTCATACGCAACTTGTAAAGTATCTGGTCTTGAGATTGATTTTTTACGGTGCATCCAACCTTGCTGATTAATCTCAGCACAATAATAGAATACACCAAAAACTTTGAGCCCAAGATCAGATAAGGTTGCTTTGGTTTTAGGAAGCAGTGCAACACGTAATGCCTTTTCGGAAACCTGTTTTAATCTGCCCACTCGGTTTTGTATACCCCAGTTCCAGAGATGAATCGGAACTAAAGGTAAATCCGTTGGCATATCAAGATCACGATCATACTTTTTTAATTGGTGGGTCAGGTTGTAGGTGAGGATTGAACCAATAATAATCTGCTTAAAATCATGAATTGTTAAAGTAGCATCTAGACGATAATCTGAGCCACCTCGTTTTTTTTCTTTAAAGGGTTGTACCACACCCTGAGCAAAAGGTTTAAATTTTGCCTGAGCAGTTCTGAAATAACGTTCTACAATAGGCTTTAAATCCCCACGATATGGCGCAGTATTTTCAATCCGAATTGAAAAACTATGTTCGAGGGCCTCAATCTGATGACCTAATAATTCTCCACGATCCGCTAAAATCGCATCAGGCAATCCAATACAAGGCCACTCTTCACTGGTAATTTCATAACCATATTGTTTGCATAACTCAACTTTATCGGTCATAGCGACTTGTAGAGCCTGCATTGCGGTTACATATGAAGCATTCTCAAAACCAATATAAAAACCGACTACTATTCTGCTAAATACGTCAACAACAAAGTAAATCGTTGGTCTTCCCACAATACAGGCACGATCAGAATCTGAAACAAGATAAATATCTGCAATCGTTGCATCAATCTCATAACGTGATCCTGGCCCTAAGACTTGGGTATTCACTGTTGAGTGAAGTGCCCGAATGTCCTTGTTATAGAGAATAGGATTGCTACGGGCAGTAAGCTGGGTAACTTTAGGAAATTCACGTTCATAAAAATGTTTAAACTGCCATATTGATGGAATTTCAGTATCTGGCACATCAGGAAATAATGAATGATACATCGTATAGAACTTACGATAGGCATAACCTAAAGAATGTTTATTCTTGGTTAACATATACTTATTGATATTAATTCTAAATAATCGCTCAATATTTACATCAATAAGTGCCCCTGTACCTGGCATAGATTTTCTGGGGCGTCCCAGCTTTTTATCTTTGGCAATTCGTTTACTACCTTTGGCACCAGAATTTTGATAACTTGGAATAAGTGCATTAGGTATTTGCCCTCGTTGCCAATACCTGCGGGCAAGCCTGTAAATCGTCTGGTGAGTAGATTTCTGCTGCTCCAATATACGTTTAACAAGATCAAAGCGAATAGATGGATCAAAAAATTGATCATGTGTAATGAGCGGTCTGATTAACGCCATTCCAGCATCACGCTTTTGCTGCTGGATACTACCCTCAACAACTTTTAGCAATGCGATATCTGCAAAGGGGTCTTCAATCCATTCAGCTTCGTTTGCTTCTATAGATTTAGTTAACTCATTTTTTTCGATAAGAAAGGGGTTAGCACTCTGACTATCAATATCAATCCATACGATGTGATAAAGTGTCATTTTAAGGATACGAAAAGATGTATCGTGCAGTTTATAAACATCATTGATTCGAAACATGGCGAATGTCCTCCCACACTTCAATATCACCTAATGTAATTTCAGATAATTTAAGCTTTTTATAGTCTTTGGTTATATCAAAAATAAAATAACGTTGAGCAAGAAGCTCCCGAATTTCTGATAAAGATGAACCCAGTTCTAAATCATATGCCTGATCTACTTTTTTACTTAACTCAATTAATGTGAGATGAGGATATTGAGCAAATTTCTGCATATAGTCATCGAGCTTTTCATAAACAGGAAGAGAAGATTCCCTCATAGCAGGATAGAGCCATTTGATATTGTGAAGTACAGTCGCAGGAATATCTTTTTCTGTCAGGATGTACCAAGGTGTCTTTGTACTTTCCCAATATCTTCGTTCCAACTCAAGTTTTTCAATGGTTCTAATATCTTCTAAATCTGCTACGTATTTTGTTTGCAGAGCAAAATTGGGTTGCCTGAAATCTTTACGATCTACATAAAAATCTGAACTCATAATTTGTAGGGCATTACGAACTCTAGGATGAGTAATTTGAGCTTGTTCTGCAATTTGAGTTGTGGCTTGAAGCGGTAAAGGAAACTGTTCCCGAATATCAGTAACTGATGGATTCCAGTCTAAAAGTAGAAAGGTTGCAAGTTCTAAATCAGACAATAAATGATGTGTACGTTTGGTTGTATGTCCATATACACGATGTGAGCGACCTTTTGAGCCAAAATCACGCACAGTTACCCAAGGTTTATAGTTCTTTAGGTAGCCTTGACCACGACCTTCTTTTATCCAATTGTCTTGTTGTTTTTCAGTCGCCATAGCAAATCGCCTGCTACTCTCATTAATTTAAGAATAGCAGGCGATTGTTATTTGATCAATATGAGATGATACTTTATTACCTAAGATGAAACTATATTACTTAGGATGATACTTTATTGCTCTCATACATAACCCTCCTTTTTTTATTTTGTAATTATTCGACTGTTACGCTCTTGGCAAGGTTACGAGGCTGATCGACATCAGTTCCACGTAATACTGCAACATGGTAGGACAGCAACTGTACAGGAATACTGTAAACAATTGGTGCCAACCATTCATTGACTGATGGGATGTGGACCACATGTTGGCGATCTTTGCCATGAATACCACTGTTTTCATCAGCAAAAACAAATAATTCCCCACCACGAGCTTGAACTTCTTCCATATTCGATTTTAACTTATCGAGCATTTCATCTTGTGGAGCCAAGATCACGACTGGCATCTCATTGTCTACTAAAGCCAATGGACCATGCTTTAATTCGCCAGCCGCATATCCTTCAGCATGAATGTATGAAATTTCTTTCAGTTTCAATGCGCCTTCTAGAGCGATAGGGAAGTGTGTGCCACGTCCTAAGAACAAGCAGTGGTTTTTCTCAACGAAGAGTGCTGATAGACGCAGAATTTCAGTATTGCCTTGTAAAGTATCTAAAATTACTTTCGGGCAATGCCATAGCGCTTCTGTAATTTCCTTCAATTGAGCATCTGCAAGACGTTGTTTAACTTGACCAATTTTTAAGATCAACAACATCAATGCTGCAAGTTGAGTGGTAAAGGCTTTGGTTGATGCAACGCCGATTTCAGGACCTGCAAGCGTGAGTAAATGATGATCTGTTTCGCGAACCATTGATGAAGTGGCAACGTTACAGATGGTCATGGTGGTGATGTCAAGGTTTTGTGCCTTAGCACGTTTTTGTGTTTCACGTAACGCCGCCAGCGTATCCGCCGTTTCACCAGACTGGGAAATACAGATATACAGTGTATGAGCAACGATGACAGGCGTGCGATAACGGAATTCACTTGCAATCTCAACTTGGCAAGGTACACCAATCAATTGCTCGAACCAGTATTTTGCAATCATACCTGCATGGTAGCTGGTACCACAAGCAATGATTTGTACTTGCTGAATTTTGTCAAAATCCGCATTGGCATGTTGAAGAAAATCTTCACGCAAATTATTGCCATTCAATGCTTGTGAAATCGTTTGTTGAATCGCTTCTGGTTGCTCATAAATTTCTTTGAGCATGAAATGCTTATATTCGCCTTTTGATGCATTGCTGACGGTTGCATCCAGTTCTTTGATTGGACGTTCAACGCGTTCACCATCAACAAATACTTCAATGCTGTTACGGGTTAAGCGGGCAATATCGCCTTCTTCCAAATAAACGAAGCGATTAGTAACAGGTAATAAAGCCAATTGGTCTGAACTAATAAAGTTCTCGCCAATACCTACACCGATCACCAATGGTGAACCTTCGCGCACAGTGATCAATTCATCAGGGTGTGCGGTATGCACAATACCCAGCGCAAAAGCGCCTTTTAGGCGAGGAATAACTTTTTGTACAGCTTCAAGTAAGCTATCAGTTTGCTTTAAAGCATCGTTGACAAGATGAGCAACAACTTCAGTATCTGTTTGTGAGGTAAAGATATAACCTAGCGCTTGCAATTCATCTTTAAGCTCTTGATAGTTTTCAATAATACCGTTATGTACAACAGCGACATCACCTGAAACATGTGGATGAGCATTATTTTCAGTCGGTTTACCATGGGTTGCCCAACGGGTATGTGCAATACCGACATTACCAGTCAAATGCTGTTCAGATACTGCTTCAGCTAAATTTGCAACTTTACCTACACGACGTTCGCGTAAGATTTGTTGATTATTCAATAACGCTAAACCCGCAGAGTCATAACCGCGATATTCAAGACGTTTTAATCCTTCAATCAGAATATCAGTTACACATCGTTCAGCAACACCACCAACAATACCACACATAATTTTATCCTCTTATTTTTTCAGCTTTTGGGGGCGCTGATAATTTGCTTTTTCAAACTGTTTTGATCGTTCGACAGCTAAACTATGCTCTGCCACATCTCGAGTTAAAGTTGAGCCTGCACCTGTGGTTGCACCTTGAGCAATTTTAATTGGTGCAACCAAGGAGTTATTGGTACCAATAAATACATTGTCTTCAATCACAGTACGATGTTTATTTGCGCCATCATAATTACAAGTGATGGTCCCTGCACCAATATTACAATCAGCACCTATATCTGCATCACCTAGATAAGTAAAGTGATTGGCTTTAGAGCCTACACCAATATTAGAATTTTTAACTTCGACGAAGTTACCGATATGCACATCATTTGCAAGATTTGCGCCTGGACGTAGGCGGGCGAAAGGACCGATTTGAGTGTTTTCTCCAACGATCGCATTCTCAAAAATGCTATAGGCTTGAACTTTAGTGCCTGCCGCAATACGAGTATTTTTTAAAATACAGCCTGCGCCAAGTTGAACGTTGTCACCTAATTCGCAATCACCTTCAATAATGACATTGATATCAATTTGTACATCTTGACCACATTTCACAGTTCCACGTAGGTCAAAACGATTTGGATCAATTAAATGTACGCCTTGTTGCATCAATTCTTTTGCTTGTTGTTGCTGAAATTGACGTTCCAAAGTTGCAAGTTGTAGGCGGTCATTGACACCTTCAACTTCAAATTCAAGCTCAGGTTGAATTGAAGCAATTTCTAAGCCATCCGCAACGGCCATTGCCACGATATCTGTAAGGTAATATTCACCTTGAACATTGTTATTCGAAAGTTTTGGCAACCATTGATGTAATTTGGCATTACTTACACAATAAATGCCCGTGTTGATTTCTTGTATTAGACGCTGTTCGTCATTGGCATCTTTATGCTCAACAATCGCTTGAATCTTATTTGCTTGACGAACGATACGACCATAGCCTGTTGGATTTTCAACGTTTAGTGTGATCATACCAATACCAGATTGGCTAGAAGCTTCAAGCAACTGCTCAAGCGTGCTTTGACGAACGAGTGGAACATCCCCATATAAAATCAAAGAAATACCATCTTGAGGTAATACAGGGAGAGTCATTTGAACAGCATGACCTGTTCCTAACTGTTCTGCTTGTTCAACCCACTCTATTTGTTCAGCAGCAAAGCTTTGCTTAACGAGTTCACCACCATGACCATAAATCGTAATAATATTTTGGGCATGTAATTTTTTTGCCGTTTGAATGACGTGACCGAGGAGGGGGCGGCCTGCAAGTGGTTGTAATACTTTTGGTAGTTGTGAACGCATTCGCGTTCCTTTCCCCGCTGCAAGAATAATAACAGTTGTTGACATAACTAACTCTAATTCAATGGCTTAAGTCAAAAAATAAAAAAGAATCATAAAAATACAAAGCGCAGCCCAAAGACCTGCAATGATGTCATCAAGCAT
>CAZKJI010000037.1:0-17232 GCA_964553005.1 uncultured Acinetobacter sp. | reverse complement strand
ATGCCAAAGCAAGGCTTTGAAAAACTCAATGCCGATCAAGAAGCGAAAGGCGAGAAGACTTTTGCGAATCCACGGAATGCCGCAGCAGGAAGTCTAAGGCAGCTTGATCCAAATATCACAGCCTCACGTCCATTGGCGTTCTATGCTTATGGGATTGCGCAGTGTGTACCGAATCATGGACTGGAGACCATGCATGATAGCCTGCATTGGTTGACCAAATTTGGTTTTGAAATTGCAGAACGTCAATTTCTCTGTGCCTCGATTGATGAGGTACAGCAACGCTATGAACAAATCCAACAAGAGCGTCCAGATCTTAAAGTTGAAATTGATGGTATGGTGATTAAGGTGGACAGCCTTAAACAGCAACAACAATTGGGCTTTTTAAGTCGTGAACCGCGTTGGGCAACAGCTTATAAATTCCCAGCACAAGCCGCTTTAACCAAAGTTGAGAATATTGACTGGCAAGTGGGCAGAACAGGAACTTTAACGCCTGTTGCGCGTTTAGCACCTGTCTTCGTAGGTGGTGTGACTGTATCGAATGTGACTCTACATAATATTGGTGAAATCCACCGTTTAGATGTGCGTGTAGGCGATACTGTCAGCGTCTATCGTACTGGCGATGTGATTCCAAAAGTTGAGAAAGTCTGGGCGGAGTTCCGACCTGCCGATGCAGAGATGGTTCATCTTCCGACCAATTGTCCAGTCTGTGATTCACCTGTAGTGATGCCCGAAGGTGAGGCGTTGGCGCGTTGTTCAGGTGGCCTGTATTGTGCAGCACAACGGATTGAAGCCATTCGTCACTTTGTTTCGCGTAAAGCCTTGGATATTGAAGGTTTGGGCGATCGTTGGGTAGAATCACTATTACATCTCGACTTACTCAAAGATGTGGCTGATATTTATCATTTGCATGAACATCGTGACACCTTATTGACCATCGAGAAAATGGGTGAAAAATCCGTTCAAAATCTGATTGATGCAATCGAAGCCAGTAAGAAAACTACCTTGGCACGTTTTATTTATGGCTTAGGTATTCGTGGTGTCGGTGAAACTACCGCCCGTATGTTAGCTAATACCTTCCAAACTTTGGATGCTTTGAAAGTAGCCGATGTTGAAGCACTTAAGAAAACGCCAGATGTCGGTGATATTACAGCAGAGTGGATTGCTGACTTTTTCCAAGCACCACATAACATTGAAGTACTCGATCGTTTATTGGCAGCAGGCATTCACTGGGATGCACCAACTGCACCGACTCGTCAGCCATTGAATGGTGAGAGTTGGGTGGTGACGGGTACACTGGAAACCATGGGACGTGATGAGGCGACACAAAAGTTACAAGCTTTGGGTGCGCGTGTCAGTGGTAGTGTTTCCAGTAAAACCAAATGTGTCGTTGCTGGTGAAAAAGCGGGAAGCAAATTGGATAAAGCGCAAAAGCTTGAGATTCGGGTGATGAATGAACAAGAGTTTCTGGATTTCTTGGCGCAGTATGGGGACAGCACTGCATGAGTGTTCAAAAATTAAAAGCGCATCTTGCTGCTAAATCAGAAAATGAGCTTATTAAAGAAATTACCATTTTATATCAGCAGTTTTCTGTGGTTAAAGATTTTTATACTGTGCAAATGAGTGCAGATGGAGAGCGTGAGGTATTTACTAAGCATAAGAAAATCATTCAAGAGCAGTTTTTCCCTCAGCGTGGATTGGGAAAGAAGTTGCGTTTATCCGTTGCGCGAAAAGCGGTCATGGATTTTAAAAAATTGAATGGGTTGAATGAGTATCTGATTGATCTTGCCTTCTTCTATGTCGAGATTGGTATTGAATTTAGTAATACTTATGGTGGTATTGATGAAGCATTTTATAGCAGTATGGAGTCGATGTTTGAACAGGCGATGAAATGGATGCAACAATGTCATCTAAATCAGGACTTTCAAGAACGTGCTCATCAAATTTGCAAAGATACTCGTCATATAGGCTGGGGATTTCATGAAATCTTATGTGATATTTATGATACATATTTTGATGAACGGAATTTCTAAAAAATGAGGAAAATCAGCCCACCCAATCATTTTTTGAGTGGGCGGATGAGATTAAATATATTTTTTCACAATCCCATCATCAAGTAATTGCTGGAAATGTTCACAAACACTTTCACGAATATTGCGATATTGAATCCCTAAATCTTTCACACTACGTTGTGAATTAAAGTAGATAGGATAACCCATATTCAGTTTTACAAATTGACGGGAATGTCCAAATACTGGTGCGATCAAGGAAAAAGCTGCTTTAGGCACGGTAAAATGTGGGAAAGGGTATCTGTAGCCAAATTTTTGCGTTAATGCCTTACCCATTTCGAGTAAGCTTAAAGTTCCACCACACACGATATAGCGGCCTTTTGCTGCTGGATTGAGTGCCGCAGCCACATGTGCATCAGCAACATCACGGACGTCTACTATACCATTCCACATTGGCGGCACACCAAATAAGGTCGTACCATTCCCGAATTGTTGTAATACTTCGATACTGCCTGATTGACTAGCATCAGTGAGTGATGGCCCCATCACCAGTGCAGGGTTAATACAGACTAGACTCCAACGATTTTGTTGCTCGGCCATTTCCCAAGCTTTACGTTCAGCCGCGACTTTTGAATAAGGGTAGGGTTGGTGCGTTTCACTACTCGTATTGTTCCAGTGGCTTTCATCAAACTCATTATTTGCTGTACTTTGAATCTCAATCGCATCGCCATAGGTTGATGCAATACTTGAGGTGAGAACCACACGTTTGACTGATTCTGTACGATTTACACTATCTAAGACATTTTCTGTGCCTTTCACTGCGGGTTCAATAATGTCTTTGACGGCATCTTTATAGTTAGTGACTACAAAAGGTGATGCAGTATGAATAACAACTTCACAACCTTGCATAGCTTCATCAAAGGAATTTGGTTCGAGTAAATCTGCTTGGTAAAACTGGATTTGTCCTGATGATTTATCTGCTAGATCATACAGGTGCTGAATTTTATTTTTCTTAGATGGATCTCGAACCGTGGCATGAACGCTATAACCCTGATTCAACAGGCGTTCGATAATCCAGCTCGCAATATAACCCGTTGCACCCGTGACCAGAATTGGCTTACTTTTATCCATTTTATTTCCGCATTGTGTTTTTGTGATTGATGTTATTTACCGAATTTTGTATAGACAAACAACAGCCGAGCAGTCATTTTTTAATCTTTTTTGATCAAAATTGCAGTGGAATAAGAAGCATTGCGAATCGTTACAAAAAATTAAACAAAGGATTTTGATTAAATTCATTGAGCTGTAAAGGTCTGTCCAATGTGCAAAGGCTTATTTTAATTAGATAAATTAGGCGAATTAAAACTGTAAATGCGTATGTTTCTCATTTTAATTTTATAAAAATCATAAACTTACACAATTTAATTTTGCAAATATGATTTAAGTTCACCATAATATTATTATTCGATAGGAGTAAATATTATGCGTGGCAATCCAGAAGTCATCGACTATTTAAATATGCTCATTGGTGGTGAATTGGCTGCTCGTGATCAATATTTAATTCATTCAAGAATGTACGAAGATTGGGGCTTAAGTAAAATTTACGAGCGTATTGATCATGAAATGCAAGAAGAAGCTTCACATGCTGATTCAATCATTCGCCGTGTTTTATTTTTGGGTGCTCAACCGAATATGAATCGTGAAGACATCAATGTGGGTACAGATGTCGTAAGTTGTTTAAAAGCTGATTTAGCACTTGAATATCATGTGCGTGAAAAACTAGCGACAGGCATTAAGCTTTGTGAAGATAAAGGTGATTACATTAGTCGTGATATGTTGCGTCAGCAGCTTTCGGACACAGAAGAAGATCATACGTATTGGTTAGAAAAACAATTGCGTTTAATTGAATTAATTGGTTTGCAAAATTATATTCAATCGCAAATTTAAGATTTTCGAATAAATAAAAAAACTCAGCATCTGCTGAGTTTTTTATTTATGAATTATCTTTTAGTTTGTGCTTCTTTTAAATCTTTTAATACTTGATCAGCATGCGTTTGTGTATTCACACTTGTGTAGTGATACATAATTGCACTTTGAGGATTAATCAAGAAACTCTCACGTTTGGCAATTTTTGTAATCCCGAGGTTTCTGACAATACCAAATTTTCCAGCAAGTTCGCCTTTTTCATCTGCCAAAATTGGGAAAGGTAAACCGAGCTTTTGTGAAAACTTTTGATGTGATGCAACATCATCTAAGCTAACACCCAAAACTACTGCATTCGACTTTAAGAATTGGGGATAAAGTGATTTAAATTGATTCGCTTCTTGAGTACATCCCGCAGTGTCATCTTTAGGGTAGAAATAAAGTACAATCCACTTGCCTTTATATTGGTTTAAAGTGTGCCATTTACCACTTTGATCTTGCAGTTTAAAATCTGGTGCAGACTGTCCAACCCATTCTTTTTGAGCTGTATTTTGCTTAGAAAAAATAGAAGTTTGCGCTGTACTAAGGCTAGAGATACCAAGTAAAAAAAACAAACTGCATAAAATAATAACTTTGGACTTTATCGTATTCATCATGTTGATCTCAAAGTGTAATAGACTCTACTTTAGCAAATTTCGAAATCATATGGGTTAGAAAATTCTTTAAAGAATTTTGATCCGTTTTATGGTGTCTTTTGAGCAAAGCATTATGAAAGGAATTGATTAGGAAAATAATGACTCGTATAAATCGGAGAGTATACTGCATTCAACTTTTTGCAATTGAGCAAGCGCGTGACTTATAGGATTCTACTCATCACAGGATGGGGCGGTGGAGCAGAATTATTAAAGCCATTACATGAGGCTTTAGAACAAAAGGGACATAGTGTTGAGCGGATTAATATTTTTAATGTCTTGAATGGTGATGTTTTACAACAGCATGTCGAACTTGCGGTTGAATATGATGTAATTATTGGATGGTCGCTTGGCGGACAACTGGCAACAATCTTGGTCAATCAAATACAACAACAATATGCTGAACAGAAAGTTTTAATCACTTTAGCGTCGAATCCATGTTTTGTTGCTCAAGCAGATTGGATGACTGCCATGCCTGTTGAAAGCTTTATGCAATTTAAACAATCATTTGAACAGGATGCCATTACCACGCTAAGACGGTTTGGTTTATTGGTGTGTCAGGGTGCAAGTTCTGCAAAGAAAGATTTCGTAGCTATGCAGAAATTGATTCGTCCACAACCAATTGCTTTGCTTCGGGATGGGTTACAGTTGCTGGAGCAATTAAATTTGGTTGAAATGTATAAAAATTATCAGGGTAAGCAGTTGCATGTCTTTGCCGAGTATGATGCTTTAGTTCCTTACCAAGTTATGCAAAAAACTAAATATTTAGCTGCAAACAATTCATCTATCGTTTCTGTTGAAGGTGCTTCACATGGTTTTCCATGCTTTATGGTGGAGAAGACTGTGCAAATAATTGAAGATTTTATTCAATAGACGGTTTAATCTTGCTTGAATTGAAAGTTCTCGCAATATATTTTAGATTTTGACAAGTTTAAGATAAAAAGCTGTTGAGATTTATTGAACATTCTAATCATTATTGAAATTTACTTTTAATATTCGCTATCGTGGAGGCGACATGGATGTCGCCGTTAGGCTGTGGCATCAAGGATGTGCCATCAGCCTAACAAAAGATTTTTGCTTACTTTTCATCTTTGAAAAGTAAGTACAGCTGAAGGCTTATCCTGAAATTGGGTGAGTACTCGGAATGACACTGTACAGCACATCGTTAAATATTGAATTTACAGAGGTAAAGGATGACAGACCCATTTGATTTAGAACATATATGGCATCCCTATACTTCGATGTTAAATCCATTGCCAACTTTTAAAGTGAAACGTGCCTATGGCGCAACCATTGAATTAGAAGATGGGCGAACTTTAGTTGATGGCATGTCGTCATGGTGGTGTGCGATTCATGGCTATAACCATCCAGAACTAAACAAGGCAGTTGCTGACCAATTGCAAAACATGGCGCATATCATGTTTGGTGGTCTGACCCACAAACCTGCAATTGAATTGGGCAAATTATTATTAAAAATTATGCCGCCGAATTTAGATAAGATTTTCTATGCAGATTCTGGTTCAGTTGCTGTAGAAGTGGCCTTAAAAATGGCCGTGCAATATTGGGCTGCGTTGAATCAACCCGCGAAAACCAATTTTATTACCACCCGTTCTGGCTATCATGGCGATACATGGAATGCGATGTCGGTGTGTGATCCAGTCACGGGGATGCATCAGATTTTTGGTACCAGTTTACCGAATCGAATTTTTGTACCCGCACCACAAAGTCGTTTTGATGGTGAGTGGAATCCACACGATATTCAGCAACTCAAACAGCAGATTGAACAGCATCATCACACTATTGCAGCACTGATTATCGAGCCGATTGTACAAGGTGCAGGTGGCATGCGTTTTTATCATCCTGAGTATTTACGCCAAGCCAAGGCTTTATGTGAGCAATATAATTTATTGCTAATTTTCGATGAGATTGCCACGGGTTTTGGGCGCACAGGCAAAATGTTTGCTTGGGAACATGCCCAAGTTGAACCCGATATTATGTGTATTGGCAAAGGTTTAACGGGTGGTTATATGACGCTGTCTGCAACCTTGACCACCAAGCAAGTGGCTGAAAGCATTAGTCGTGGTGAAGCGGGTGTGTTTATGCACGGCCCAACCTTTATGGCGAATCCGCTGGCCTGTGCAGTAGCATTAAGAAGTACCCAACTATTGGTTGAGCAAGATTGGCAAGCCAATATTCAACGGATTGAAAAGATTCTTGCTGAACAATTAACGGATTTAGCTCAGCTCGATCATGTTGCGCATGTAAGGGTTTTAGGGGCGATTGGTGTGGTTGAATTAACCAGCAATGTCGATATGAAAACCTTGCAGCAACAGTTTGTTGAACGGGGTATTTGGGTACGACCATTTGGAAAATTGGTGTACGTGATGCCGCCGTATGTGATTAGCGATGATGAACTCCATTATTTATTAGCACAGATGAGTGAAGTGGTAAAAAATATGCAAGGAGCAAATGCCAATGTCCTTGCTTGATCATTATGCCGAGCAGCTTGACCAGTTCAAACAGCAAGGTAATTTCCGCCAATTTACTTCAAATCAACAGCAGGGAAAATGGATCACGATTCAAGATCGAACCATGTTGAACCTAGCATCCAATGATTATTTAGGTTTGGCCGCTGACTTAAATTTAAGAGAAGAATTTCTTGATACGCTGAAAATTGAACGAGCGCTCTTTAGTTCATCTTCGTCACGCTTGCTCACGGGTAATTTTGCAGAGTACGAGCAATTTGAGAATAGCCTAAGCAAAGTTTTTGGTCGTGCAGCTCTACTTTTCAATAGTGGCTATCACATGAATATCGGTATTTTACCTGCATTAGCTGATAGTAAAACCGTGATTTTGGCGGATAAACTGGTACATGCCAGTATGATTGATGGCATTCGACTTTCGACTGCTCAATATGTGCGTTATCGTCATAATGATTTGCAGCATCTGGAACAGTTATTGCAAAAGTATCATCAAGATGAACAAGTTGAACGCATTATTGTGGTGACTGAAAGTATTTTTAGTATGGATGGCGATGAAACGGATTTAGCTGCATTGGCGCAGTTAAAGCAGCGTTTTGCCAAAACCATGTTGTATGTCGATGAAGCACATGCGATTGGGGTTAGAGGAGAGCAAGGTCTGGGTTGTGCTGAACAATATGGCGTATTGGATCAGATTGATTTCTTGGTGGGAACCTTTGGCAAAGCAATTGCCTCAGTGGGCGGTTATATCATTTGTGATTCGATTATCCGTGATTATCTGATCAATAAAATGCGTCCATTGATTTTTAGTACCGCATTGCCACCGATCTCAATGGCATGGTCAGATTTTATTTTTAATAAAGTATTGAGCATGCAGCAACAGCGTCAGCACTTGGCCGAGATCAGTCAGTATTTACAGCAAGCGGTAATTGCAAAAGGTTTTTCAAGCCCATCCAGCAGTCATATCATTCCAGTTATCCTGGGTGAAAGCCAAGCGGCCATTGAAAAAGCACGCTATGTACAACAACAAGGTTTTTATGCTATGCCAGTACGCCCACCAACAGTGCCACAAAATAGTTCACGCTTGCGAATTTCATTAACCTCTTTGGTGCAAAAAAATGAATTGCAACAACTAGTGGAGTGTTTGTGAGTATTAATAAAGCACTGGTTGCCCAACGTTTTGCCAAAGCAGGGCAAAGCTATGTCGAGCATGCTGTGGTACAGAAACAGATTAGTGCACAATTATTTAAATACCTTAAAGTGTATTGTCCGCAGAACTTAGCCTCTGTGCTTGAGATTGGCTGCGGTTCGGGTAATTTAACTCACTTATTTCATTCTTATTTTCAAGTTGATCAACTATTTTTAAATGATCTTTATGAGGATGTAGATCAGCATTTTTCAACGATTGAAAATATAGCTTGGTTGATCGGAGATATTGAGCAACTGCATTTACCGCAGTCCTTAGATGCAGTGATTTCGAGTTCAGCATTACAGTGGATGACTGATCTACCTACGTTATTGCACCGAATTCATGATGCTTTAAAACCCAATGCATATTTCGGTTTTTCCACTTTTGGGTCAGATAATCTCACTGAAATTAAGCAGTTGACAGGGCAAGGCTTAAATTATATTAGCCTAGAGTTTTTAAAACGACAGCTTGAACAGCAAGACTTTGAAGTGCTGTTCATTGGGCAAGAAGTGAAGCAGATTTATTTTGATCATCCAAAATCGGTATTGCAGCATTTAAAAGCAACAGGCGTGACCGCAACAGCAAAATCGCATCGTTGGACTAAGCAATCGTTGCAGCAGTTTTATTTAGATTATCAACAGTTTTATGGTGAGCAGGGTTTTAGCCTGACTTATCACCCGATCTATGTGATTGCGCGGAGAATAGCATGAGTGCAGCAATTTATTTTGTCAGCGGTATTGATACTGAAATTGGGAAAACTTATGCCACAGGTTATCTTGCCAAACTTTGGACCGAACAAGGGCAGCGTGTTATCACCCAGAAGTTGGTGCAAACTGGCAATGTCGATGTGTCTGAAGACATCGAAAAACACCGTGAAATTATGGGAATGGGTTGGTTTCAGGAAGATCATGACAAACTGACCATGCCTGAAATTTTTACTTATCCAGCTTCGCCACATTTAGCCACGCGTTTGGATGGGCGTGATATGGGCTTTGCCAAGATCGAAGCTGCAACTAAAGAGCTTGCTCAGCGTTTTGATGTGGTGTTGTTAGAAGGTGCTGGTGGTTTGATGGTGCCTTTAACCACAGAGTTGTTGACCATTGATTATATTGCTCAACATCAATTTCCTGTGATTTTAGTGACTTCAGGACGTTTGGGCAGTATTAATCATACTTTATTGAGTCTAGAGGCATTAAAGCAGCGTGATTTGAATTTGCATGCTTTGGTGTATAACTTAAAGGATGAGTCGAAAGATCCACTTATTTCGAAAGATACGGCTGATTATTTAAAAGCTTATTTGGCAAAGCATTTTCCAGAAGCAGAATGGATTGAGTTGGAAAAGTTTTAATTCTGACAATGAAATAAAATAACAATTTATTTTGATAAAACAACATTCTATTTTAATCAAATTTTGAAAATATTAATTCATTGATTCTTTTGCAAAAATATAGAATGATGGAGTCCATAAAAGCAAATTTATCAATACACCTGAATACTGGCGAAAAGCTGGATATGGATTAAAAATCAGGATATGAGCATTACATTGAAGCCTCAATTTTTAAAGGTCGCCTTAATTGCGGTCATGATTACAGGGATGCCAGTCAGCCATGCAAAGACTCCTGCCCAAGCTGACAAGGTGCTGCGGGTGGCGTTTCCTGCACCTGATGATGGTTTTGATATGGTCAAAACCTCCAACTTTTACAGTGGCAATATTGCCGATGTGATTTTTGAAAGATTACTTCAATACGATTACTTGGCAAATCCAGTCAGGCTAGTGCCTGCAACGGCTCAGAGCTTGCCTGTGATTGAAAAAAATGGACAGGTCTATACTTTTAAAATCAAGCCAGGCATTTACTTTACCGATGATCCTGCATTTAAAGGCAAACGACGGGAATTGGTCGCAGAAGATTATGTCTATGCAGTCAAACGTATTCTCGACCCCAAAAATCATGCGCCGTCTTTTTCCTTTATTGACAATAAATTGCTTGGTGCAAATGCGCTGGTGGAGCAAGTCAACAAGACGGGAAAATTTGATTATGATGCACCGATTGAGGGAGTAAAAGCCCTCGACAAATACACCATTCAATTTACCCTGACCCAGCCTGATTATAATTTCCCCTATATTCTTGCCTATAGCACCTTTGGCGCAATTGCTCGGGAAGTAGTTGAATATTATAAGGATCGTATTGGAGTGCATCCTGTGGGCACAGGGCCTTATATGTTAAGTAGATATGTGCCGCGCAGTAAGATTGAATTGGTCGCCAATCCTGATTATCGTGGCTTTACCTGGAATTTTAAATCCACAGGTACGGCTTGGGACAATCAACTGGTCAAGCAAATGAGTGGTAAGCAAATGCCACAAATTGGCAAAGTGACGGTCAGTATCATTGAAGAAGAACAGTCACGCTGGCTGGCATTTCAGTCCAAACAACTTGATTTTGATAGCTTAACGGCCAATGCGATTGCCAAAGCTCTAGACCAAAACAATCAACTAAATGTGGATATGCAGAAAAAGGGTATTCGACTGTATGCAAATAAGGAAGCAGAAGTCACCTATACTATGTTTAACATGCGTGATCCTGTAGTCGGTGGCAGTAGTCTGGATAAAATTGCGTTAAGACGGGCGATTGCCATGTCATTGAATATGAATGAGTATATTCGTATTCTTCGTAAGGGGCAGGCGGTTAAGGCCGAAATGCTGGTACCTGCTGGCGTGAATGGTCATAACCCGAATTATCGCAGTAGCATTGGTTATAACCCTGTCTTGGCGAATAAATTACTGGATCATTTTGGCTATAAAAAGGCGGCAGATGGTTATCGCACTTTTCCAAATGGCAAGCCTTTAACCCTCAAAATCAATACCGAAAGTAGTTCGTCTTCTGTGATTTATTCAGAACTGTGGAAAAAGGGGCTGGATGCGATTGGCATTCGGGCAGATTTTAAGGTCAGTAATTTTGCCGACAACCTCAAGGCTGCTTTTCAATGTCAATATATGATGTGGGGCGGTGCGTGGCATGCCGATTATCCAGAGGGAGAAAATTTTGCTCAACTGCTGTATGGGGCGAATGTTGGGCGGGGCAATTTATCCTGTTATCAATCCGCAGCCTATGATGCGCTGTATCAAAATGCAATGAAATTACCGCCTGATCAACGTATGCCGTTTTATGAAAAAATGAGCCGACAGATTGAAGCGGACAATCCGTGGGTACTACAGGATACCCGTATCCGTAACTGGGTCATTCAGCCCGAAATTCAGGGTTTTAAGGCACATCCCATTATGAATACCAATTGGCAATATCTGGATATTGTTCCAACACAAAAGAAATAATGTGAACACGTATGAAGCAGAATTTTAAACTTTCGTTGCAGCAGTATGGGATGGCAGTCTTGCTTGGCACAGTGTCGATTGGCATAAGCAATGGGACAATGGCAAAAAGTCCAGCCGATCCAAACAAGGTGCTGCGCTATGCCTTTCCTGTGGCGGAAACGGGTTTTGATCCTGCCGCAGTTCAAGATTTGTATTCAGCGCATGTACTGTATTCCATTTTCGATACCTTATACACCTATGATTATCTGGCTTCACCTGCCAAGCTGATTCCCAATGCTGCGGCTGCCTTGCCAGAAGTCAGTGCGGATGGCTTGACTTATACTATTCGTCTTAAAAAAGGGATTTATTTTTCCCCTGACCCTGTGTTTAAAGGGAAGCCACGAGAACTCACCGCAGCAGATTATGCTTATTCCTTTAAGCGTTTGCTTGATCCGCAACTGCATTCACCCAGTAGTTGGCTGTTTGAGGGACGCATCGCAGGAATGGATGCGGTGATTCAACAGGCGAACAAAACAGGGAAATTTAATTATGATCAACCGATTGCAGGCTTGCAAACGCCTGATCGTTATACGCTGGCGATTCGTTTAACCGAAGCAAATCATAATTTTCCGATGTTGCTGGCTCACCAGCCAACAGGGGCAGTGGCGCGTGAGGTGATTGAGCATTATCGGGACAAGGCTGGTTTTGTTATGGGGCATCCGATTGGCACAGGGCCATATCTATTGTCTCGCTGGACACCTGCTTCACGGATTATTTTAAAAGCCAATCCTGACTATCGTGGCTTTGTCTGGGATTTTAAGGCCAGCAATCCAGACGATCAGAAAATTGTCCAGCAAATGCAAGGCAAGAAAATGCCGCAAATTGGCGTGGTGGATATTCAGGTGATTGAGGAAGCACAGTCGGGGTGGTTATCTTTTCAAAAAGACGGGCTGGATTTATTAACCTTAACAGGGGATTTGCCTGCTCAGGCACTCAAGCATGGTAAGTTAAAACCTGAATTTGAGCAGAAAGGCATTCAGCTTTCCCGTATTTCTGATCCCTCGATTGATTATTTATACTGGAATATGCAAAACCCTGTAGTGGGTGGATTGAGTAAGGAAAAAATTGCCTTACGTCGTGCAATGGCAATGGCGCATTCACCTGAAAAAGACATTCAGATTTTAATGAAAGGTGATGCTAGGCGTTTACAGTTTCCGATACCCTACGGCGTTGCAGGGCATGATCCAGACTATAAGGGCAGTGTGCCGTATTCGGTGAAAGCGGCCAATTTGTTGCTGGATCGTTATCATTATAAAATTGGGGCGGATGGCTGGCGTAGTTTACCGAATGGTAAGCCTCTGGTGATTGAGTTTATGCCATCCAGTAATAGCGCAAGAAGTATGCAAATGGCTGAATTATTAAAGAAAGATTTAGCCAGTATTAAAGTGAATATGGTCTCCAAACCTGTGCCCTTTGCTGAGGGTTTAAAAGCAGAAAAGCAATGTAAAACCATGTTCAAGGGTTCTGCATGGATTGCGGATTATCCTGATGGCGATAATTTCATGCAGTTGTTCTATGGCAAAAATGTCAATGCCACCAATAATTCCTGTTTTAAGTTAGCTGAATATGACCGTTTATATGAGCAAACATTAAAATTATCAGATGGGCCTGGACGAGATCAGCTTTATCGGCAGATGGCACGGCTTTTAGAGTTTTATTCGCCTGTACAAATGATTTCCAGTCGTTATCGTAATGTCTTGGCTCAGCCGCGTGTGATTGGCTATAAAAAGCATCCGATTTTGCTTGCGGAATGGATGTATATCGATATTGAAGAAAGGAAGAAAAAGTAAAAACATTGGTCTTCAATTGGTTTTGCTATCGTGGAGGCGGCATGGATGCCGCCCGTTGGACTGTGGTATCAGAGATGTACCATCAGCCCATGAACAGCGACTAAAGCTGTGAAAGATTTTTGCTTACCTTGCGGAGTATACTCCTCACCTATGAAAAGTAAGGCCTGCGGCAGGCTAATGATGAAATTGGATGAGAACTCGGCACGACACCGATGTGATAAATATAAAACGACTTATACTGACTTAAGTTTAGATTTTGAAAATTTAGTATAGAAATGAACTGGAGAAAGCGTGTGGCGAAAAAGACATTAACAAATTTGGGGCTATGCTTTATTGGTCTTTGTGGAATTAACCAAACGGCATGGGCAGAACCAGCACGCGCTACCTTACCTATTTTAAAACTCGCCGACCAGCCCCAATGGTGTGATGCCAGCATTCAAAAACTCCAACAACGAATCACCGAACTCGAAAAAAGACCAATAAAAGCCAACGCGAATGCTGCACCTGTTTTAGCCGAATGGGATGCTTTTATGGCGATGTTTGAGGACTTGACCAATCCGATCAGCTTATATCGTAATGTCTATCCTGATGCGAAATTTCGTCAGGCAGCAGATGACTGTATTGTCAAAATGGAAAAGTTACAGACTGATTTATACCAGAATCCAAAACTCTATCAACGTATAAAAAATAGCAAAGCGACTGATCCAATTGATGTGAAATACCGTCAGGATATTTTAACTGACTTTGAGAATACAGGCGTGCAATTGTCACCTGCAAAAAGAACACGCTTAAAGGAGATCCGTAATCAACAAACCCAACTCTCACAGCAATTTACCCGTAATATTAATGATAATCCTGAAAAATTGGAATTTACCCCAAATGAAGTAAAAGGCTTGCCAGAGAGCTATCTCGCCAATGCCAAGAAAAATGATAAGGGTAATTATCTGTTGGGATTTGATTATCCTGCCTATCAACCGTTCATGGAACTTTCAGACAGTGATGCAGCACGTAAACGCTACCAGACTGCTTTTACTAGGCGGGGTACAGCAAAGAATCTGGACTTGCTCAAACAGATTATTGACCTACGTTATGAGCAGGCACAGTTATTTGGTGAACCAAGCTATGCCGATCTCGCCTTAAAAAAACGCATGGCAAAAAATCCAAAAACGGTGAATGATTTTCTGAATAATATTTACCAGATTGTGACGCCACTTGAGCAAAAGGAGATGCAGGAGTTAAGGCAATTTAAGGCAAAAACACTGGATATTCCTGTAAAACAGGCCGAGATTACACGCTGGAATGTGGGCTATTGGACAGAAAAATTACGCAAGGATAAATACCAGATTGATCAGGAAAAAATGCGTGATTATTTCCCGACCTTAGCGGCACAAAAATGGCTGTTTGCGATTTCCTCAAATCTGTATGGTATCGAATTTAAGCCTGTCAAAGTGGATACATGGCAGGATGAAGTTGAATATTACGATGTGAACGACCAGAAAACAGGGCAACTGCTTGGCGGTTTGTATATGGATAAATTCCCGCGTGAGGGAAAATATGGGCATGCTGCGGTATGGGGCGTGTATGGCGGCAGTAGTTTAACAGGGCGTAAACCAATTTCGGTTTTAGTGACCAATTTTAATCACAAAGGTTTAAACAGCAATGAGCTGGAAACCTTTGTACATGAGTTTGGACATGCCTTGCATGGCATTTTGTCCGATACCCGTTATGTGGGGGAGTCGGGTACGTCAGTCGAGCGTGACTTTGTTGAAGCACCATCGCAAATGTATGAGGAATGGGCGAGACGTAAGGAAACCTTGTCTAAAGTGGCAGACTATTGTGATCCCGCTTGCCCACGTATTGATGATGCGCTGATTGAACGTTTAAATGCGGTACATAATTATGGACGTGGCGCACGTTATGCACGCCAAACGCTTTATGCACAATATGATATGGCATTGCATGGCGCTGATGCACTCAAAGTACAGCCGATGGATGTCTGGAAAAAAATGGAATCCGCAACCGCATTGGGCTATGTAGAAAATACCCAATTCCCAGGGCAATTCGGGCATTTAATGGGCTATCAGGCAGGCTATTATGGTTATATGTGGTCTGAAGTATTGGCTCTGGATATGTTGTCTGCTTTCGGTGATAACTTGAATAATCCAGAAGTGGGTCAGCGTTACCGCCAAACGATTTTATCTCAAGGCAGCCAAAAGAATGCAGCTCAACTGGTCAAAGATTTCTTAGGCAGAGAACCAGATAACAAAGCTTTCTTTAGTGAAATTACAGGTCAACGGGTCAAATAAGGATTTGCCATTATGCTTGCTTATCTCGTGCGTAGACTATGGCAAATGATCCCGACCATGTTGGGGGTCATTTTGCTGATTTTCTTCTTGTTTAACTGGGTGGGGGGAGATCCTGCGTATATTTTGGCAGGGAAAATGTCTAGCCCAGAGCAAATCGAAAACATCCGTAAACAATTGGGCGTTGATCAGCCCTATTATGTGCAGCTGTGGATTTTTATTAAACAGATTCTGACTTTCGATTATGGTGCGAGTTGGAGTACGGGAGAGCCTGTATCACAGATTATCCTGACCCGTTTAGGGCCTTCACTGACTTTATTGATTCCACTGACGATTTTACAAACCGTGATTTCAATTATCCTTGCTTTAGCGGTTGCTTCAGTTCGTGGATCACTGACAGATCGTATGGTGATGATGCTGTGTACTATTGGCATGTCGATCAGTATTTTGGTGTATATCATCGTGTTCCAGTATGTGTTGGCATACCAACTCAGTTGGTTCCCCGTACAAGGCTGGAGTGATCAGTTTAGTCAAAACTTATTCCAATATTCTTTGCTACCTATCTTAATCATGTTGGTGGTGAGCATTGCCCCAACGCTACGTTTATATCGCAGTTTTGTGCTGGATGAAATTCATCAGGACTATGTGCGTACTGCCCGTGCTAAAGGTGTGGGGGAGTCTAGGGTACTGAGTGTGCATGTTTTGCGTAATGCATCGATTCCAATTGTCACTGAAGTGATGGCTAGTCTGCCTGCCTTACTGATTGGTGCTTTCCTGATTGAGCGATTCTTTGGTATTCCGGGCATCGGGCGTGAAATTATTATTGCGGTAGAGCGTAGTGATTTCCCTGTAATTAAAGCGATTACCGTATATATCGCTGTTGTGACCATGATTTTTAACTTGATCGCCGATCTGATTTATAAGCTCCTCGATCCTCGCGTACAGTTGAAATAGGAGGATGACAATGCTCAGTACAATTTTTAAAGGCAAATCCTCCTCAAGTGAATCTCCTGCATCAACAGGACTCTGGCAGTTGGCATTGAATCGATTGAAATCAGATCGAATCGCCGTGGTTTCTTTCTTGGTGGTGCTGTTTTATTTCATCTTGCTCGCGTTATCAATGACAGGCGTGATTGCTTCCAATTGGAATAAAGAAGTCGCCGTCAGCTACGCGCCACCGACATTTTTAGGGGCGGATACTGAGTCAGATCAAATGAAAGACAGTAGCCAGAAGATAGCGGCATTACCTGAAAATCCAGTTGATCCATTGAAAGATGTGATTCAACAGCTCAATGCCGAAATTCAGGCTGAACAACAAGGTAGCTCAGTCATTGATAATTATGGTGTGGTTGATCCTTTGGCTGCGGATATGCAGGCAATTAATCAGCAATTGGGTGGGCATCTACTTGATCAAAAACAAGAGTTAAAAACCACGTTGCCTTTTGGGGCAGATAAGTGGGGGCAAGATGTGCTGCTCAAAAC
>CAZKJI010000036.1:0-17383 GCA_964553005.1 uncultured Acinetobacter sp. | reverse complement strand
TAGGGAAGGCTTAGGAATAAGAGAATGGCAGTGCATGGAGTGCGGTACGCTCCATGATCGGGATGTAAATTCCGCACTGAATATTCTTGCGCTCGGACATGAGCGTCTAGCAGTAGGAATCCCCGTCCTTTAGGTCGGGGAGGATGTCAATGACTTGTGATGATGTTCAAATAATTGATAAATACAACAAATCTCTCATAAGTCACATACATTTTGTTGCTTTGAAATCCAGTTTTGCATAGTAGCATAAATGCATGTGGTAAATAGGAAAGGTACAAAATGTATAAAATTTGGATGGTTTTAGGGTGTAGCTTATTTTTAGCCGCATGTAATCAGCCGATTGCACAGTCACAGCAGCAAGCAGCGGTACAAAAAAGTACAGCAATACATGCGGTTTTACTCGATCAACCAAATTTATTTCATGATGAAACTAATCTCAAAATTGATCAGCAGTTTAATCGTGCTGAAAACCCAACAGATGCGGAAATCACTGTTGAACAAGCCCAATTAGATGATTCCGTTGTAGCTATTCGTACCGAATATGAGTTAAAGCGTGATCAACAAGTCTGGAAGATTGTAAATAAAAAACAAAGCTATCAGTGTGCGAGAGGGGACAATACCAATAAATTCCAGTTTGAATTGTGCTCTTAAACCTGAGCTGTAATTTGGTGCTGGATAAAATATAGACAAAAATGTGGATAACTTTTTGGTTATTCACATATCCACACAATTCATTTTATTGCTTAAATTGCAGGCATTTTTAAAAAGTGCTAAAGTTGCGCTTGTAAATTTTTACGATAGGTAAAATATTTACGAATCTCAAGCAATTTATACACCTTGTGAATATGGTGTTTCCACATTTATTACATGCGCTCTCACTGCATGAAAATCAAAATTTAATTTAAATCAGAACCATAAAATGACGTGGTGCGGAATCTATTTTCTTTTTTTCAAGGAAATGGATGCACGCGAATTGGTTATTTTTGTGAATAGAACATGATGACGAACAATCAAAGCATGACGTTAAACCGTATAACGCTCATGTTTCCATTAGCTTTAGTGTTATTCGAATTTTCAGTCTATATTGGTAATGACTTAATTCAGCCAGCAATGTTGGCAATTACAGAACAATTCGGTGTTAGTGCAACATGGGCACCATCTTCCATGTCTTTTTATTTATTGGGTGGAGCAAGTGTTGCTTGGTTGCTTGGACCTCTGTCAGACCGTCTTGGACGTAAGAAAGTATTATTGGCAGGCGTGGCATTCTTTACCATCTGTTGTTTGCTCATCTTATTGACGCAGAATATCCAACAATTCCTGACTTTACGTTTCTTACAGGGAATTGGCCTTACGGTCATTTCGGCAGTGGGTTATGCTGCAATTCAGGAAACATTTGAGGAACGTGATGCCATTAAAGTGATGGCCTTAATGGCCAATATTTCCTTGCTTGCGCCATTACTTGGGCCTGTTCTTGGTGCATTTCTGATTGATTATGTCTCTTGGCATTGGGGTTTTGTTGCGATTGCAATCGTTTCATTCCTAAGTTGGTTTGGTCTAAATAAATTTATGCCAGCAACCCCAGAGCGTCGAGCGAGACAACCTTTTATTTATATTTTTGATGATTTTAAAAAAGTATTCACCAATCGCCGTTTCTTAGGGTTAAGCATTGCTTTACCTTTGGTTGGGATGCCATTAATGCTGTGGATTGCGCTGTCACCCATCATCTTGGTCGATGAGTTAAAGCTCAGTAGTGTGCAATATGGTTTAGCGCAATTTCCTGTATTTTTTGGCTTAATTGCAGGGAATATTATCCTGATCAAAATAATTGATCGCTTTCCATTAGGCAAAACCATTTTGATGGGCTTACCGATTATGTTGATTGGAACGCTGTTTTTAATTTTAGGCGTGATTTGGCAAACTTATCTAGTGCCGTGTTTATTGATCGGTATGACCTTAATAAGCCTAGGAGAGGGGATTAGTTTTTCAGTTTTATATCGTTTTGCATTAATGTCTTCAGAAGTATCCAAAGGGACAGTCGCTGCGGCTGTTTCAATGCTATTGATGATGAGTTTCTTTGTGATTATAGAATTGGTGCGTGTACTTTATACACATTTCCATATTTGGGCTTTTGCCTTAGCGAGTGTCAGTTTGATCAGTTTTTGGTTTATGCAACCAAGAGCTGTGCTCAAACAAGTGATGCAAGAACGTAAAGCCGATGGGATCAATTAGTGAATAATATGCTGAACCAGTGGCGTAGTCGTTTGTAGCTGCATAAAATATCTACGAAACTGTGGATATCTTTTTAGATACCCACAGTGCTTTTATGATTGAATAACACCACAGGCTATTCGCTCGCCACCACCACCTAAAGGCTTAGGTGTATCTGAATAATTATCTCCACCCGAATGAATCATGATTGCCCGACCCTGAATATCGGTAAGTTTCAGGCGTGGGGCAAGCACAGGCGTTGTTGCAAAACCCTTGTCATTCACCGTTAGGGCTGGTAGATCACCTAAATGTCCATCCAGTGGCGTACCGTGATGGGCAACTTTCTCTGGGTTAAGATGCCCGCCCGCAGCGAGGGCAGCTCCCATTTTGCCCTCTTTTTCAGCAGCTTCACATGAGGCATTTTCATGGATATGGAAACCATGCTCACCTGGAGAAAGTTTTCCAAGTGCAGGCGTGATGAGCAGGCCTTTCGGTGTTTGCTGGAAAGACACGGTACCAATGGAGGCACCCACACCATTGGCATCCACCTGATGAACCGTGATCAGTTGTTTTTGGTCTGGTGATGTAGGCTGTGTCTGGATTTTATCTGCGTTGTTATCCAGATTAACCGATGAACAGGCAGCGATACTTAGGCCGAGGCAACTCAGTAGGGAAAACTTTTGAATCATTGAAATCATTGCGGGGCATCCTTAATTGATTATCTTTATCAATTAAATTCAAGCAAAGTTTAGGAGAACTCGCAAGCTTCTTTAATTATTTGATAACAAAAAGGTTAAATAAATTACTTGGTCTCAGATGGAGCCTCAAGTGTGGCAACGGGTTCTTCCACATTCTCATGCAGCCATTCACGCCAGATTGCCAATAAAATAGCTAAGATGACTGGACCAATAAATAAGCCCACTAAACCAAAACTTGCGATTCCTCCTAGCACACCAAACATAATTAAAATGAATGGAATTTGAGTTGCGCCTGAGATAACTAAAGGTCGAATCACATTATCTGAACTACTTACAATCAAGACACCCCATGTAATCACACCAAATGCTTCGACAGTTTGGCCTTGAGCAAATAGCCATAAACCAACCCCTAAATAGGAGATGGGAGTTCCAAATGGAATTAAGGCCAAAATAAACGTTACCATGGTGAGTAGCATTGGGTTAGGCACACCTGCTACAAAGTAACTGAGACCTGCCAAAAGTGCCTGTGCAACTGCGGTTAAGCCTACACCGTATACCACCGCACGGGTTGTTTCTGAAATGGTTTCTAGATAATGATGTACGCGAGGACCAATGATCTTTTCTAAGGCACGACTCACCTGAGATAAAATCATTTGCCCATCACGATAGAAAAAGAACAACGTCATGATTGCAAAGGTCAGTTTAACTAAATTCCGACTAATCTCGCTCAGTACAAAACGGCCATAGCTCAAATGACCTTGTATCCATTCGGCAACATTCTTCGCAATACTATTCGGATCGGCACTTAATTCATTGACTGTACGACTGATATCCTTACCAACAATCGGAAGTGTTTTTATAAACTCGGGGACTTGAATATGACCTGAAAATAATTGTTTTTGTAAATTAAAATATAAATTTCGGCCTTCGAGTTGCAGCATGAAAATGGCACAAACAAAGGGAACCCCAATCACTAAAATGACCAACGTAATCATGATCGTTGCATTTAGCGTTGGTCGATTTTCACCAAAAAAGCGACGTTGTACCCATAAATAAACAGGCCATGTCATATAAGCAATAATCGCTGCCCAAAGAACAGGAACGATAAAGTATTTGAGAATGCTGAATCCCAAATACATTAAGACAAAGAACAGTCCAAACAATAAAACACGTTGTAATGTGGGAGCGTATTGTTGCACAAGCTTCCGTCTCTAGGGCTAAAAGTTGAATAAAATCATATTAACTGAAAAATGCGTCCAGTAAAATTTTCATTCAGTAATTTCACGTTGAAATCTCTAAATGGAATCAGGGGCTAAACCGCTGGCATGTTTCAGCCAGCCGATTATTTTCAATGGAGTGGCCCGTGATCGGCAATATGTATATCTCAGCATCTATATCTCAGCATTTACGAAAGTTTTAAGACTGCAATACAGCAACTTACCATAGCAACATTTGCTATCGACTTTAATACAAGAGTTGCCAAAGAGTTACAAAGCGTATTGTTATATTGAATTCATCACACATCCATAAAGTGAATTTAAGGAGCAGTTCGATGACACATTCAAATAATCAGGACAATACCTCTCCAAAAACAGGTCAGGACCATCATTCACAACCAAATAACAGCAATGGTACACAAGCCGAAAGCGCAGTGGCTACCCTCTTGAACGGTGATAAACTCAGTTATCAGCAAGTGGAAGGCCTGACGGACAGTGATCAATTACAGCACGCTATAGAAAGGGAAGATATTCCTAAAAATCCTGAAAATGCACTACAGGAGCAAGGTGCGGAACGTGAACAGGCAATCCAGTCAAATGATGGCAGTCACGGTAACGAGACCATTCGTAAAGCTATGGAAAACCTCGATAGTGATGAAATGAGGCATAACCTGAAAGATGAGGGTGATGACACAGACCAACCTAGCCCAAATCCCGCACCTTTCATTGAACCTAAATAAAGATAAGTTTTATTAATGCAGTTACATCAATGGCCTCATGCCTTGTTCCATCCTGCTAATGGAGCAAGGCGGCTTAAAACCATTCACTTGGATCATCGACTAACTGATTCAGAACGGGTTGCCATTGGCTTTGAATACTCACAAAATTTTTCTGTGGTTTATCAAAAATACTTAAACCTTGCATAGCCAAGGTGCCATAAGCACTACGTTCTGAAATCCATGCGACAGGCTCTTGTTCAATCTTATTAAAGAAGTCTTGAATGTCTTTTGAACTAGAGCTATTCGCTTTCACGCGATTGGCAATCAACAGAATTTGTACTTTTCCTTTACGTATGCGTTTGATGTCTTGTAAATGTTTTAGGAACCGACGCGTACTATCAATATCAAAGAATGAGGGCTGTAAAGGCGTCACAATCGCATGGGCTTCGCTGACCAATTGTTCTGCATGCTCACCTGACAGTGCGCCTGGAGCATCAATGATTAAATAATCGAGATGTTTTGGTGCATCACCAATTGATTTCTCATGCCTCCAGTCGAGGCTTTGAATGGCAGCAACATTTTCAGGGCGTTGTTTTAACCATTGTAATGATGATTTTTGGTTATCAGCATCAGCCAACGCAACCTTATAGCCCTTTTGTGACAGTGCTGCGGCAAGCGTAATGGCTGTCATGGTTTTACCACAGCCACCTTTTTGATTTGCAATTAATATGGTTTTCATGAAATTAGATTTTTTAACAAGCATTTTGTATTCAACTATACCTTAGCATCTTTTTCAGCGTGGTAGGTTACACTTTAGGCTCAGAACAGGGGAAAATTTTATGTCGGTTTGGCTTGCAATGTTAATTGGTGGTTGTATTGGTGTTGTGATTACCACGCTGATTTTGTCCAATACGCGGAATGGTCGGATTCAGGCGGAATATGAAAAATATATTGCTGAATTAGAATTAGAACATAAGCAAGCTTTGCTAGATGCACAGAAACGTAGTGTAAATACCAGTCGTGCGGTGTTAAAAGGAAAAATGGCAGAACAGTTTGCACCGATTTTACCTGAATTTCAGTATTTACCCAGTGATGCAAAATTTCTCGGTGATCCTGTCGATTACGTGGTTTTTGATGGCTATACCGATTTTCGTGATGGTGATGGGACTGCGGATGATATTGAAGTGATTCTACTTGATATTAAAAGTGGCGGTGCGCGCTTGAGCAAAGGACAGCAGGCAATTGCTCAAGCAGTACGTGAAGGACGTATTCGTTTTGAAACGCTAAGAATTGATTTTGAAAATTAATGACTGCTTTGAATTTATAACTTTTGCACGCGAGCCAATAGCATTTTTTGTGCAATCGCAGGAATACCATCTGCATCAAAATATTCTTTTTCAAGAAATTTAAATTTAGCTTGTGCAAGGTGTCGTTCAATATCGCGATTGAGATGGCATCCATCTCCAATCCTTTTTTGTAGCGGAGTGAGTAGGGTCTGTAAGGATTGTAATTTGATCGAGTCAGGATGTTTCACATGCTCAATTAAATGAAAGGTGCCTGTAGGTTTCAATACTCGATAAATTTCTGCTAAGGCGACATCAAGTTTTGGAATACTACAGAGAGTCCATGTGGAAACAATATGATCTAAACTTGCATCGGCGAATGGAAGTTTCTCTGCACTGGATTGTACATGCTTAATATAAAAAGGCGCATGCTGAACTCGTTCAACGGCAAGATGATAAATGTCTGGATTGGGTTCCAAAGCATAAAGTGAGTCAACATTGCCATAGAAAGGAATATTTAAACCTGTACCAAAACCTATTTCGAGGACTTCACCTTCGATAGGAACCAATAATTCACGACGCTTATCCATCAAACTTGCAGTCTGCATGACTTGATTGAGTAAATGTGGGAAAACTCGACGTTGATAGAATTGATAAATCATAGAGATCCATTCATTGACTTAAAAGGGAGAGTGGAATAGTCACAAAAATATGACCAGAGTGCGTTTGACTGTTACCAAAAAAAGCACTTTCTTGCATGGTCTAAGCATACTATGAAGAGATATGATTTTCGAAGTTTTCAGTAATATTTTTGAGGATGGTCAGCATGAACAAAAGCCTATGCATCGGTTTATGTATGGTTGCTGCGATTGGACAGGCACATGCATCCACCAGTGGTGCAGAATATAATATTGCCAATGGTTTATCGCCTATTTTAAAAGACCAGTCTATCTCTGTGTTGCAGCCTTTTTATGGCAATTTCCGTATTCTGGGTTCTAAAATGTACCAAGATGACGAACAAGCAAAATTTTCTCCGATTGATTATGCCGTGAGTTGGGGTTTGTTTGCCAAGCCCGAGATCGCACGTAAAATCTCAGTAAATCAATATGACCGCTATTTGAATTGGAAAATAGATAAGCTACCTGTTCCTGCAAATCAAGCCATGCAAATGGTTTCCAATATGCATATTATTCCCGCCAATCCCAAGATTGCCCAGCAGATTAAACAAGTGAAGCGTGGGGATTTGGTGCAGTTGAAAGGTGAGTTGGTTGAGATTCGGGATAAAGATTTGGTTTGGCGATCTTCTTTAACACCTACGGATACGGGTGATGGTGCTTGTGAGTTATTCCGTGTTAATTCAATTCAGTGGATAGAAAAACAAAAAATCTAATCTTGTTGAACAAGAGAGGGTCGTATGACCCTCAATTTTTTATATCACTTGCTCGCCTTTTTAGTTTCTGTTGGTTGAGAACTTTTCCAATGGTGTAGTTGGCTTTGCGCATGTAGATATTCATTTAAATGATCAACTTGTTTGGCCGTATCAGTATTTTCTGTGGTACTCGCTAAGGTACTTTGCTCAAGTACTTTGGCTTGATTATCCCAATATTCATATAAAAGTCCTTGAATATATCGACCTTGTTCTGTTTTGAGTTCTAACTCTTTCAGCATATTCAATGCCGATTGAACATTATCTGTTTGGCGTTGCTGTTCAAACGCTGGAGTGAGCGTATTGGCTTTTTTCATCTTTGCCAGCTCTATTTCCATGCTGTCGCTCATTTCGGTAAAACGACGGTCATAGTCATCTAAAATCGCAATATCATGCGCATCGTCAGCCGTTGTAGGGAACTGTTTAATCGGGATTTGTTTAAGCTGACCAATGGCATCATTAGAATTTTGAGTTTGCTGTTCTTGCTGAGAGGGTGCTTTAGGATCTTTGTTACAAGCACTCAGTAATAGTGTAGAGCTGATCAAGCAACTGAGTGCAATCGTGGTTTTAAATTTAAAGGTCATAGAAACACCTGATTTATTGTTACTTTGCTATTTTTTGGAAATGGTAGGCAAAGGTTGTATAAGGAAAATCAATCTGATCTTGAGCAGTTTGGCCTGTAAAATCAAATACAATTTTTTCAAATCTTGCTTTTAATTGCTGTTGTTGATGTTCTGGCATTGCTGCAATAAAACTCGTGGAAAGTAAGCGTTTGCTGACCACTTGTTCTACTGTCCCTGTATGTTTGAGTTGAAAGGTCTGAAGACCGTTGAATTGAAAGAGTTGTTGTTGCTCAAAAACCTGTTTCCATTTTTTACTATGATAACGTGGTGTATCTGCTTCAAATGGGACGATTTCATCGGCCAACGCTTTGACCCAGTCAACAGTAATATCACGTTGATTCCAAACCAGTCCAAGATGCCCTGATGGTTTTAATACTCGATGCATTTCAGTCAATGTTTCAGTATTTGAGAACCAGTGAAAAGACTGGGCGCAGACTATTGCATCAACCGATTCATTTTGCAAAGGCAGTTGGTCACTGAAAGCCTGTATACATTCAACTGTTGGATGGGCCTGTTGAAGCTGTTGCAGCATTTCTGCCACGGGCTCCACCGCGATCACTTTTGCCTGAGTTTGAATGAGGTAAGGTAAGAATTTGCCAGTCCCAGAACCGAGGTCAATAACAGTCGAACTTTCACCGACTTTGAGCTGATCTTGCAGCCAAACGAGGATTTCTGGTGGGTAACTGGGACGAACTTGTTGATACAGTTCAGCCCCTAAACTAAAGCCTTTTTGAGCAGAAGGATGTAAGGATTGTGTCATTTTTTGCGCTTTTTAATCTGTCTTATCTCTATAAAATAAGATACTCCGCAAATAGGGTTTGGCAAAGACATCATTTGATGGCTTTTTGCGACAAGCCTAGGATTAATTTTTCAGTGTGAGCATGGATAAGCAAATAATATTTGAAGATGAACATATTCGCGTTATTTTTTTAAAAGGTTCAAGTGACACTTTAGTGGTTTCGTTTGGCGATTTGATTAGTCGTGCCAAAGGAATGTCAATTAATGCTGAAAAATCACTCATAAAATATCAATACAATGTCATCGGTATTATGCCGAAGCAAAAATCTTGGTTTCCTCAAAGCAGCATGCTTGAGATGCAGCGACAGATTCAACCGACCTTACAACAGTTTGAGCAAATTGTGGGTTATGGTGGATCAATGGGGGGCTATGCTGCGATTAAATATTCTAATTTATTGAATATGCATAAAATCGTTGCTTTTGTACCACAATATTCGATAGACCCTGATGTGGTTCATGATCGCCGTTATGCAGAATTTTTTGACGCATCTATTCATCAAAATATGCAGATTCAGGCGGATGAAGTGGATTCATCTCGTGAATACATCATTGTCTATGATCCATACTATGCAGAAGATAAAGAACATTTCTTAAAAATACAGCCCTTATTACCAAAGATGCAGGTAATTCATTTGCCTTTTACAGGACATGAAGCACTCTCGGTTTTGGCAAGTTCGCAATTACTCAATGATTTTGTTGAGCAACCTTTTGAGATTACTTATTTTTATAAGCGCGTTCGAGAGGTTAAAAAGCAAAGTAAGTTCTACTATCGCCATGTACTAGATGCATTATTGAGCAGGCATCATCAAGCTTTATTGAGAATCTTACAAAATAACAATTTTGAATTAGATGAACGTTATTTTGATGCTGTTCTTAAGCAAAAATTGGTTCAACAATTATTTAATCTACAGCAGGGTACTGAGCAAAATTTACGGAAGTTAGGTATTCATCCGCATTTTATGCAACAGATGGACAGCTCAGTGCCAACCATTCGCACGATTCAAAATACATGGTTAGTTTTTAATTTAGTTAGCTTAAAGCTAGAGGCTTATAACGCTGAAGCAATTCAGGCGAATCAACAATATTTGCTGCCATTGAAAGCTAGTGCGAATGCCGTTGTTGAACTTGAGTTAAATGCAGAATCTTATGTTTTGACGATGAATGATCGTGGGATTCATAAATTAGTTAAAGTCGGTGAAGCTTTGGCTTTGGATCAGTCTTTATTGATTTTTAAACGCTATCCTGAATTTTATAAACTCAGTTATAAGAACTTGACCTTGAGTTGTGATGCACAGGGATTGGGTCAGTTTGTTGAAAATCATGCAGATGAGCAGACCAAACTACAATTGATAGACTAAATCACATAATCAAAAGCCCTTTGCTTAAGCAAAGGGCTTTTAACGATGGGTTCGAAAATTAATTTGCACCCACTTTGGCATGGGTGCTGACATTGGCATTTACGCCCAAGACTTTCACGCCAACATTGGCACCTGCCTGAGCCTGTTTCCTGTCTGCATTCAAGCCCGTTTGTGCCTGAATGGATGAGTTTCCAACGTTAACCCCTGCTTGGGTATTCAGGCCAATCGACTTTTGCTCAGCCTGATGTTGCTGATGACGTTTTTTTGCTTCTGCTCTTTTTTCAGCAGCAAACTCCTTGCCATCAGCAGCTTTCTCTACCGCATAATCCTTAGTGTTTTTAACCACTTTGGTGGTTTTGTCTACCACCTGTGAACCCACATTTACACCTGTGTGTACAGCAGCATGGCCAACATGATGTGCTGCATGACCTACGCCCTGAGCAGTATTTTTGACTGCGCCTGCAACACCGCTAATCAAGCCACCAGACTGGACATTAACCTGAGCTGAGCCATTGGCATTGACCCCAACATTTTGTGCAAAAATAGAGGCAGAAGCGAGAATACTTGTTGTCACGATAGCTGTTTTGATCATTTTCTTCATTGCGATTTCCTTAAGCGATGTACCGTTTGGGGTACTTCATCAACGCAACTGCATCATAGCGGGCAAAAAGCAGAAATGTATGCATTTCTGCAAAACTTTACAACCAGATTACAGCTTAAAAACACTTTGGATAGAAATTGTGGAGATGGCAAACTTAGCTACATTGGTCCAAAACGGTTTGGTTAAAGTAGCTTTTTAACTTGTCAAAGTTATGTTTTACCTCAGGTTTCTGAATGTCAAATACTGTGATTTTTCGGGTTTTCTGATCTAATACAGGTTTTTCAGTGGTCGCATTGAATAAACGATTCGGCACATATTGATAGGTCTCAGAAAAAGCCCGACTCAACTGATTGCCTTTAAATTCCCATGATTCCGTACTCTGCCCACCATCAAAATAACCTGTAAATTGGATCATACAATGATTCTTGTATTTATTTAAGGATGCGGCATTGGTCTTGGTATCGGGTAGGGCATCAATGTTCTGAACCACTTGCAGTTGCTGTAAAGGCTGCTCGGTTTGAGAAGAGAGCGTTGAACACGCGGTAAAGCCAATACTACTGACTAAACAAAGCAAAATGGTTTTAAAAGGCATAACTGTCATTGTTTCATTCATTCCTATAAATTTTGTTCAATCGTATTAATTTGATGAGGGTTGGCTCAGTTCAGCACGTTCAATAGGAATATTTCCATCATTGGTTCCAATCACGGCATCTTTGGTGTCTTGCCATTTTTTAGCAGTATATTGTTTGGCTTTTTCGGTTTGTTCCTGAACAATGACGGATTGTTCAGCCGTGTATTCTTTGGTGGTTTTCCACTTTTCACTCATTTTTTGTGAGGTGTTTTCAGATGCACCTTGGATGGATTCACCTAGGTTTTGTAGCCCTTTACCTGTTTTATACAACAATACTCGACCCAGGCTCGGGTTGTCACCATAAGGGAGTGTTTTTTCAGTCGTAGTCGTGTTTGCATTTGTGGCTGTTGTATTTTCGGCTGCCCAGACAGAAGAGGATGCAAATAAGGCTGTGCTAATAAATAAAATCTTGGCTTTAGACATGTTAATGATTCCAGTCTTGAGAACGTATTCGACCAGTTTGGTAGTAAATTGATACCAATTCAATGAGGTTTTTGAAATCAGCATTTTCATTCAGAATACGATTAATCGATTGCCAATCGACTTCTGTTCTTCTTCTTGCAGGAAGTAAAATTTCACTTTCAGTCGGATTTTCAGGCGTAAGTAAAATCACACCAATACCATGTAAGGCGGAGAGCATACGAAGTTCTTCTTCGACCTCACTTGTCGAAATAGACGTTGCCACGAGGTAGCCTTCATTTGCCCAACTCGAGTTACTCACCGCTTGGAAAAAGCTACTGCGGATATTTGAACTGTTAAGTTCTTTTTTTACTTCAAATGACCATAAACGTACATTTTGACCAGAGCCATGCTTCACACAGCTTTTAACCAAATCATGCCAGTGTTTATCTAAAGGTTGCATGGCAACAATGTCGGGGTGTAACCATTGATTGCCGTTTTGCCGACGAGAGTTTTTAGAGCGTTTTTCATCAATTCTAAGACAATATAAACCGAGTTCTAATTTTAAAAATTCGATAAGAATAGGGTATAAATCATGTTCAGATAAATTCCCTGATTTAATTAGTGGAGTGGTGATTTCAGCATCTTCAATATTTTCTGTTGAAGTTAATTCTTCATTGGCAAAAGATTCAGAGTGTTCGGCTTGATGATTTGGGTCGTACCAATACACACGAGGTCGAGGTTTATCTTGTACATGAATAAACGGTGATAATTTGATAATGCTATTTTTAATAGCACCAATTTCTGTAAATACTTGGCGAATGAGGTCTTCATCAGTATTGAAGCGTGGATTTTTTCGTTTTTCCACATAATCTTCGGGAAATAAAGTAACAATTCCTTCGGCAATATCTCGAGCTTTAAATTTTTTTAATGGTGATTGTTTTAAAAGCTCAAATACACGCTGTGGTTGAGAAAATCTGCTCATTATTGCCTCTAAAAATAAACCCCACTAAATATATAGCGGGGTTTATTGAAAAGATCAAGAATTATAAAGACTTAACCTTGCAATACACTCACATCTGCAATTGCTGTGAACAAATCACGCAACTGAGCCAATAAACGTAAACGGTTGGCTTTTAATTCTGCATCATCCGCCATCACCATCACGCCTTCAAAGAAAGCATCAATTGGCGCACGAAGCGCAGCAAGCTTAGACAAGGCTTCTGTGTAGTTACGTGCAGCAAGTAAAGGCTGAACCACAGGCGTGAGCGCAGACAACTCTGCATAAAGTGCTTTTTCAGCCGCTTCAACCAGATTCGCTTCAACCACAGCACCTTCAGGCGTTGCTTCTTTTGCAAGAATATTGGCAACACGTTTATTTGCCGCAGCCAATGCAGCCGCTTCTGGCAAAGTACGGAAATGATTCACCGCAGTCACGCGCTTGTCAAAATCAAGAGGAGATTTTGGTGCAAGGGCTTGAACCGCTTGAATCACATCAACAGCAACGCCTTGGTCTTCATACTTAGCACGGTAGCGACCTTCAAGGAACGCAACGGCATCTGCACGCGTCTTGTCATGATCTTTAACCACATCGCCATAACCTTGAAGTGCAAAATTAACCAGTTCTTCAATCGTCACATCGAGTTCATTTTCAATGATCAAACGTAAGATACCGATTGCAGAACGACGTAATGCAAATGGGTCTTTAGAACCTGTTGGCGCTTGACCAATACCAAAAATACCAACAAGCGTATCTAAACGATCTGCAAGCGCAATCGTTGTACCAGTCTTGGTTTGTGGTAATACATCACCCGCAAACTTAGGTAAGTATTGCTCACCTAAAGCTTCAGCAACTTCATGATTCTCACCTTCAAGGCGAGCATAATAAGTGCCTGCAATCCCTTGAAGTTCAGGGAATTCACCTACAAGTTCAGAGGTCAAATCACATTTAGCCAGTAAAGCTGCTTTTTCAGCATCGGCTGCATTTGCACCTGTAATTGGTGACAACGCAACGGCTAATTTCGCAATACGTTCTGATTTATTCCAAAGCGTACCTAATTGTGCTTGGAATACCATATTGGCGAGTTTTTCTTTACGAGATGCAAGCGGTTGCTTTTGATCTTGTAGGAAGAAGAATTCTGCATCCGACAAACGAGGGCGTACAACTTTCTCATTGCCTTCAATAATTTGAATCGGATCTTTCGACTCAATATTTGAAATAGTAATGAAGTAAGGCTGTAATTTACCTTCAGCATTGATCAAACAGAAATACTTCTGATTGTCCTGCATCGTGGTAATCAAGGCTTCTTGAGGAACAGCTAAATAACGTTCTTCAAAAGTCGCACGTAATGCAACTGGCCATTCAACCAAGCTGGTGACTTCATCAAGTAAGTCTGCTGGGACAATCGCAGTTGCATTAACTTCATCAGCTAACTTTTTCACTTGATCTTGAATGGTTGCTTGACGCTTTTCAAAGTTCGCAACAACATAAGCTTTTTCTAAAGCAGCAAGGTAGTCATTTGCATGCGCCAAAGTCACGGCTTCAGGTGCATGGAAACGATGACCATAAGTCACATTCCCTGCTTTATGATCTTGAATAGTTGCTTCAACCACTTGATCATCTTTTAGTAAAACAACCCATTTTACAGGACGTACGAATTCAGTACGACTTGCTGCTGAACGCATACGTTTTGCGATTGGTAAGTTGTCTAATGCAGTTTGTAAAATTTGTGGCAGTAAAGCATCAAGGCTTTGACCTTTGACATCTTTCAAGAAGCAAACTTTTTCAACTTTGCCTGCTTGGAACGTCGAAAGCTGATCAACCGTGATGCCTTGACCACGCATAAAGCCTTCAAGTGCTTTAGTCGGTTTGCCTTCTGCATCATAAGCGGCTTGAACAGCAGGGCCGTCAAAACGTTTTTGTGTGTCTGCTTGAGCAGCATCAATATCAACAATTTTGAGCGCTAAACGACGTGGTGCAGCATAAGCTTCTATAGCAGCAAAATTTAAGCCTGCATCTTTTAAGCCTTTTTCAGTTTCTGCTTTAAGTGCGTCACGCAAAGTCTTTAAGCTTTTGGGTGGAAGTTCTTCACAACCCAATTCAAATAGTACGGTATGTGTCATTTCCATGTATCCGAAAAAATATGGTGTGGCTGTACAAAGTTGGTTTGGGGTGGAAAATCCGTTTCATCTTTGGGTAGGTATCCCCAAATCCGAATGACATCTTCACGTTGTTCAAACTCTAAACCAATCTTTACCAATAAATTTTTAAATCGAGCCGAGTGGTCAATGATTTTTTTATGTCCCCAAGGCTTTTCAATCTGATGCTCTAATGTACTTAAGTCTAGCCATAACACCCCTGCGAATGGATAGGGTAAATGACCAAACCACTCAACATCCCAATTGCTGATAAATTTATTACTGATCCAGCAATAACGATAACTAGGACTCCAGTCATCATTTTGCATAAATGTGATCAGCTCAGACCACTTGGTATTGTTGGCAGCACTCACCCATTGACCATTTTTAACGGCATTGGCAATACTTTGCTGCTGATCGTCAATACCATAATGGACAATAGAGTGAGGATTTTGCATCAGAAAAACAACTTTAGTCTTTTGCTTTTAATGAAGCCTCTGCTTCAACTTGTGCTTTAAGTTGAGCCAATACTTCATCACGTAAATGTGGTTCTGCCATTGGGAAACCGAGTTTCGCACGCGCAGCCACATAACTTTGAGCGATTGAACGCGCTAAGGTACGAACACGTAAAATATAACGTTGACGCTCAGTTACAGAAATCGCACCACGCGCATCTAACAAGTTAAAGCAATGCGATGCTTTAATCACTTGCTCATAAGCAGGAAGTGGAAGTTCAGCTTCCATTAAACGAGCTGCTTCAGCTTCATAGAAATCGAATAATTCAAATAATTTATCGACTGGCGCATATTCGAAGTTATAGGTCGATTGTTCCACTTCATTTTGATGGAATACATCACCATAAGTCACAGTACCGAACTGACCTTTGGTCCAAACAAGATCGTAAACTGAGTCTACACCTTGAAGGTACATTGCAAGACGTTCTAAACCGTATGTGATTTCACCAGTAACAGGGTAGCATTCAACACCACCGACTTGCTGGAAGTAGGTGAACTGAGTCACCTCCATACCATTTAACCAAACTTCCCAACCTAAGCCCCAAGCGCCTAGTGTTGGAGATTCCCAGTTGTCTTCTACGAAGCGAATATCGTGAGTCAGTGTATCGATGCCGATCGCTTTTAACGAATCAAGATAAAGCTGTTGGATATTGTCTGGATTTGGCTTAAGTACCACTTGGAACTGATAATAGTGTTGTAAGCGGTTTGGGTTCTCACCATAACGACCGTCTTTCGGACGACGTGAAGGTTGAACATAAGCCGCGTTCCAAGTTTCTGGGCCTAATGCGCGTAAGAAAGTTGCAGTGTGGAATGTCCCTGCACCCATTTCCATATCATATGGTTGTAATACGACGCAGCCTTGCTCCGCCCAATAGTTTTGTAGGGCAAGAATTAAGCCCTGAAAGGTGTCAATATGCGATATAGCACGACTCATGGTGCATCCACTGGAATCAAACAAAAATTGTGGTTAAGTATAAGGATTTTCGGGTGCAGTGCAAAGGATTCAAAATGCTTCCACATTAAGTTCCGATAATAAACCCATTTGAAATTTCTGATCGCATTCGTGAAAAACTACAAATTCTTGCGGATGCTAGCAAATATGATAGGTCCTGTTGTTCCAGTGGCAGTGACCATAAACATAAGGGCAAGGGTTTACCTGAACTGATAAATATAGGACTTACGCACTATCATTTATAGATTCTCTGTGGTAGCAGATGATTTTTATCGAGAATAAAGTCATCAATGAAGTCTTTGATGATTGGTCTAAATAATTTCTTCTGCCAACGATATACATTTTCAAAGATCCGCTCAAACTGGTTCTTTTGTATCTCGACGTAGGCCATCAAGGCTGCAAAAATATGATTCAAAATCAGTTTAGATCGTCTTACTTGAAACTTTTCAATATGACAAACCTGTTTAATCACTCGGTGATATTGCTCTATTTTCCAATGACTTGAATGTAATTCATGAAAACCCTCAAAGGACAATAAATCATCTTCATCTTGATGCACAATATAAAACCTCTGCTGTTCTTTTAACTGAGTCTTAAATAATTGTACAAAGCCAAAATCCTTGAGCCAGACCACTTGACCCTGATGGAAATCTGGCAATAAACGCAGTTGAAACCATTGTCCTTTTTCTGGGGAAACCTTACGGTTACTGTCGACACCAAACATAAATCGAATACCATATTTTCTTATGGTTTTTAGATTTTCAGTCGATGAATACCAACTATCACCTGTAATAAATTGAATCTTTGCACCCCAACT
>CAZKJI010000035.1:14492-17613 GCA_964553005.1 uncultured Acinetobacter sp. | reverse complement strand
GAAGCGGTTCGCCGTGGTGTCGATATGTTCGACTGCGTGATGCCAACCCGTAATGCGCGTAACGGTCATTATTTTGTCACGGATGGTCTAGTCAGAATCCGTAACAGCAAATATCGTCATGATAAAGGGCCTTTAGACCCACATTGTGATTGCTACACTTGTAAAAACTTCACCCGTGCCTATTTATATCATTTAGAGAAGTGTGGTGAGATGCTGGCCTCCATGCTCGGTACCATTCATAACTTGCGTTATTACCAAAGACTGACTCAAGGGATGCGTGATGCACTGGATAATGGCACATTTGATGACTATGTTCAGGACTTTTATGCGCGTCGTGGACTGGAAGTTCCACCCTGCCCTGAAGACTAATTTGAGTATTGGCTTCTTTCATCCATCTCTTTTATTTTCTCCCTATGGGAGAAAATAAAAGAGGGTCTAAACAAGGATGAAAGAAGTCTAACATTTGCGCCTGACCACAAGACAGGGTACATTGCAAAACGAATTGGAATTTATTGTTAATTTTTTGGCTTTTTAACTTTAGGAAATCGAAATGAGCTTTTTAATTTCTACTGCTCACGCTGCACCAGCGGCCCAGCAAGGTCCTAGCCTGATGGCAAACTTATTGATGATTGCGGTATTTATTGCAATCTTCTATTTCCTGATCTGGAGACCACAGGCGAAACGTGCCAAAGAACATCGTTCTTTGATCGAAAGTCTGGGTGTTGGCAGTGAAATCGTGTTTGCTGGTGGTTTGATGGGGAGAATTACCAAACTTGATGGTGACTTTGCCGTTGTTGAGCTTTCTCGTGGCGTAGAAGTCAAAATCCAGCGTGCCAGTGTCATTTCAGTATTGCCTGAAGGCACTTTAAACAACCTTTAATCATAAGATCGTCGTGCCTCAGCACGACTTTTTCATTTAAGAAGAAAGCGAATGCGTTACCCTGCATGGAAATATTTACTGATCCTTGTGGTACTTGTGATCAGTACGTTATATGCACTTCCTAGTCTGTATCCAGATGAACCTGCTGTCCAGATTTCTGGGGCAAAGGCAGGTACCCAGATTGATCAGAGCATAGTGCAAAAAGCTGAGCAGATTTTAAAAGCTGCCAACCTCAGCAGTCACGACAATAGCTTCACCAACAATGCGGCATTACTCCGTTTAGACTCTTCAGAGGCCCAGTTAAAGGCTAAAGAAGTACTACGCCGTGATTTGGGTGATGACTACGTGGTTGCCCTCAACCTTGCACCAACCACACCAGAATGGTTGCAAAAGATTGGGGCCAAACCGATGAAACTTGGTTTGGACTTGCGTGGTGGTGTACATTTCCTGCTTGAAGTCGACATGGATAAAGCGATCAGTCAGCGTATGGAAACATCTGCGACTGATCTGCGTCGTCAATTTCGTGACAACAAAATCAAGTTTAACAACCTTAATTTAAGCAACAACACTATTACCGTACAGTTTGCCAACAACGCTGACCGTGACACTGCGGCTGATTTCCTGCGCCGCAACGGTAATGAGTTTACCCAGCAGGCGGTTGCAACAGCTACAGGTGCAACCCTAAAACTGAATTACACCGATGCACGCCGTCAGGAAATCCAGTCTTATGCGGTGAACCAGAACTTAACCACCCTGCGTAACCGTATTAACGAGCTGGGTGTGGCTGAAGCACTGGTACAGACACAGGGCAGCAACCGTATTGTGGTTGAATTGCCAGGGGTACAGGATACCGCCGAGGCAAAACGTGTTCTTGGTCGTACCGCCAACCTTGAGTTCCGTTTGGTTGCCGACAGCAACGATCAGTATATTGACCAATACACAGGTAAATATAATGGTCAGCCGCTTCCTCCAGGTACGGAAGTATTTGCCTATGAATCACTGGATAGTGGCCGACAACTTCTGTTAAACCGTAACCGTATTTTGACAGGTGAACGCGTCCAGAATGCAAGCTCTGGCTTTAGCCAGGACTCAGGTGGTGCGGAAGTCAACATTACGCTGGACTCCGCTGGTGGCAAGCTCATGGCAGATGCCACCCGTGGTGCTGTGGGTAAACGCATGGCAGTGCTGTTTATTGAGAATAAACAAAAAATCAGCTATGTCACTGATCCTCAAACAGGGACCCAAACTGAAGTTCGTACTCCATATACCGAGTCTGTGGTGATCAATGCCGCAACCATTCAGGCGGTGTTGGGTTCACAGTTCCGTATCACAGGGCTTGACTCTCCACAGGAAGCGGCTGAACTGGCGTTGATGCTTCGTGCAGGTGCCTTGGCTGCACCAATGTACTTCGTGGAAGAACGTGTGGTCGGTCCTAGCCTGGGTCAGGAAAATATCGATAAGGGCGTGTTATCTACCCAAATCGGCTTCCTATTGGTTGCAATCTGGATGATCGTGTTCTTCCGTTTATTCGGTTTGATTGCCAACTTTGCATTGGTGTTCAACCTTGCCATGATTCTTACTGTAATGTCATGGATTGGCGCTTCCCTCACCCTGCCAGGTATTGCAGGTATCGTGATCACCATTGGTATGGCAGTCGATGCCAACGTACTGATCTGTGAACGGATACGGGAAGAGATGCTGTGGGGTGCATCGCCCAAGCAAGCGATTGTCGCAGGTTATGATCGAGCCTATAACACCATTTTTGACTCGAACCTAACCACTTTTATCGTGGCATTTATTCTGTTTGCAATTGGTACAGGTCCAATCAAGGGCTTCGCTGTGACCTTGATGATCGGTATCATCTGCTCAATGTTTACTGCGATTACCGTGACTCGTGCCATCGTACAGCTCATTTATGGCAAACGCCGTAATTTGAAAAAGTTGAGTATTTAAGGAGATTCACATGACTGATCTGACTCAACAAGACTCAAAACAATACGGTCGTCCAGATAATCTAAAAATCATTCCATTCATGAAGATTGCCAAACCTGCCGCAATCTTCTCGATTTTGCTGACTATTGCCAGCATCTTCTTTATTGTCACCAAAGGCCTGAACCTCGGTCTGGACTTCACTGGTGGTATATCGGCTGAATTGAACTATAAACAGGCGGTACAGCCTGCTCAGGTGGTTCAGGCACTGGATCGTGCTGGATTCAAGGATGCCGTGGTACAAACTCTGGG
>CAZKJI010000035.1:12362-14392 GCA_964553005.1 uncultured Acinetobacter sp. | reverse complement strand
AACGATAACATCGTTGTATCGGATCGTATCCGTGAGAATTTCCGTAAGATTCGTGGTGCAACCCCGCGTGAAATCGTGGATATTGCCCTTACTGAAACCTTACGCCGTACGATCCATACCTCGATGACCCTGTTACTCGTGGTGCTTGCCATGATGTTCCTGGGTGGTGATGGTCTGCACTGGTTCTCTGTGGCGATGTTTGTCGGTGTATTTGTGGGTACTTACTCATCCATTTATATCGGTACAGCTTTCGCTTTATGGCGTGGCCTGAATCGTCAGGACTTTATTGTTCAGGTTAAACCTGAGTTTGAAGAAGAAGAGATTCCTTAAACTTTCTACTTCTCTTGATTCAAATAAAATGCCAGCATGATTGCTGGCATTTTTTATGGCTGAATCACCTGAATCTGTGGAAACTGAAAACCACGACAGGACTGCTCTGCCCGCCATGCCACTGTCAACACAATCCTCTGATTTAAGATAAAATTCTGATAAGCAAAAGTACCCAGTAATGGATGCGTACACATCCCTCCATTCTGTTCAGGATGGACTTGGGTATTTAAACTGTTGAGGTCCAAACGAATCCCCAGACCTGATGCCTTTAAAATTGCTTCTTTGGTCGTCCATACCCTAAACCAATATTCCTCATCCTCACTTGCTTGCCATATCTGATATTCTTCGGGATGAAAGGCATGTTGTGCGAGAGCATCAAAACGAACGCTCCGATCCAGTTGCTCAACATCAATCCCAATGTCTTTAACTCGTTCACTGATAGCTAGCGCATAATAGTGCTGACTATGTGAATGGTTAAAGTGTAAGGAATGAGATGTTAAAAAAGGTTTGCCATGCTCATGCTTGGCAAAAGCTAGATCGTCTATGGCGCAATTCAGTTGATTGGCCAGAAGCTGGTTACGCTGAGCTTGTATCTGCTGTTTTTTATAATAATTAAAGCGGCTTAAATCAGCAAAATCTGTTTTCTTCTTTTCAAGCAGTTGAGCCAATGCCTGAACATAAATCTGGATGACACGCGCCATAACAGCCCTCATTGCAGATAAAAAAGCCCAAAGCAGACTTTGGGCTTTTGACATCAAGAAAAACTTAACGCTTGAATTTCTTTTCCGCCTTTTTAAATTTCTGGATATAACGGCGTTTACGTGCAGCAACACGCTCATCCACCTGAGACTTACGCCCTTCAAATGGATTTTCTGAGGTCTTAAAGTCAATTTTTACGGGTGTGCCCTCAAGTTTATACACTTTACGGAACACATTTTCCAGATAACGGCGATAATCCGCAGGAGTTTTATCCACTTTGTTGCCGTGAATCACAATGGTTGGTGGATTCTGTCCGCCCATATGCGCGTAACGCATTTTAATACGGCGGCCACCAATCGATGGTGGCTGATGCGCTTCGGTGGCATCATTTAAAATCTGGGTCAGTTTCGCTGGTGAAACCTTTAGGTTTGATGATTCATAAGCACGGTGAATGGATGGATAGAGTTCTCCCACTCCAGTTCCATGCAATGCAGAAATCAAGTGAATTTTTGCCCAGGGAATAAAGTCAAAACGGCGCTCAACATCAAGCTTGCATTGCTTGCGGTCATACTCGCTCATGTTATCCCATTTGTTGATGGCAATGACCATAGCACGCCCTGCTTCAAGTGCATAGCCAATTAAGTGCAGGTCTTGCTCTACAATGCCTTCACGGGCATCAACCACCACGACCACAACATTGGCATCTTTCATGGCCTGAAGGGTCTTAACGATTGAGAATTTCTCAATCATTTCATCCACCTTGCCTTTACGGCGCACACCTGCGGTATCAATCAGGGTATATTGGCGGCCATCACGCTCAAATGGGATATAAATCGAGTCACGGGTTGTTCCTGGCTGGTCAAAAGCCACCACACGCTCTTCACCGAGTAAACGGTTAACCAGCGTTGATTTCCCCACATTGGGACGACCAATGATTGCTAAACGCAAGCCCGTGTTTTTATTGTGTTCTTCTGGATTTTCATCTTCTGGGACTTCCGCCA
>CAZKJI010000035.1:0-12262 GCA_964553005.1 uncultured Acinetobacter sp. | reverse complement strand
AAGCCCGTGTTTTTATTGTGTTCTTCTGGATTTTCATCTTCTGGGACTTCCGCCAGAACTTCTTCCAGCATTTGCTGCACACCACGGCCATGACTGGCTGCAACCTGTATCGGTTCACCCATACCAAGCTTATAGAACTCAACCAGAGCTGCTTCAGCATGCACGCCATCGACCTTGTTGGCAACGAGATAGACTTTCTTGCCCAAAGTACGCAGTTCACGCGCAATTTGCTCATCTGAAGCCAGTAGGCCTGCACGAGCATCCACAACAAAAATAATGATATCGGCTTCATTAATGGCTGTTTTTGACTGTTCCGCCATATAGGTGTCGATGCCACCTTCATTCTCACCGATACCACCAGTATCGACCACAATGAATGATTTATTCTGGTAAACCGCATCACCGTATTTGCGGTCACGGGTTAAACCAGCGAAGTCAGCAACCAAAGCATCACGACTTTTGGTGATTTGGTTAAATAGCGTTGATTTTCCGACGTTTGGACGACCAATGAGCGCAATAACGGGTTTCATAAACTAACCTTAATTCAGACGAGCCATCATTGATGACATCGTATCAGAAACAGTATGGAAGATTTTGGTGATCAAGTAATCACAATAAAAATTCGGGGCTTTGATAACCAAATACCCCGATAATGTTCTGTCTAGCAATCGCTAATTGATTATTTTAGCACAAGCAGAGCTAAAATTAACGATTCTGCCAAATGCTTAATGCACCTTTCCGCGTAGCAACATAAAGCTGGTTATCAATCACGCGTAGCGACTGTACCTCACCACTGGTTTTGGCACGCCCAAGCAGTTTACCTGAAGCTGGATCAATCAAATGAATAACTCCATCTAAATCGCCAACCACAAGGTTCTGTCCAAGCATCACAGGATTACTCAACTGACGATTGAGCAACTCTTCATTTTGCCACGCCAATTCACCTGTACTCAGGCTATAGGCATTCAGCTTGCCATCCACCGTAGAAACAAATACCTTATCACCCGATACTTCTGGGCGGTTGGTACTACTGGCATCTTCACTCCACACCACACGCTGTGTGGTCAGATCGGTGACTGTAACCTGTCCTTGAAAACTGGTGGTGACCAGATACTGCCCCGCAACTACAGGATCGCCTACAATGTCAATCAGGCGCTGGATGTCTGAACGCCCCTCACTGATCGCCACACGGCGCTGGAAACGTGGCACACCACTAATCACATCCAGACCATATACATAGGCATTTGCCGAGGCAACCACTATGGTACGGTCATCCAGACGTACAGGTGCAGGCTGACCACGTAGGCTAAACTGGACGTTTGGCAATTTATATGCCCAAACCTGTTGCCCAGATACAGCGTCATGCGCAAAGATGGTTCCATCATTGGCAATGGTAATCACACGGCCAGACTGGATCAATGATGGAGAAAGAATTGCACCAGACAACTGTGTTGTCCACTTTTGTTCACCTGTGGCCTGATCCAATGCAAATAACTGCCCCTTACGGTTACCCACCACAACAATTCCCTCAGCCGCCTCTACACCAGCAGTGAGTTCCTGTTTGGTAATCTTGCTTTTCCAAAGTCGTTCCTTGCCTTTATAGGCAGAAACCTGACCATCAGGATCAATCGCAAAAATCACGCCATTGTCGGTATCCAACTGTAGGCGTAAAGCCTCAGCCGCATTTGTAGATGAAACACTTTGCGAAAATACAAGGTTCAGGCCTTGTTGTTGCTGAATTTTCGGCAATGGATTTGGTTTGGCCTCTTTAACCTTATTACTTGAACATCCAAGCAATAAAGCTGAAGCAACTGCAATTGCCAAAGGTAGTTTTAGTTTGTTCTGCATTAAGACTCATCCACTTTGGTATCTAAGATCGGGCGCTCAATTTCAGGATCATCTACTAAAACGCCAACACTTTCGAGTTTAATTTGTAAAAGCTGACGCTCCTGTTTACGCTCAAGCAGGTTATCCCAGGCACTTTGATACGCCTTACGCGCGGATGCATTGTCTTTTTTCGCAACAAAGATATCGCCACGCAACTCATCTGCGGTTGCCTTAAAGGCAGGCTCTGTCACACTCGACAAGGTTTTCAAGGCTTCATCAAACTTCTTTTGCGCCAGTTGTGCATCAGCCAAGCGTAGTTTAACAATCTGCACCAAACCCGCATCTTTGACTTTTGAGTTTTCCACTTTCTTCAATGCTTTTTCAGCAGCAACATAATCCTGCTTGTCATAAGCCAGCTTTGCCAGAATAAACTGGGTCTGGATGGCCTGCACAGAATCCGCATCATCCTTGACAATTTTGTCTGCCGCTTCAGAAACCGTTGCCAAGGCATTTGGCTGACCTGATGCCGCTTTCGCCTCATCCATCAGTTTTTGCACCTTGGCGGTTTGATTCTGGGCTTCAGCCAAATTCTTCTTCTGCCAGTATTCCCATCCGAAAAAGGCAATCAGGGCAATGAGAATTCCGCTAATCATGGCAGAACCATATTTTTTGGCAAACGACTTTAACTGGTCGAGTTGTTCTTCATCACTTACACTCATGTGATTGTCCTTTTCCTAAATATTGTGCAATTTATTGTTTAAATTTTTCGATAAAAAACGGAACTAACTCAGTCAGGCTCACCTGTGACTGTTCAGCCGTGGCAAGTTCCTTGACCAAGAGCTGCTGTGAATCCCACTCGCGCTCACCTAAAATCACTGCATAGATTGCACCCGATTGATCAGCCTTTTTCATTTGGCTTTTCATACTACCTTGTGAACCTGTTTTCAGACGAATTGAGCTGTTTGCTGCTTCTAACTGGTCACGGATTTGCTCAGCAAGAACCAAAGCTTTAGCTTGATATGCAGGCTCAGCCAATAAAAACACTTCACAATCACGTACTTCTTGGGCTTGTTCAACCTGCTCAAGCAACAACAGTAAACGCTCAATCCCCATTGCAAAGCCAACAGCAGGTACAGATTGATCTGCTTTACCTTTCAGTTGTCCCACCAAGCCATCGTAACGACCACCTGCACAAACCGTTCCTTGTGAACCCAACATCGTTGTCGTCCATTCAAATACAGTTTTGTTGTAGTAGTCCAAGCCACGTACTAACTTCTGGTTAATTACAAACTCAACGCCTGCATCAGTGAGGTACTGTTGTAACTGTTGGAAATGATTGATCGAATCTTCTTTTAAGAAATCATGCAACTTTGGTGCATTTTCTAAAATCTTTTGTGTTGATTCAATTTTAGAGTCTAAAATACGTAATGGATTGGTACTTAAACGGCGTTGTGAATCCTCATCTAATGCATCTTTGTGCTGATTTAAAAACTCAACCAAAGCAGCACGATATTCCGCACGCTCATCCGTCTCACCTAAAGTATTTAACTCTAAGCGAACCTTGTCTGCCACTCCCATACGTTTCCATAAACGTGCGGTCATGAGAATAAGTTCAGCATCAATATCAGGCGTTGCCACCCCAAAAGTTTCTACCCCAAATTGGTGGAACTGACGATAACGACCTTTTTGTGGTTTTTCATAACGGAACATTGGGCCCACATACCAAACACGCGGTGTTGCACCACGTAGCAAGTTATGTTCCAGCATCGCACGCACACACCCAGCCGTACCTTCTGGACGCAAAGTCAGCGATTCAGGTGGAGTACCTTTATCAAAAAAGGTATACATTTCCTTTTCAACGATATCGGTTGCATCACCAATCGCACGCTTAAACAAACCCGTTTGTTCAACGATCGGTAAACGGATTTGTTGATAGCCATAGGCATCCATTAAAGATGCTAATTGTTGTTCCAGACTTCTCCAAGCAGCAGTTTGTGTTGGAAGGGTGTCATTAAAACCTTTGATCGCGACAATTGAACTCATGATGAACTACGAATAATTTCTTTAGATTTAGCTTCTTCAAGCTCTTGAACACGTTGACGAACCATTGTTTCAATTTCATCAACCAACTGATTGGTGTCAATTAAATGACTTTTTTCACCATTACGATAGACCAGTGAACGCGGTGATGCGCCAACGATACCGATATCCGCCTCTTTGGCTTCCCCAGGTCCATTGACCTTGCAGCCAATCACAGAAACATCCATTGGGGTACGAATGTCTTCCAGACGCTCTTCCAACGCCTGCATCACCTGAATCACATTAAATTCCTGACGCGAGCAGCTTGGGCAGGCGATAAAGTTAATGCCATTAGAGCGTAAGCCCAACGATTTTAAAATATCAAAACCGATTTTAATTTCATCTTCAGGTTCAGCAGCAAGCGAAATACGCATGGTATCGCCAATGCCTTCCATCAATAAGCCACCTAAAGCAATCGCAGATTTTACCGTACCTGTGCGATAAATTCCTGCTTCAGTTACACCTAAATGTAATGGATTATCAATCTGCTGGGACAGCAGACGATATGCATCCATGGTTAAAAATACATTCGATGCTTTCACACTGACTTTGAACTCATGAAAGTCTAAACGATCAAGAATGTCGATATGACGCATGGCAGACTCCAGCAGGGCCTGTCCTGTCGGCTCACCATATTTGACCTGTAAATCTTTTTCCAAAGAGCCTGCATTCACACCAATACGGATTGAAATACCATGATGTTTAGCTGCGGCAACAACCTCTCGAACTTTTTGATCCGACCCAATATTACCTGGGTTAATCCGCAAACAATCCGCACCATAATCGGCAACCGCCAAGGCAATACGATGATCAAAGTGAATGTCCGCCACCAATGGTACAGAAACACGCTTACGAATGGCACCAAACGCCTCCGCTGCTTCCATTGAAGGCACAGAAACACGCATGATGTCGGCACCTGCATCGGCACAGCGCTGAATTTGCGCAACCGTTGCATCGACATCACAGGTTTCGGTATTGGTCATGCTTTGAACACTAATCGGGGCATCACCACCGACATACACTGAACCAACACGAATTTTACGTGTTGGACGGCGTTTAATTGGATTCACAATCATCGTATAGCTCTACTCTTTGGCATTAACGAGACAAACGGAATTCTGCTTTACCATTGACCGTATAAGGCGACAATGGAATTTGCTCTTGATTCAGATTCAATGTAACTGCTGTCGCATCATCTAAACGAATTTGGAATGGTGATTCACCAGACAAAGTTAGTGTAGAAGCCTGACGACCTGTTGCCAATACTTTACCTGTTGCATCGACAATATGCACAGAAGTTGGTCGATTAAAATTCAACACCAATTGGTCACCAGATGTTGCAGTGGTGTTATTCCCCATCGGCAAAATCTGAACATCCGAGTTGGTGATTTTAGGTACATCTGCCTCATCCTTATGGCTGGAGGTCCAGTTCTGCACCGCCATCACAGCCAACCATGCCAATAATGCCACCACAGCCAGAATCGCAATGCGCTTTAACCATTTACGGTTGCGTACACTTTTCGATCCAGCAAGCTTACCCATAGTCTTGATTGGGGAGTTGCTCAGGGCATGATTGGCCTTGAGACCTGTGTCATTGGCATAGATTTCATCAAAACGCTGGATGATAGCACTGGCATCTGCATTGAGCAGTTTTGCATAGGCACGGTAATAGCCTTTGATGAATGTGGCTTCAGGCAAGGATTTATAGTCATCCTGCTCCAATGCTGTCAGGGTTTTGACAGGCATGTTCAACACGTTTGCAATCTCTTCAAGTTCTTTCTTTTGTGCAATACGAATTTGACGCAAATACTCACCAGGTCGTTGAATATTTCCTAACGTTGACGAAAGTGAGTTTGAGCCAGTTGGCTGATGTGAATTTGGATTTATTTCCATACGGCCTCAGTACTGTACTGTAATTGCAAATAACGTTGATATTCTGGACTATCAGGAAACAAGGCGCGCATCTGGTTAACCAGCACCTGCATTCCCAACTGATCCGCATTGGCTCGAGCAATGCGTAGACCAATCCAGAGTGCACGGGCACCCTGATTCTTCTGCCCCACATTACGAACATATTGTTCATAAAGTTGTGATGCATCTCTATTGTTCTGCTGCAAATAGAAAATTTCCGCCAACTCTAACATGGAGATGGTGGCATTTCGATTCGCCTGTAGCGCCTGTTTGAATGATTTTTCGGCATTCGCAACATCGCCCAGTTTTAAATAGATCCGCCCCAGATTTTCCAGCGATTGATAGCGCTGGTCATAGCCCAGGGTTGCACCCGCACGGGTAAATTGCTCAATGGCCTCATTATAACGTTGTAGCTGATACAAATATGTACCGTAATTATTACGGGCCTGTGCATTGTCAGGCTCAGAGGAAATCGCACGCCTGAAATAGCTGTCCGCTTTTTCCATATTGGGTTTACTGCCCTCTTGTTGCAGTAGAATCCCCATCATCATGTTGGCGCTTGCATCACGGGAATCGACTTTCAACGCCTGATCAAGAGAGCGTTTGGCTGAATCCAGATCACCTGTACGGATATATTCTGCGGCGAGCTGGGTACGCACCTGTACCCCTTTTTCCAGATCTTTCTTCATTGGTGTTGATTGACAGGCACCCAAGCCTAATACAGTACACACAACAACTGTCGCTATAATCGTTTTTGGTCGAGTTGTATTCAACGCTTTACCCTCAAGTTTTATCCTTGTGTACGCAGAATTTCTTGTTGCTGCGCCACTTTCTTTTTCCACTGTTCGGCACGGCGGGTACGGTCAGCGACCTGACCCACCAACTGACCACAGGCAGCGTCAATATCATCGCCCCGTGTCTGACGAATCGTACACACAAAACCCGCATCAGACAAAGTTTTTTGGAATGCAACAATACGGTTTCGGCTTGAACGCCCATAAGGGGCATGTGGGAAAGGGTTGAATGGAATCAGGTTGATTTTACTTGGCAGGTTTTTCAATAACTTTAATAACTGCTGTGCATGTTCAGGCTGGTCATTCACCCCGTCCAGCATCACATACTCAATGGTGACATGACGGCGGGCACTTTCGTTGCCATCTTTTGCCAGATAACGCTGGCATGCAGCAATCAGTTGTTGTAAAGGGTATTTTTTATTGATTGGAACTAATTCATTACGAAGCTCATCGTTCGGCGCATGTAGTGAAATCGCCAGTGCCACATCAATATCCTGTGCCAACTGGTCAATCTTCGGAACCACACCCGATGTTGACAACGTCACTCGGCGCTTCGACATTCCATAGGCAAAGTCATCCAGCATCAACTGCATTGAGCTGAGTACTGCATCGTAATTAAGTAAAGGTTCACCCATCCCCATCATGACCACATTAGTCACGGTACGTTCACGCTCAGCAACTGGTACATCTTCCATATAGGAATAGTTCGCCATCCAGAGCTGACCGATGATTTCTGCTGGTGTTAGATCACGTTGGAAACCTTGTTTACCCGTCGAACAGAATGAACAATCCAGCGCACAACCAACCTGCGATGAAATACACAGGGTCTTGCGCGCACCTGTTTTATCTTCGGCAGGAATCAGCACGGTTTCAACCAGAGAACCATTACCATCGCCAACACGGAACACCCATTTACGGGTGCCATCTTTGGAATAGTTGCGGTGCACCACTTCAGGTGCCTTGATCTCGCAGATTTTTTCCAGTTTCTCACGCAGCTTACCTGAAATATTGCTCATCTCAGCAAAATCAGTCACGAAATACTGGTGAATCCACTTCATGACCTGACTGGCACGAAACTTCTTTTCGCCCAAGTCTTCAAAGAACTTTTCTAATTCAGCTCTGGACATGCCAAGTAAATTTACTTTCTTATCGGCAGCTTGAACGACAGACGTAGTTAAAGACTGTTGTTTTTCATCGACATTCTCAGATGAAACGACCACTACAGAACTCATGTATATTTACCTAAACGATATCAGCGCTAGAAAATGCTGTGTGTTTTTCACACAACTCAATCTATAAAAAATAAAAAACCAGATAAGTAGTATACCACTTATCTGGCTTGAATACTTTGGATTAACGAGTGCGTGGGCAGATCTCGTTATCAGCAAAGAAGTAAGCGATTTCACGCTCAGCAGAAGCAACTGAGTCAGAACCGTGAGCAGCATTTTCGTCGATGCTTACAGCGAAATCAGCGCGGATTGTACCTGGAGCTGCTTCTTTAGGGTTTGTAGCACCTAAGATTTCACGGTGAGCAAGAACTGCATTTTCGCCTTCAAGAACAGAAACAACCACTGGGCCAGAAGTCATGAATGCAACTAAATCACCAAAGAAACCACGTTCTTTGTGCTCAGCATAGAAACCTTCAGCATCCGCTTGAGAAAGGTGTTTCATTTTAGTCGCAACAATTTTTAAACCCGCTTTTTCAAAACGAGCAAAAATGTCACCAATGTGGTTTTTAGAAACTGCATCTGGTTTTACGATAGATAAAGTACGTTCAATCGCCATGATTGACTCCTATTTATGGTGTAAACTAAAAAATTTGCCGCATTATACCGATGTCATCGCCAATAATCAGCTTGAATCTGTAAAAGTTCAGTGATTTCTGATGTTTTTTTAACGAACTTCATCCAACCATGCCATTTGGATGGCTTCCAGCAAGCCCTCTGTTGACTTGTTTGGGTCATCATTAAAGTCTGGTAATGCACAAACCCAAGCGTGTAAATCAGTAAAACGAATCCATTGAGGATCTACATCTGGGTGTGCTTCAGTAAGTTCAATCGCAATATCAATCGTATCTGTCCAACGTAAGCCCATTTGATAACCTAATTAACAGTTAGTGATTGAGCGTACTTTAACAAACCCCAAGATTTAAAAAATAGTCTTCTATCATTAAAACTCGTTAAATTATTCAAAGAATGATATTGAAGCTTGGTGCCAACAAAATAATACCGCTAGCGACGGATGCACCAATCACCGCCCCGACGATCACATCACTTGGGTAATGTAATCCTAAAATCATGCGGGACAATGCAACCAGAATCGTAAATGGCAACATCAAGATTAATAACAACGGTTGGATATAGCCTAATGTAATAGTAACCATAACCGCATGCAAAGTATGACCTGATGGAAAACTAAAATGATCCAATGGTCGCTCGCCCAGTACAATCACTTGGTGAACTTGATAAGGACGTGGTCGAGTCGTTTTATGCTTTAAAAACTTATAAATCCCCGTACCAACAGAACCAGCAACGAGCAAATATAGAATTTGTAGACCGTATGCCACCCCCTGCATGATCCATACGGACAGCAACATGGCATACCAGAAAGGCCCATCTCCCAAACGGCTGATGGTTTTAAAAAACAGCGCAACTGCTTGTGACTGGGAGAGATGATTGAGGTATACACAGCCCTTTAAATCTAGATCGAGCATTTTTATTTTTGCATTTTGGAATTTCATACTTTTTCTCCTCTTGTTGAGAATACTTTAGGTAGAGTTCATAAGAGGTTCCTGCGCTACCTGATAAAGTGCTTGTTCTAATTGTTGTACAGGAAACTGCCAACTGCTTTCCTGTACAGTTTCACTTGCTAATAAACCCATTTTTCTCAGTTCTGGGAGAGCTGGCAAATGACAAATGGATTGGGTTAAATCTGCGGCCTGTCCGAGAGGACTCAACCAACCTGTAACACCATGTTTGACATGCTGATGCGCACATACGTAGTCATAAGCAATCACTGGTAATCCGCTAGCAATTGCTTCTAGCACTACATTTCCAAACGTATCAGCTTGACTAGCAAAGGCGAAAACATCTGCACTTGCGTAGGCTGTTGCCAACTCATGCCCGCCAAGACTCCCCATAAAGATCACGTCTTTGGATGTGGTCATTTTGCTGAGTCGGACACGATCAGGCCCATCCCCCACAATCACAAACTTGATATTGACACCCTGCTGGGCCTGCAAGGCATGGAAGCTTTTAATCAACACATCAACTTCTTTCTCTGGTGATAAACGCCCGACATACAACATCACACGGGTATCAATATCAACACCCCATTGTTGACGGAGTCGCTGGGAACGATGTTTTGGGGAAAACTTCGCAGTATCAACACCTCGTCCAACAACAACTAAAGGACAAGTCACACCAAAACCACGTAGTGCTTGTTCCGTGTATTGACTGGGTACACACGTGACATCTGTACTATTATGGAACCATGTTAGGTAACGTTGAATCGGTTTGACTAAAAAAGCCAAGTCAAAGAAACGGCTAAAATCTTGGAAAGCTGAATGGAATCCACTCGATACTGCGATTTTTTTTGACTTTGCAGCTTGTAGTGCTGTTAAACCTAATGGACCTTCAGTCACGATATGCACTACGTCAGGTGCGAACTGCTCAAATGCTTTAGAGACTTTAAGATATTGTGGCCAACCAAATTGAACACTTGGGTATTTTGGAATAGGCTGAGACATCACCAAGCATTCCTGTTCAGGGTTAAATTCTGTACAGGCTTCTTTCTGCACTGGACGAACCAGCAGGATCTTATGCCCAAGACGTTGCAAGCCCTGACATAATTGCATCATGGACAAAGCCACACCATTGATTTCTGGTGGCCATGTCTCTGTTACGATTGCAATTCTTAAACGGGGACGAACGAGATCACGAAGTGCTGACAATTCATCTTGTTTATTTTTGAGTTGTTTCCTTTTAAAGTAAAATTTAAAACTTTCAGGAAACTGTTCTTGCTTTAGTAGAGATGTCGCGTATGTACTCTGCATATCGCCATCCATTTGTGTCGTTATTTTCATGCGTTTAGCTTATAAATATTTTTTGACACTTTAATGATCAGCACATGACAGTTTCATGAATCGAATGATATGATTCACCACATTCATATAAAATAAAAAGATTTTAAAATCATGCAAATACTTAAAGCCAAACACAGAACTGAATTTAGCGAATATTTGCGTTTTACCATTCCCAATAAAATGAAAGCAATTGGGGTTTATGTGATTTTCTTATTAGGTTATGGCTTATTATTCACCTTACTCATTTATATTATGGATTGGGTAAAAGGTCATCCTTATCAATTTCATTTTGCTTATCTCATTGTTGGCTGGATCTGTGCTTTGGCATTTACTGCACCAAGCAATAGCTTTCAAGACCATCGGCTGCCTTTTTTTGCTGAAAAATATATTATTGACCAAGATTTACGTCAGGATCTAACCCAACTGAATTATATCAAAGCCAACGCCACTATTATTGAGGTGCAGATTCAACCGAAACGTTTATTTAGAACACAATTCCATACGCTTCGTTTGCAATTAGAGGATTCAGAAGAAATCATTTGCGATCAATATGTACATTTAAACCTACTATTCCCCTCTATTTTTTTGTTAGGAAATGCACATTTTTTAAAAGCAGCAACCACATGGATTGGACAACAAGTCGAAGTCTGTTATTTACCACAGTCCAAACGCATTTTTCGACTACAAGCCAAACAAAGTTATGAAAACTTCCAACTGCTTTCCGAAGCCTTTTCTGAACGTTTCTCACTACAACAACTTAAAAATCAAAGTTTGCCAACAGTACCCTCTGCTTTAGCACAAAATTTTATTCATATTTGCCGAGTTGATGCCGTTCGTCATGACCATCAAAATTATGAATTGCAGATGATCACTAACCATCAAACTTATATGGTTCCATCTTCAGCACAAGGTTTTAATATATTGGAAAAAATGTTACGCCGAATTGATCAGAAAAAATATCGGGAGTTTAAGCAAAACCCCCAACTACAATCACAATTGCTTTATCCCAAAAATTAAGCAAGTGGATTATCCACAGCAAAAATTTTCTGATCCTCTAAACGCAAGGCAACCAGTTGCTGCCCCCAAACACAGCCACCATCGACATTTTGAATTTGAGAGCTAATGGTTTTACCCTGCAAGGCCGCCCAATGTCCAAAAATAATTTGATGAGTTTGTGCAGCCTGACTATCAAACTCAAACCACGGCTGAAAGCCTGTTGGCATCGGCGCATCAAGTGCATCTTTAAAGTCAAACTCTAAACGCCCTTCGGCATCAGTCAAACGCATTCGGGTCAGATAATTGGTAATACAGCGCAAACGTGCCATACCTGTCAGCTCATCTAACCATAAATCAGGTTGTGAACCATACATCTCTGCAAGAAAACTATCTAAAACCGAAAGATCGTCATGACCCACTACCTGCTCGACTTCTTGTGCCAATGCCACAGTTTGTTCGGCATTCCAGATACACGGCACACCTGCATGGGTAATCAGAGTTTGATCATTCGGAGATAAACTCAATGGCTGTTTACGCAACCAATCAATCAGCTCATCACCATCAATCGCAT
>CAZKJI010000034.1:14122-17880 GCA_964553005.1 uncultured Acinetobacter sp. | reverse complement strand
AAGCATGTATTTCTGCCGCCTGAATCTCTTGAAACGGTACAGGCATTTCAATATCACCTTGTGATAATATTTGCGGTTGATCCACCCATTCCGCTCATGCATGATGCTAATCTACAAGGAAATGTACCGCCTCATCCCATGAAAAAAATAGATGCTGCCATGTATTTGGTAAACATTTTTCCGTTGTTATTTTGACATCACTGGTCAATGTGTGAGTGGAGTCAAGCATAATTTCGGTATAAATACGTTTTTGTTGCACATCATACTGATGCTGAAATACAGGCGCATACTGGGCAGGCATCACATCACTGGCCAAACGCCCACCTAGCACATATAGATACTGGTCTAACATCACCTGTTCAAATATCACCGTCTTGGGATGTGAGTCATCCAGATAAAATCGCTAGTTGCTTTACTGGGGGATGGCATCCATTTTCGTAGCCTGCCTAAAAACTGGAAGCCAAAATGATGGTGTTGATAGGTCAGAATCGTAAAAATGGTTTTGCCCTGTTTCTCCCACAATGTCACCTGTTCAGGATAGCGTTGCCGAACCTGTTCAGCATCCACCAGCCATGACAGATAAACAATATTGCTGACCCGACTTTGCAAACGCATAAATGGCAACACACGCATCAACATACGGCGCAGTTGCAACAACACACCACAGGCGAGCAGTCTAGCTAAAAAATTGAAAAATAGTGTTTGTCTTGGTAGTTTAAAATCATGGCGATTCATTATTATTCAGTAAGTTAATTCTTTCCCTGAACATAAACTGCCTGTATTGCTGTGTACAGTTTAATTCCTTTCTTCATCAATTCCACTGATTCAATGCTATGATGCGACCATTCATTTGATCAACAGGGAACTAAATATGGCTCAAGAATTATTGGCACAATTAAAAGATGGTTCTGCAAAGTTTGCAGATGTGCTGGCATTTATCGAGGCGCGTTATCAACATACGCCAACCGCTTTTCAAAATGGCGCGCAGTTTAATGCGGCAACTGAAAATCAGGGCAGTGCCAAAGTATTCTCTTTTGCCAAACTTGAGGGCTTAAGCCAACAGGATACCCTCAATTTGTTTGCGGAACATTATGCCTCTGTACTTGCCACGCCTGAAGCAAGCGACCACCAAAATATCCGCCAGTTTATGCAGAATGGCTGGGATGGCGTGAAGTTTGAGGGTGAAGCTTTAGCAGCGAAATAAACAGATTTACGATAGGACTATATTCAAGTATTTTAGTCCTATCATGGGAGGAGAACAATGCCCAGATGGTACGATCTCTATGCCATATTGGGATACGAGTGACGTTGTAAATGAGTTCTTTGAGATTTTCCATGATTTAGATTTATGCATTGTATTCGATTGGCCAAATTGGCAAGAAGGAAAAATATATTAAAACAAGAACATTATGATTTTAATCCGTTAGATACTTTAACCCTTTGTAAGCTTTTGACCACCATTGTACGAGCTGACCGCTTCACTGATGGCTTACTAATTTCTTTTTTTGAAAAGAGCACGATTCTCAATATCCTCAAAGCAATTAAGCAAAATCAAGAATTAATTAGATAGAAATTCATACACCCCTTGCCCTGCTGCTCGCCCTGTGGCAAAACAAGCCGTCAGCAAATATCCACCTGTTGGTGCATCCCAGTCCAGCATTTCGCCACAGCAAAACACATAAGGATTAGATTTCAATTGCAATTGTGGAGATAAAATATCTTGCTTGACCCCGCCTGCACAGCTAATCGCTTCTTCAATTGGACGGAAGCCATCTAAAGAAATACTGAGATGCTTGATCTGCTGCACCATTTGCTTGGCATCTGACCATAAGCTTTTATCAACGATTTCCCGAAGCAGATTAATTTTGACCTGATCCAAGCCTGCTTTACGCCAAAGATTGGTAAGAGACTGCTTTTTATTGCCCTGTAATTTCTTTTCTAATTGTTCAATACTGAGATCTGGAAGTAAGTCTAGGTGAAGTTTTAGGTTTTTCTTTTGGCTCAGCTGTGTTCTTAAATCACGTCCCAATTTATAAATCACACCACTTTCAAAACCATAGTGCGTAATGATGATATCACCATGTGTCTTTCGCTCAGTTGTAACCCACGCATCAACTCGTTTGAGTGGCTGACCGAAACAATCTTGCATAAACGGCGACCATTGTTTCAGCACCCCAGCATTGCTAGCCTGAAATGGTTCAATTTCATCGGTGGAAAGCCATTGCTGCCACGCGCCATCACTACCTAATTGTGACCATGACACTGCTCCGCAGGCCAAAATAATCGCATCATAAGTTGCACTAAATTGCTGAGTCTGATTCTCTATCGTGAGTTGATTGTTGGATAAATCCACACAACGATGACGATAATGGAATTTTACGCCCTTCTGAATCAATCGCTTTAACCAAGCACGAAGTAACGGTGCTGCTTTCATTTCTACTGGAAACACACGCCCTGAACTGCCGACATAGGAATCGATCCCAAGACCTTGCATCCAATTTTGAATCCACTGAGCATCCCATTGTTTCACCCAAGGGCTCAACCAATCGGTACGATCATAGCGTTGGATAAATACGTCTACAGGCTCAGCATGTGAGATATTTAAACCTGTTTTACCCGCCATTAAAAACTTGCGCGCTGCAGAAGGTTTTTGTTCAAACACATCAATTTGATAGTTGTATTGACTCAACACTTCAGCAGCCATCAAGCCCGCTGGACCTGCACCAATAATCGCAATGCGTTTAGACATCAAGGTTCTCTTGAATATTCTGCCCTTGCAATGGTGCAAAATCATCAAAACGGGTTGTATAGCCTTCTGGTTTTCGAATGATCAATTGTTGGCACAATTCACCACGTTCTAAGTACTTAATTTCAAAATGAGTACGTGCAGAATCTACTGCAATTTTCTGCTTTTCATATGGCAGTTTCCATAGCTCAATCAACTGCTGTTCAGCTTCATCAATATATTCAGGAATATTGCTTGCGAGCGTAATCGAGCCATTGGGCTGAAGACGAGAAAGTAGGAACTCAAAGAATGGCATATTCAGCCAACGTTGTGCAGGATTATGCGGTTCTGGATTTGGATAGAGAATAAAAAATTGTTCGACCTGTGCAGGATATAGGGCATGCACAATCCAAGGTAAAGCATCGGCATGAATCGGATTGAGATATTCACGCGGTTCTAGTTGATGCTGTTTTTGCATAGCCAGAAATTTTTCTTTGGTTCGTTCAATCGCATACAACGTGGTGTGTGGATTTTGCCCCGTAAACAACAAGGCATGTTTGCCTTTTCCAGCACCAATTTCGACACAAATCGATGTACTAGGAATGGCAATAAAATCACGAGGGGCTTGCATACGTTGTGCTTGAAATTGACGAATCGACATAATCTCATCAAACTATCTAGAAATCGGCATAAGTCTAACAACTCACTTTACTTTTGCCTAATCTATTTGTTTTATGTTTTAGGAATTTTCTATGCCACGTACATTTCCCTGTCCTCGTTGTGGCCAGCCAAGCACATGGGAAAATAATGATTTTCGTCCATTCTGCTCAGAACGCTGTAAATTGATTGATCTGGGTGCCTGGGCAAGTGACGAATATAAACTCCCAACTCAGGATGCGCCTCAGACGGATCTCAAACGCCATGAAGATGATTATGAGGATTAATCATCTTCTTGTTTAGTCGTACCGAACTCAACCCGCTTTACTTGCCACAAAAGGATTAAATTGCTTTTCATAGCCGATGGTACTCATCG
>CAZKJI010000034.1:11600-14022 GCA_964553005.1 uncultured Acinetobacter sp. | reverse complement strand
GCTTTACTTGCCACAAAAGGATTAAATTGCTTTTCATAGCCGATGGTACTCATCGGTCCATGACCTGAGATAAACTGAGTTTCATCAGGCAAGCTAAAGCATTCACGCTGAATTGAATCAAGTAATTGCTGGTGATTTCCTTTAGGAAAATCAGTACGCCCAATCGAACCTTTGAACAATACATCACCGGTCCATAGCAAACCATGTTTGGCATTATAGAACATCACATGACCAGGCGTATGACCAGGCGCAAAACGGACTTCAAATTCATCCTCACCCAGTTTCAACGTTTCGCCCCCCTCTAACCACTGATCAACTTTGACAGGTTGTGGGATCGGGAAACCATAGCGTGCTGAGACTTCTTGGATCATATCAAGCCAAAACTGATCTTCTTTATGCGGCCCAATCACTGGAATATTCCATGTCTCAGCAAGTTCACCCACCGCACCTGCATGATCAAGATGCCCATGCGTTAACCAAAGTGCTTTAACATTTAAACCGAGTGCTTCTACTTGTTGTTTGAGTACAGCAGCATCACCACCTGCGTCAATCAAAACAGCCTCTTTACTTTCACTATCCCAAAGAATAGAACAATTTTGGGCAAATGCAGTAACGGGTACAATTTTGACTTGCAGCATAAAAACCTCTGGCGAAATAAAACGTCAATTTAACGATGGGCTAAGGTATGAGTAAGGGCATCAAGATTAGCCTGAACTAGACTAGCAAGCAAATCAATATGCGCTTTATCGCTGTTCAAAGCAGGAATATAAGCATATTCCCCACCACCCGCATGTTGAAACAGTTCTTTATTCTGGATGGCCAACTCTTCCAATGTTTCTAAACAATCCGCCGAAAATGCAGGACTCAATACTTGCACTGATTTAACTTTTTGCTCACCCCATTGCTGTAAAATCACATCCGTATATGGCTTAACCCATTCCTGCTTACCAAAGCGAGATTGGAAACTAATAGCCCATTCATGCTCATTTAGGTGCAATGCTTCAGCGACGAGTTTCGCTGTCATACGACAACGATCAGCATAAGGATCACCTTTATCCGCATACGGCTGCGGGATACCATGAAAAGACATCAATAATTTTTCAGGTTTACCATATTGGGCTTGATAAGCGACAACACTATCCGCCAATGCCTGAATAAACATGGGATGTTGATAATAATCTTTGATTAACGTCAGACCGGGTAAATGGCGTTGTTTAGGAATCCATTTTGCAAAAGCATCATAAAGGGGTGCTGTTGATGTTGCGGAATACTGAGGGAATAAAGGTAAAAGGATAACGTGCTCTTGTGGATTTTTTTCAAGCTGCTCAAAAACACCATATATGCTGGGTTGCCCATAGGTCATAGCAGGAACAACCGTCAAATCAAAAGGCTGATTTTCCGATTGTAAGCGTTGCTTCACCAATTCAGTTTGCTCAAGCACAATTTCTCGCATTGGTGAATCTTTTGACCATACAGAAGCATAAGCTTCAGCCACTCTTTTAGGACGGAATGTCAATACAAATAAATGTAAAATAATCCACCAAATCGGTTTCGGGATTTCAATGACACGTGTATCGGATAAGAACTGTTTTAAGAAACGACGTACTGCAGGCACAGTGGCTTGGTCTGGCGTACCTAAATTTGCTAAAACCACAGTGACTTTGGGTTTTGGTGTCGCTGACATACATCACTTCCGCTATAGCTGAATTTCTCCAGTTACTTTAGCAGTTTTACCGCACTTTTTTAAATTGAATTAATGCATGGTCTTAAACTGAAAAACCCGATTGCTGTCCAGTATATTGCTTTCCAGAAGCTTCTGCCCTTTTGCGGTCAGTTGCCACAGCATACGCTGGCGGTCATCCCGTCCTGTCGGCACAATCCACTCATTCTGGCGCATCTGCAACTTGATTTCATGCAGGGCACGGATATTCACCTGTGCACGTGAAACAGCATGCGCGCGTGGCATTTCCTTGCGCGCATCATCCAGACCCGTTTCGTTTAGATATTCATTCATGCGCTTGGAAAAATATTCTTCAGGTGTTGGAATCACAAATGATGAACCAAGCACATTCAGTAATTGTGCCCAGGTCATTTTACGGTGGGGTTTGACTTCCTTGAAATTGCCATCCTGATAGGCATGCATACGATATTCAAATGAATAAACCTCATGCATGGACACTTTGGGTACGCTGGTAAGTGGATCAGCTTGCCGATTGCCCAGTTCCGTTTCAAGCTGTTTAACTTTGGCACGCAAGGCATCAATTTCATCTTGTAAAACTTGCGTATTTTGCGGACGCACCCAACCGACCACAGGATAACGCTCTAACATTTGTGGCATATTCGAACGTACCGCAAGTTCTAAATCACGCAAAGTCCGATAAGTAAAAACTTGATCAACTTCATGTTGAAGCTGTTTTCTAAA
>CAZKJI010000034.1:3184-11500 GCA_964553005.1 uncultured Acinetobacter sp. | reverse complement strand
CATAACATTCAATACGTGTAATATTATGACTTATTTTGTCACATAATAACCTATTTTTTATTAAAATATATGCTGTTTGTCGTGCAACCGCTTGCCCAGAGTCAATTAACTTTAACTTTTCACCAAAAACCTGACGAATCGCATCTTTTAGGAAGGGATAATGGGTACAACCTAACACTAAAAAGTCCGCACCTTGAGCAACAACAGGCTGTAAAATTTCTTGCAATACATTCAAACAACCTTGACTCATTTGCTGACCTGACTCCACAAAAGGTACCAGTTCCAGACTGGTGACTTTTAAAACCCGAACGCCAGCAGGTTCGGCAAACTTGCTCATCACATCCTTAATGAGCTGTCCGCGAAAGGTTGCAGGTGTCGCCAGCACAGCCACCACTTTCGACCGTGTTTGCAGCACGGCGGGCTTTAATGCAGGTACCAATCCCACAATCGGAAAATGCTCACCATAATAGTCACGCAGATAGTCCAGACTAAATGCCGATGCAGTATTGCATGCCACCACAGCAATCTTACAGCCCTGCCGATACAGCCACTCAATCGCACGCGCTGTTAATTGTCGAATTTCCTGATCTGAACGGGCTCCATAAGGCACATGCGCGGTATCGGCATAGTAGAGAATGCGTTCATTCGGTAAATGTCGGGCAATCTCCTGCGCAATCGACAAGCCTCCAATGCCTGAATCAAAAACCCCAATCGGTGCATCAGAGGATGCGTGTGGCATGGGGTCAGCCAATACGGGCAGGGATTGGACAGCAGTCATACAAATACATTAACACTGTGGTTTCTTCACTCTTTTAAGCTTAAACCTCAGGTGCTTAAATGCAAGACCAAATCACCACTTTTTAACGTTAAAACAGCCTCACCTTGAGCATTTTCAGACAAAGAACCATAGTTCACGAGATGATAAAAACTTTGTCTCTGGATTAAAGCATTGATACCAAAACGTATATGTACATATGGACGTAATTCACCTGCATATTCACGCATAAAAATAGGGTGTGTTTCATCCACAATCACCACATCCTGATTGGTTGTAGAGACTTGCAAATAAGATTTTCCATCGATTTCAATTTGATCCACATGATTGATTAATAAAGGCTCATCTTCTACCTCAATTTCAATCTGCTCTACAGGTGTTTTAAGATAAAATTTACCTTCTTCTTTCCAAAGCACTTTAGTAAACAAATCCAATAGTGCCTGCCGCTTGATCAATTGACCTTCGTGCCACCACTCACCATTGGCTTTTACTTTCAAATCCATTTTGCCACAATGCTTTGGATGCCATTGGTCTAAAGGTGGAATTGACCTTTTGTGACTTTGCTGTACATCTTTTAAGTATTGTGAAATGTTCATTAAGTTTTTATCATCAGAAAACATGATTTTTCCCTGATTTTCTAAAGGGTTTTGTGGAGAATCATTTTCATTTATCATAGTTTATGCCTTGCTGACGAGAAAATATGACCGCTCAGCCAATTGGCGAGCCCAAGGTTTAAAACTATACTATCCCAAATGTTTGCAAGCACAATAGTAGCATTTGTGTTTGGCAATTCAGAACACTCATGGCAGCACCGAATCGCAATATTACGGTTGCCACCCTTAAAAATATGAGGAGTCCTACATGGAACACATCGAACGTGAAGCGATGGAGTTTGACGTAGTGATCGTAGGCGCAGGGCCTGCGGGTTTATCTGCTGCGATTAAAATTCGTCAATTAGCGATTGAAAACAACCTACCTGATCTTTCAGTGTGTGTTGTTGAAAAAGGCTCTGAAGTAGGTGCGCATATCCTTTCTGGTGCTGTACTTGAACCACGTGCCATGAATGAATTGTTCCCGAACTGGAAAGAAGAAGGTGCGCCACTCAATGTACCTGTAACGGGCGACGAAACCTATTTCTTACTTTCTGATACGAAAGCACAAAAAATGCCGTATTGGATGGTACCAAAATCAATGCACAACGAAGGCAACTATGTTATTTCCCTCGGTAATGTTGTGCGTTGGTTAGGTCAAAAAGCTGAAGAGCTTGAAGTTTCTATTTTCCCTGGTTTTGCTGCTTCTGAAGTGCTTTACCATGAAGATGGTACGGTAAAAGGGATTCAAACAGGTGATATGGGGATTGGCAAAAATGGTGAGCCAACACATAACTTCACGCCGGGTTATGAACTCCATGCAAAATATACGCTATTTGCTGAAGGTTGCCGTGGTCATCTTGGTAAGCGCCTAATTGCTAAATATAACCTAGATAAAGATGCTGATCCGCAACATTACGGTATTGGTATTAAAGAACTTTGGGAAATTGACCCAGCTAAGCATAAGCCTGGTCTAGTGATGCATGGTGCAGGTTGGCCATTATCTGAAACGGGTTCATCTGGTGGTTGGTGGTTATACCACGCTGAAAACAACCAAGTGACTCTAGGGATGATTGTGGATTTATCTTATGAAAATCCGCACATGTATCCATTTATGGAAATGCAACGTTGGAAAACGCATCCAACCATCAAGCAATTCCTAGAAGGCGGTAAACGTATTTCTTATGGCGCACGTGCGGTGGTGAAAGGTGGCTTTAATGCTTTACCTAAACTGACTTTCCCAGGCGGCTGTTTGATTGGTGATGATGCTGGTTTCTTGAACTTTTCAAAAATCAAAGGCTCTCACACCGCAATGAAGTCAGGTATGTTGTGTGGCGAGGCTGTGTTTGAAGCAATCGCAGCGGGCGTCGCAAAAGGTGGTGATCTTGCAATTGCTCGCGTTCTTGAAGGCGACGATCATTTTGCTAAAGAGTTAACGACTTATACAGATAAGTATAATAACTCTTGGTTAAAAGAAGAGTTATATAATTCACGTAACTTCGGTCCAGCGATGCACAAATTCGGTCAATGGATTGGTGGTGCGTTTAACTTTATCGATCAAAACATCTTTAAAGTGCCATTTACGTTACATGACTTAAAACAAGACTTTGCTGCACTTAAAACTGTAGATGCATCGACGTTCAAACCAAACTATCCAAAACCAGATGGTAAGTTGACCTTTGACCGTTTATCTTCAGTATTCGTATCAAATACAGTGCATGAAGAGAACCAACCTGCTCACTTAAAGCTAACTGATCCATCAATTCCAGTGAATGTAAACCTACCAAAATGGGATGAGCCTGCTCAACGCTACTGCCCTGCTGGTGTTTATGAAATCATGGAAAATGATGATGGTTCTAAGCGCTTCCAGATTAACGCAGCCAACTGCGTACACTGTAAGACTTGTGATATTAAAGACCCTTCACAAAACATTACTTGGGTAACCCCTGAGGGTGGTGGTGGTCCTAATTACCCTAACATGTAATTAGTATCCAAACATGTAATCTATTACATAGCCATTACTCAAAGCCCTGATTGAAAGATTGGGGCTTTGTTACTTTTAACATGCAGGCTAAAATCAATTCAATTTTTTCTTTTTATCGATATAAAGGAAAGGTTTTTTAAGCAACTCAAACATCAGAATATTCAATGGCATGAAATTACAGCTATTGCCAAGTTTGAACATTTGCTTAAAAATAGCCTGATCAATGAAGCCTAACAAATTAAGGAATCGCCCTATCGCAAAAGGTCAGGGCTTATTCATAGCATGGCTATATATTGGCCAATAAAAATTCATAAGCAGGACTGTCTATTTTCCAAAAGTCACCAAACTCTCTCCAGTAGACAAATGCCTGATCTTTGCCGCCTACCGTGATATATCCCTCATTAAATCCAGCAGGTCGAGGATGACGTTTTTTCTTGAGTTCTCGGGCAACCAGTGGAAAAGCTGCTTTTGCTTCAGAAAATGCAGCTTTAGCCCTATCCATATCTTGCTGCATTAATGCAAACAAGACTTTTCCATATAAAAATTCAGGGCTATGGTCTTCTGGATACTTGGTGTCCAGCCATTGCAATTTTAATTTATTCCCTGTTTCAAGAAAGCGTTTTAATAACAGATAGCGTGCCCCCTGATTATCATTTGGGGATATCTTGACTAATCTTGTAAAAATCTGCTCTGCCTCAACAGCCATCGGTGTATCAGCCATATGTAAGGCTAAATTAAAGCAAGCCCTTAAAAATGGACGGTTCTCAATAAAGCCCCATTCCAATAAATCTTTATCCCAGTTAAATGTAGTGGGAAATACTGCCAGTCCAATGCGATGAGCCTCACGCAAAGCGAGATAAGATTCCATTTTTCGACCAGAATATCCATAAACCAGCCCAAGATGAACCCAAGCATCAATATGTTGGGGATACTCAGAAAGTAGCTTGGTTAGCGTCAGCTCTGATGCAAGTAAACTGCCTTGAGACAAGTACTCCAATGCTTCATCAAATTGCTGCTCTATATCCTCATCAATCAAAGTTTCAAAAACCCACATGTGTTTTTCAAGCTGTTCTAATTTCACTGAGCCATTTCCTCAAATTTAATTCAATATCCAGACTACCCTTTCTGTACCAAGTAGCGATATTCAGTGTGACTGTTTTCATCGAGACTTTCTTCTTTTAATAATAGTTCATGCCCAAGATGCATACAAAACTTAGGGATATCCCAAGATGTAGAAGGATCAGTAGCAAACACCTCGACGATATCACCTGATTTTGCCTTGCGGATAGCCTGATGCAACATCATTACAGGCTCAGGACAACGTAAACCTCTAGTATTAAGTTGAACAGTGGGAAGTTGAGGTTGTTCGGACATCATCATACTCATATATTTTAAGATTCACATTTTAACATAAAGTAAGTCGATAAAAATCATCAACAGCTTTTTGAAAAACTGTACATTTTTCGCATCGTTTTATTGATGCATATCCGCTTTTTCTTCGGTATGATGAAAATCATCTAATTGATATAGAGAGTCTTTAGGAAAGATCATGGTCGAGGAATCCAGTCCGTCGTGGGGTATGCGTGGCTTAAGAAAATGGTTAGGTACTGCACCTGAAACCCGCGATGAATTACTCAGGTTAGTTCAAGACTCACGTCGTTTTTTAGAACCAGATACTGTTGCTATGCTTGAGGGTGTTCTCGATCTACCAGCAACAAAAATTCGGGAAGTCATGACGCCACGTACAGCAATTATCAGCTTACAGGAAGATGACCAGTTACTTGATATTCTGCATGTGCTGATTGATTCAGCGCATTCACGCTTCCCTGTGTTTTCAGCAGATCAAAGTGACAATGTAGTGGGTATCCTGTTGGCCAAAGACCTATTGCCTTTCTTAACTGAGCGCAATGTCAAAGTCGATATTCGCGCTCTGATGCGCCAACCTTTGTTTGTACCTGAAAGTGCACGTTCAGACCAAGTGTTACGTATGCTCAAAAACACCCAAACACATATTGCGATTGTCATCGATGAATATGGTTCAACTTCTGGCCTAGTCACCCTTGAAGACATTCTCGAAGAGATCGTCGGTGAAATTGAAGACGAACACGATATTGCCGATGAAGAAGCACTATATATCGTACCTGACAATGATCCAACTACAGCCAATACATGGATTGTGCAGGCACTTACACCAATTGAACATTTCAACACAATTTTAGATGCAGATTTTTCTGATGATGAAGTTGAAACTATGGGCGGTTTACTGCTGCAAGAGATTGGTTTAGTGAGCGATTTACAAGGTCAAACCATTGAGCTTGGAGATTGGCAATTTACCATTATTGAAGCAGATGCACGCACTATTCATCTGATTCGAGCTGTACGTCAATGAGAGCCTTTTTTGAAAAGCTGTTAAAAACTTCTCAACCACAAAAACAGTTACCCTTTATTTTCCCTCTTTTGATTGCACTCATTTCAGGTGCAATCTTTAGTTTAGCTTTAGCACCTTATTATTTTTGGTGGCTGGCGATTCTATCACCAGCTCTATTATATGCTGTATTACGTCAGCGTAACCCACGCCAAGCTTTTGCGCTAGGTTGGGCCTATGGTTTTGGTTTATGGTTTGTCGGCGCGTTCTGGCTCTACACCTCTATCCATACCTATGGGGATACCAATGCTTTTTTAAGCATTTTGATGATTGCCTTTATGGCAGCAGCAATGGGTTTATTTACAGCTTTTCAAACATGGCTGTACCGTCGCTTTTTCCCAGAAACACCACTCACCTTTGCACCACTCTGGGTGCTATTTGAGTGGGCAAAAACTTGGGTATTCACAGGTTTTCCGTGGTTGTTTGCTGGATATGCATTTACTGAACGGCTACTGGATGGCTATGCGCCTTTATTTGGCATTTATGCAGTTTCATTTGTGGTCATTGTGTTGGCATGTGCTTTGGTCGAAATTTTAAATCGTCGTTGGTTCTGGGCTATTCCTTCTGCACTACTGATAGCGGGTGCATGGGGTGCTGGATTCATCCAGTTTGTTCAGCCAAAAGCTGCCAAGCCACTGAGCGTGTCTCTGATTCAGGGCAATATTCCTCAAGACCTGAAATGGTTGACTGAATACCAGATCAAGACTTTAGAGATTTATGCAACCCTGACCCGTGCGGAATGGGGCCGTGATCTTATCGTTTGGCCTGAATCTTCAATTCCAATGTTCCAGACCGATATTCCTGAATTTTTGGAGGCCATGGCAGCTCAGGCAAAAAAGACAGATACAGCATGGGTCACAGGTATTCCCTATTGGGACGTGGCAAAATCGCAGCAGGTGGGTGAACCACTTTACTACAACAGCCTCATGTCTTCGGGCAGCGACTCTCACGGTCTGTATAAAAAGCAACGCTTAGTGCCGTTTGGTGAGTACATTCCATTGTCAGGTGCACTCAAATGGGTACTGCCAGCCTTACAAAATGATGTCAGCATGAGTGGTTTCTCGCGTGGTGAGGCCAATCAGAAGCCACTGATCGTAAAAGGTCATGCACTTGCAGCCGCAATTTGTTATGAGGTCGCCTATCCAAACCTGACTCGCCGCAATGCATCCAATAGCGATTTTTTAATCACGGTTTCAAATGATGCGTGGTTTACAGGAACGGCTGCTCCCTGGCAGCATCTACAAATGGTACAGATGCGCGCCAAAGAAAATGGTCGCTGGTTTATTCGTGCTACCAATACAGGCGTGACTGCGTTTATTGACCACAATGGCCATATCGTGAAACAGGCACCTTTGGATGAGGAATTTGTATTACGTGGTGATTTACCTGCAATGCAGGGGCAAACACTGTATAACCGTTTGAGCGATTATCCAATCCTGATCTTTTCCATTCTTCTATTGGTTATGGGCTGGATTTATCGTCCGCGTAAAGTCGATGTTTCCTTTAAGTCACGGCGGTAAGATGAAAAGAGCGTTTGAATCAACGCTCTTTTTTTATAACGGGATTGATCTTTGAGTTACAAGGCCAATGGCAATTGCACCGATAAATATGCAACCAGACTCGATAAAAATAACATCGGAATATAGCGGTAAGCCTTAAACAACAATTGCTCATATCTGGAAATCATCTCCTGATTATCCCATACGGTTGTTTTTAAGGCGCTTAGAAAACACAGTACAAACCATGCACTCAACATGCTTAATGCAAAAAAACCAATCATGATCTGGCTGCTACCTTCTGTAGCCTGCCATAAACTTAAAGCACCCTCACTGATCGGCAACAGGCTTAAAATAAGCAACACAGATTTAAGCATTGCCCAATGAAACTGATTCAGTTCATCCAACATAAAAAATGCTTTCATCTGATTTCTCCACATCTTATTTTTCAAAGGCTTGAATTTATTATGCAAAGCTTTGATCTAAAGAAATAGTCTATTTTTCTGCATAATTTATTTTTCTTGTAACTATTAAATATGGGAATAATTCTTGTTATAAATATCACATACTATTTTTTAAAATTTACATATTTTTCAAACACTTATATTTTATTTATAAAACAGGAAACATTATCACTTCACTCCTAATTTATTTTATTTAAAAAGTGAAGTGATATTTTTGATTAGATATTATGGCTGATAATAAATATCGGCATCATTACCCTCGCCGCCTTCTTTACCATCCGCACCAAAGGAATATAAATCAAATGAACGACCCTCACGGCCTGGAATTACATACTGTAAATCATTTTCCCAACTGTCTTTTGGATAGCCGCCTTTGACATAACCACCAGGTAACCAGTTCTTTGCAGAAGCAGGTTGATTCACCAACGCATCTAAACCACCATCTTGCATCGATGGATAACGACCATTATCTAATTTATATTGATCCAAAGCACCTGCAACACCTTTTAAGGTAATACTGGTGGTATCTACTTTGGCTTTTTCACCACGTCCCATCACATTGGGTACAATCAGCGCAGCCAA
>CAZKJI010000034.1:0-3084 GCA_964553005.1 uncultured Acinetobacter sp. | reverse complement strand
CAAGGCGAGAAGCTGTGCTTCGAGTGGCAGAATTAAGATTATGCTTAGAATGCTGTTCACTCACTGAATTATTCATTTTCATCTCAAACATCAAATTTCCTAGATCATATTATTCATATTAATAATTGGCAACATTACCGCAATCACAATTACCAATACGATACCTGCCATAAACACCAGCATCAAGGGTTCCAGCAATGCCAGCAAGGTGGAGATAAAGGTGGTGACTTCCCGATCCTGCATGGTAGATGCCCGATCCAGCATACGATCCAGTTCACCTGACGCTTCACCACTTCGAATCATTTGTACCATCATGGGTGGGAAATAACCGCAACGCTCCAATTGTGTTGCCAAATTACCACCTTCTGTTACACGTTCCATCGCCACTTCAATCGCATCACGAATCACCCAGTTATTGCTCACTTCCGCGCCAATGCGTAACGCTTCAACCAAAGGTACACCTGAACGGGTCAAAATCGACAGCGTACTGGCAAAACGTGCTGCATTGATACCACGCGAGAGTTTACCAAACAGAGGCAACTTGAGTGTTAAACGGTCAAAGGCATAATGCCCTGCGGTGGTTCTTAGAAACCGTGTAAACAGAATGATTGCAATCACAGCAAGGATCAGCATTGCAATCCATGTATGGCGAATAAAGGTACTGGCTTTCATCAGCAGAACCGTAATCCACGGCAAGGCTTCCTTACTTTGCTCAAAGGTTTTGACAATTTCAGGCACGACATAGGTCATCAAGCCCATCACAATCCCAAATGACATCAGCATGAGGATAATTGGATAAATCATCGCGCCCTGAATTTTCTTCTGCATGGCAAAGCGGTTTTCAGTGTAGTCTGAAAGCTGGTCTAAAATCAGGTCCAGATGCCCCGAACGCTCACCTGCCGCAACTGTGGCAATATAGAGCTCAGGAAAACGACCAGATTGCTGCATGGCCTGAGCCAGTGAATGACCTTCCAGCACTTTGGAACGCACAGCGATCAACAGGTTTTGCACATGGGCCTTTTCGCTTTGCTTACTGACCGCGCGCAAGGCTTCTTCCAGCGGAATACCTGCTGCAACCAGCACTGAAAGCTGACGGGTCATCAACGCCAGGTCATAGGCACTAAAACCCTTTCTAAACCATGAGCGTTGTTGCTGTTTGTCTTTTTGTTCAACCGCATCGACCGCAATCGGTGTCCATGCTTTATCCCGTAACTGTTGACGGATTTGGCGCGCGGAATCTCCCTCAAGCACACCTTTATGTTGCTTTCCCGAAGCATCAAGCGCAGTAAATTGATAAGCAGGCATGGTTCTGTTCTAATTGTCCCAAAATAGTTGTCGTTACCGTTATATCCGTGTATGAGATGGGGAACGAGTGTTCCGCAAGAAATTCATCGACATAATGCACAGCACTTTAGCATAATTCAACAACATGCAGTCATGCCATTTTACACCTGATTGAAGCCTATATGCCGAACCAAAATTCTAACGCGATTCTGTACCGTATTCGAGTTGCCATTCCTGTCTATATTTATGACACGTTTGACTATACGCTCAGTGCCGAGCAATATGTGCAGGCACAAGTTGGCGCACGCGTTGCGATTTCGTTTGGACGGCAGAACTTGGTTGGCATCATCACTGAAAAGCTTGATCCAAACGAAGCATTTACAGGTCAATTCAAGCTTAAGGCAATCACAGAATTACTCGATCAGGAAACGATTTTAGACCAACAAGTTTTAACTTTGTTGACATGGTCAGCCCAATATTACCAGTTCCCGATTGGTGAGGTGATGCAAAGTGCCTTGCCCACTCTACTCAGGCAAGGCCGCGCACTGGATATCCTGTTTCATCAATGGAAAGTCATTCCACATGATGACCCTAATGGCTTATTGAAACGCTCGCAAAAACAATATGATGCTTACCAGATTCTCAAGCTGCATCCGCATGGCACCACAGAGAATATTTTAAACTTGAGCGGCGTGGAAACCGCCACACTGAAGGCACTGGAAAAAAAGGGGCTGGTGCAATGTCAGCTTGAACCGCATGATTTCACGCCTATGCCTGTACAGTTGGCACAAATGCCACTCACAGCCAATCCAGACCAAAAGCAAGCCATTCAACAGATTTTAAAATCGCTGCATCACTATCAGGCTTTTTTACTGGATGGCTTAACAGGCAGTGGTAAAACTGAAGTTTATTTGCAGGTCATGCATGAGGTGTTAAAACAGGGTAAACAGGTGCTGGTGCTGGTGCCTGAAATTGGCCTGACCCCGCAAACCGTTGCACGTTTTAAGTCTCGCTTTCACTGTGATGTGGCTTTGCTGCATTCAGGCCTGAATGACTCAAAGCGCCTACAGGCCTGGCAACATGCCCAGACGGGTAAAGCTTCAATTGTGATTGGCACACGCTCAGCCATTTACACACCACTACCCCATTTAGGTTTGATTATTCTGGATGAGGAACATGACCTTTCCTATAAGCAGCAGGAGGGATTCCGCTACCACGCCCGTGATGTGGCACTGTATCGTGGGCACTTGCAACAATGCTCTGTAATTCTGGGTTCAGCCACGCCAAGTATTGATAGCTATCATTTGGTTGAATCAGGTAAATTGCATCTGCTTGAACTGAGCCAGCGTGCTGGTGTTGCAAGCCTGCCCAAGATGCATGTGATTGACCTGAAAGTAGCAAAAAAACAGCATGGCATCAGTCAAACCTTGATTGACCAGATCAAGCAGACACTGGAACGCAAGGAACAGGTACTCATCTTTCTCAACCGCCGTGGCTATGCGCCTATGCTGATCTGTGAAAGCTGTGGCTGGCAAGCCAATTGCCCGCATTGTGATGCACATTTTACTCTGCACTCGCAACCCTATCATTATCTGCATTGTCACCATTGCGGCACCATTCACCGTTTGCCTGAACACTGCCCTGAATGCCAGCAGCAAACCCTCAAGAGTATCGGTGCAGGCACAGCAAAAGTTGAAGAGCACCTGAATGAGCTGTTTCCCCATCATGAAGTGATTCGGGTTGACCGTGACAGCACCAGTCGGGTGGGAAGCTGGCAGAAGATTTATGACCGTATTCAGC
>CAZKJI010000033.1:0-17985 GCA_964553005.1 uncultured Acinetobacter sp. | reverse complement strand
GTAATGAATTTACCTTTACCTTTCACGGCTGCAACTTCAATAGTAAGCAATTCACCACCTACCGAAGTCCAAGCTAAACCATTTACACGACCGACTTGTGCTTCATCTTCAGCCATACCAAAGTCAAATTTGTGCGGACCTAGGTATTCAGGAAGATTGGCAGAAGTGACATCAACTTGTAAGTTTTTAGACTTCTTGCTAACGGCTTCTTTCACCACTTTACGTGCAATTTTAGACACTTCACGCTCTAGGCTACGGACACCCGCTTCACGTGTATAACGTTGTACGATGTCACGGATTGCTTCTTCGTGAACAGTCAATTCTTTTGCACGTAGACCGTTGTTCTTAATCGCTTTTGGAACAAGGTAACGTTCAGCAATATTTACTTTCTCATCTTCGGTATAACCCGGTAGACGAATGACTTCCATACGGTCAAGCAATGCTTCAGGAATATTCATGCTGTTAGCCGTACAGATGAACATGACTTCTGAAAGATCAAGATCAAGGTCTAAATAATGATCGTTGAACTTACTGTTTTGTGATGGATCAAGTACTTCCAATAATGCTGATGCAGGATCGCCACGGTAGTCTTGTGCCATCTTGTCAATTTCGTCGAGTAAGAACAGTGGGTTCTTCACGCCAACTTTTGTTAAAGATTGTACAATTTTACCCGGCATCGCACCGATGTAAGTACGACGGTGACCACGGATCTCAGCTTCATCACGTACACCACCTAGCGCCATACGTATAAACTCACGACCTGTTGCTTTAGCAACAGACTCACCAAGTGATGTTTTACCCACACCTGGAGGACCAACCAAACAAAGGATCGGACCACGGAGTTTTTTCACACGAGATTGCACTGCAAGATATTCAACAATACGATCTTTGACGTCATCTAAGCCGTAATGATCTTCATCAAGAATCTCTTGTGCTTTCGCTAAGTTAATGCTGACTTTGCTTGCCTTGTTCCAAGGTGTATCTAGAATCACTTCTAAATAGTTACGAACAACGGCAGCTTCGCTTGATGCAGGTTGCATCGCTTTCAGTTTGCGAAACTCAGCTTCAGCTTTTTTGCGTACATGTTCAGGCAAATCTGCTTCAGCAAGACGTTTTTCAATTTCCGCAACGTCATCTTCAGCACCGCCGTTCATATCAGAAAGTTCACGTTGAATAACTTTCATTTTTTCATTTAGAAAGTATTCTCGTTGATTCTTTTCCATCTGACGTTTAACACTGTCATGCAACGTTTGTTCAATTTGCTGTTCAGCAGATTGATTCATCAAGTAGCTCATCAACTCTTGCAAATGCGCTTCAAACTCGTCGTGCTCTAAAAACTTTTGTTTCACTTCGATATTTAAAGGTACACGAGTTGCAACAAAGAACATTAATTGTAATAAGTCTTCGATTTTATTTGCTGCTGCAACAAGCTCACGTGCATTACGTAATTTCGCTTCAGCATATTGAGCGAATAGGGTACGCAATTCGTTTAAGCGGGTTGCTTGAGCTTCCTTATCCAATGGTAATGTAATTGGACTGAGACTGTGCTCGGCAGTCAAGTATTCTTCACCATCAATGATGCGCTCTAATTTAGAACGATGCAGACCTTCAATCAGTACTTTAATGCAGTTTTCATCATTTTCATGATTTACGACTTGTACGATTTTAGCCACAGTGCCATATTGATAGAGGTTATCGTGATCAATTTCTTCTGTAAGCGAATCTTTTTGCGCAACTACAAATACTAAATTGTCACCGTTACGAGCCACATCCACTGCATTGATCGATTTTTCACGACCCACAAATAGCGCAATTTGCATGTGTGGATAGACCACAACATCACGCAATGCTAAGAGTGGTAATACACTTGGAACCTGTGGCTCTAAGCTTGATTCATTATTTAAAATATATTCAGACATGGGCACTCCTAATGAGTGACAACGGTGTTGCCATGTTTTTTATAGTGATGTGCATTTTAAAAATTACAAGGGTTTTCACTTAGAAAATATTAAAAAAAAGACTAAATTGGTTGGTTTTTTTCTAAAAAATATTAGAACAATAAGGTTAAGGCTTGAAAATATAGAACTTTTTAGGTGTTAGTAAGCCATGAATCGGTTGATCCCATTTTTGTCTAGGTAAAGTTTGATCAATATATTGAAATGTATGAGCGAGACCCAAACGAAAAGGTCGATGCGGCGCACTTGCCAAAGTACGATCATAGAAACCACCTCCCATGCCGATTCTTGTTCCTAAGTGATCACAGGCCAATAAAGGCATAATCAGTAAATCTAAAGTAGATACATGCTGACCACGCGATTCCATTGGTTCTTTCATACCCAGAGGATGGTGTGAAAAGCGTTTATTTAAATATTGACTGGAGCTGATTTTTACCCACATGAGGTTTTGGTTCATATTACAGATCATGGGCAGATAGACCTGCTTGTTTTTTTGAAAACATAACTGGATGATTTTTCGGGTATGTACTTCACCAAAGGCATGTAAGTACAGGCCAATTTTCTGGGCTGACTTGAACTGTGGCGAATATCTGAGTCGATTTAAAACCTGTTGTTCAGTTTGTTTATGCTCCGTAGGAGAAACAAGTCTTCTTTTTAGGCGAAGCTGTTTTCTTAATGGATTTAAAGGCTGGTTCATGACATTTAAAAATAATTTTCTTTTGAAGAATGATACTCGATTTTGGCGAGATTCTTGAATATGGAACTGAATAATGAGATCGGGTTCTTATGGAAAGCAGGATGATTTGTGCGACAATAAATGTCGTACTAGGTCGTATCTTGGGCTGTATTTGTTTTCTGTTTCCTTATAATAAAAACATCAAAATATATTCAGTGGATTGTTATGTATTGTTGTAGAATTTGGCTATTAAAAGAAATGTAAAATTGATTTTTAAATGAAATCAAGAATTAACTGAATAATTGGGGAAAATAAGAGGTCATTCAATGTTTGAAAGCATCAAGAATAAAGTGAATCAGTTGATCAATCCGCAAGGGCAGAATGCTCTGGAGTCAGAAACTCTGGCTTTGTTCAGCACAATTGTTGAACCTCTGGCAGAGGTGGAGGCATCATTGCCCAACCAGATTTTAAATTATGTTGTAAATGGACAAAATCCTGAGGTTTTACTGACCTTGCAGCAACAGGCAACCGATAAAGCCTGTGCATTGTTGGGTAGTCCTGGCACATATGGATGGTTTTGGCCTTCATCAGAATTGACCAAAGCTCAGGAAAAATTGTGTAAAGCCTCTCAAAACGCACGTTATAAACTGTATATCAATATTTTTTCAAAACTCAGCAGCGAACAGATTATCCGTTATGGCAAGTTTCTGGAAGCAGCCACTCAACAACGAAATTACTCTCAATTGTACAAACAAACTCCTGTGTGGTTTAGCTATGTTTTGGTCGATGGTTTATTAACCAGTTTTAACCATCAAAGTTTTGATGATCGCCAGAAAAAATCCCATCGTGATCTTTGGTCACTGGCGGTATTAAAGCAGCTTTATTTATCTGAACCTGAAAATAACATTGAGGGGTTTATTGCCACACTGTTTGAGCGTGATGGGGTCAATAATTATCATCACGATCAGCTCAATGTTCTATTTAAACTCTCCGATAGTGTGGCATTTTTCATTGAACATGCGCAACAGGTTCGGGAGACTTTGCCTAAGCTGTCTGCCGCAGCGCAGGGAATTTTTTTGGAATTTATTGCCAAGCATCCAGAGCTGCTACAACAGCAAACTGAGTTGATTATTATTCTTGCGCTCAGTTCAAGCAAAACAGTTCGTGAACAGGCAACGGTATTATTGTCACAGCTTAACCAAACTGAAAGTCAGCAATATTTACAACATTTCCTGTTGAATGGTGAGAGCAAACAGCGAAGTTTTGCCGCAGATTTACTGGCGCGTCTGGGTGAGCAAAATCGGGAAATTTTGCAGCAAGCAGCAGACAGTGAAAAATTAAAATCGGTGCAGGTTTTGATTGTGGCCGCTTTGCAACGTCTTGAGAGCTTGCAGCAGGTGGTTGAGGTTGATTATACCTTGCCTGAAATTCAGGCGATTGAAACGCGGGAAATTCCCGAAAGCTTTATTTCGATCATTGTGGAAAACTATGAGGCTTTGCTGGAAAACGCAAAGCTACGTGCTGAGCAGGAAATTGAAGATAATAAAACCGCATCTTATAAAAGTACTTGGGCGCAGAATAACTATAAAGACCTGCAAAAACTCAAAATAGAGCAGATCAGCCAGCAGTTGTTCTCCACAATTAATGGCAAGAAAAGAACCCAGATACACGGTCATCATTATAATATCCTGACCCACCAGAATAAGCTGCAAAATCTGCCTGAGTATGGTCTGGAACATGCGCTACGTTTAAGTTATCACGGACGAAACTGGATTAACTGGAATGAACTTTTCAATAGTTTGCTAAAACCACATCATTATGAAAATCTTGAGTTGCGTCAGCTTGAACAGTTGATGAAACAGGTGGGTTTTGAAAAGCCTGCGCGTATGATTGCCGAGAGTTATTTAGAAAACTATTACTATGAAACCTTGAGTAGTTATATTGCAGATGATGACAAGGTTGTTCCATTTTTTGTGGAGCATATTGATCTGATTGCTGAAGCATTGGGTTTATCATCTGATAAAAGTGAATCACGCTACCGTGGTTTTGAGCCTTTACATGCAATTGGTGTATTGCAACGTTTCCCACAATTGCCAAAACAGTTTATTCCTCGTTTACTTGAGTTTGCTCTGGGGGATGGAAAACGTTTACGTTTTGATGCTCAGGAAGTATTGAGAAAACTCCCCGATATCCATTTACGTGCGATTGAAGCACTGCAAAATGGTAAACAGGAAATCCGTATTACTGCGATTGAATGGTTGGCTCGTTTACAGCATCAGGCTGCGGTTTCTGCTTTATATGAATTACTTAAAAAAGAGAAAAAAGAAGTTGTTATTGCAGCAATTTTGACAGCTTTGGAGCAGTTGGGAGAGGACATCAGTGCTTATCTTTCACCTAAAAGCTTGCTCAAAGATGCTGAAAAGGGGTTAAAAGGCAAAATTGCCAGTAGCTTTACATGGTTCGATTTGCAGCATTTACCGCAGGCACAATGGCAAGATGGAACGGCAGTTGATCCTAAAATTATCCAGTGGTGGGTGGTTTTGGCAGATAAGCTAAAAGACCCTGTTCCAAATGCCTTGTTACAGCGTTATATGGGGCTGTTAAATGAAAAGAGCCAGCAAACGCTTTCACTGCATTTACTGCAAAGCTTTATTTATCAGGACACACGTAATCCAACTTTAGAGGAAGCAACAGAGGTTGCGACTAAAGAAGCACCGAGTCGGTTGGCATCCTATCAGGATTCATTTCAGCGCTGGGGACAGAAGTACCCTGAATATTATGGACGTTATGAACACATCACACTGGAAGAGGTGGTTGAAGAAATTAAGCGCGAGCGTCTGGCGATTTATCTGGGTTCTGCGATTAAAAGCAAGGGTATGCTGGCACTGGACTTTAAAACACAGGGTAGTATTGCGGTGAAATTATTGCAGGACTATATGAAGCAGCATTATCAGCGCCGCGCACAAATTGAAGCGATGTTGAGTAGTTTTTCAGTCAGTGATGATCCACTCATGATCCAGTTGTTGCTCAGTCTTTCGCGCCGTTACCGTACTGCATCTGTTCAGAATCTTGCCAAACAACTGGTTGAGCAAATTGCTGAACGAAATCAGTGGAGCAGTGATGAACTTGCAGATCGTACCATTCCAACCGCAGGTCTGGATGATACAGGTGTACTGAATTTGGAATACGGCTCACGGGTTCTGACAGCTTATGTGGATGATAAAGATAAATTTGTACTGAAAAATGAAGATGGCAAGATCATCAAAAGCTTACCTGCTGCACGTCAAGGCGATGATGAAAGCTTAATTAAGGAAGCGAAATCATTGTTCAGCAGCAGCAAGAAAGAATTTAAACAGGTGATTGATCTACAGACACAACGTCTATATGAAGCGATGTGCAGTGAACGTGTGTGGAGTAGTGCAGATTGGCAGGAATATCTGTTTGCACACCCGATTATGAAACGTTTGATTCAGCGTGTGGTCTGGTTGGAACTTTCTCCTCATGGTGAGATTCTACACAGTTTCCGTCCGAGTGATGATGGCAGTCTGTTAAATCTGGAAGATGATGAAATTGAATTGTCGGCAGATAGCCAGATCAAAATTGCGCATGGGGTTCTGATCAGTGCTGAAGATGCTGAGGCATGGCAAGTACATTTTAAAGACTATAAATTGAAGTTCCTGTTCGAGCAGATGACACATCAGCTTCCAGTTTTTGAGACACATGCTGAAATGATTGAGGATCGTAAAGGCTGGTTAACTGATACATTTACTTTACGTGGAGTGATTACCAAGCTTGGTTATCAACGTGCTTCAATTGAAGATGGTGGTTCTTTTGATAGTTACTTTAAACCATTTAGCCAAATTGGTTTATCTGCGGTGATTCGTTTTAGTGGCAGTTATGTGCCTGAGGAAAATCTTGCAGCCGTTTTATATGACCTCAGTTTTGAGAAAAAAAATGTACGTTCCTGGCGTGACAGTGGGATGAATCTGGCAGATGTTCCACCAGTATTGTTAGCTGAGACCTATGCAGATTATTTAAAAGTTGCTGAGGCGTGTTCTGGTTTTGATCCTGAATGGCAGAAGAAAACGCCGTGGTAGAAAATGGTAAAAATATGAATCAACAAGACATTATTAAACTGAGTGCTGAACAGCGTTTTGCAGAAGAACTGGCAACATTAACTGAGCATGACCATGCGCCCAGACCACAAGGCTGGTTACGTTCACCTAAAGCAGTGCGTCAATTCATTTTAGGTGATGAAAAACTTGCCATTAGCCGTAAATTTTATGGTGATGATGCGTTGGTCGATCGTGCCATTGTCACTTTATTGGGAAAACAAGGCTTGATGCTGGTGGGAGAGCCTGGTACAGCAAAATCCATGCTTTCTGAGTTGTTGGCGGCAGCGATTAGTGGTGATTCTGGACTGACCATTCAAGGGACGGCAGGCACCACTGAAGATCATTTAAAATATTCATGGAACTATGCTTTATTACTTGCCGAAGGTCCGAATGAGAAATCTTTAGTGCCATCGCCTGTATACCAAGCCATGCAACAGGGCAAAATTATACGTTTTGAGGAGATTACCCGTTGTCCGCCTGAAATTCAGGATGTGCTAGTGTCCCTGATGTCTGAAAAGACCATGATGATTCCTGAGCTAGGTGAGCAGGGAAGAATCTATGCCAAAGCAGGATTTAACATCATTGCCACTGCCAACTTAAGAGATCGTGGTGTGCATGAGATGTCCTCGGCATTGAAACGCCGCTTTAATTTTGAAACTGTGCGTCCAATTGCTGATCCTGTGTTTGAGCGCGAGCTTGTTTTGACCCAGTTGAAACGCGAGTTAGGAGAGTTATCTGATCAGATTCAAATGTCTGAATCTGTGGTTGACCTGTTGGTCACGGTATTTCAGGAACTCCGTCAAGGGACGACTAAAGACGGTACGTCAATTAAAACCCCTGATGCAGTGATGTCGACAGCGGAAGCGGTCAATATTGCCTATGCGGCAGCTTTGGAGGGTTATTATCTGGGTGATCAATCTTTGAGTGGTGCTGCGATTGCACGGCAGTTGATTGGTGTGGTGCTTAAGGATAATGCGGATGATGCCAAGCGGATGCGTTTTTATATGGACAATGTGGCGCGTGAACGAGCAAAACAGGATGTAACGTGGAAAGCGTTTTTTGATGCTGGGAAGACGTTTTGGCAATGACGATACCTCAACGCTTACAACAAGCCCTAGCATGGCAAAAGGCTTTGGCTGAAAAGGGCATTCATTTTTTACCGATTCGCCATCATAGCCCAGCCTGTGCCTATGCTACGTTACAGGCATTACAGCAATTGCAAGCTACACATGTGCTGATTGAAGCACCACGTTCATTTAACCGTTTAATTGCAGATTTACAGCATGCTGATAGCCGTCCACCATTGGCTGTGTTGTGTCAAACCGAAATCATTGAACGGAATGTTAATGCTGGAAATGATGAAGCTGTTGAGCAGAAACAGACACGTACTGCCTATTACCCATTTTGTGATTATTCACCTGAATGGGTCGCGCTTCGTTATGCGCCAGAAACTAATGCCAAAGTTGAGTTTATTGATTTGGCATGGAGTAGTCAGGTTGAACATGAACAACAGACGATTACTGAACAAACATGGCAAACTCGAAGCTTACAGCAAGAGCGTTATCTAGCACATAGCCAATATTTACAGGCTTTGGCGTATAAGTTGCATTGCCGTAACCATGATGAACTTTGGGATCATTTATTTGAGTTAAAGTCGAAGAAGGAGATGAATGACTGGCAAAGCTTTTTCCATGAGGTGCTCGTTTGGTGTGCCATGTCACGTCTGGACTATGAAGACAGTGTGCTGGAGGCCGATGCCTCGCTGATTCGTGAACAATGCATGTTGCAAAGCATTTTGGAGTGCTATGAGCATAATAACGGCACAATCTGCATTATCACGGGCGGTTTTCATACTCTGGCATTAATAGAAGAACTGGCTGCACAGTTGCTCATCACAAAACCAAAGAAAATCAAAAAAATAAAATCAGCAGATCAGCAAGATCAAGCTTGGTTAATTCGTTATAGTTTTGATCGCCTCGATGCATTAAATGGTTATGCTTCGGGGATGCCATCGCCTGCATTTTACCAACGTTGTTGGCAGCAAATGATGGATGACTCTGCAAATGATGTTGAACAACGGCAAGCCTTAACTGTTGAGTTGCTTTCTGACTTTTCAAGACAATTGCGTGAGCAGCAGATTCTGGACAGTAGTTTTATTACCGTTAAAAATGCCACTGAACAGGCGATCAGGTTGGCAGCTTTAAGGGCGCATCACTTAATTAGCCGATTTGATTTGATTGATGCCTGCCAAAGCAGTTTTGTCAAAGGTAGTCTGGATGAGGGGCAGCAGGCATTTCAGGACTTATTAAAGCAAATCTTGAGTGGTGCGCGTTTAGGACAGGTGGTTCAATCCACGCAAACACCGCCACTATTGGCTCAAGTCTATGAATTAGCCAAAGTTCATCGTTTTAAATTGGATGAAACCACGACAAAACGCGCCAAACTGGATGTATTTCGCAATCAAAAACATCGTTTACGCAGTCGTTTTTTGCATTTGTTGGCATTTTTACAGGTCGGTTTCGCCAAATCAGTCAGTGGCCCTGATTTTCTAGGCGGTGGGCGTTTACATTTGCTGTTTGAAGAATGGGACTATGCATGGACTCCGCATGTCGAGGCACAGTTGGTTGAATTATCAGAATTGGGCAGTGACTTAAATACGGTTGCTGTACAAAAGTTATTGCAACTGAAAGTGACTTTTGCTCAGTCAGGACAGGGACGATCCTCACATCTTGCGGTACAGCTTTTAATTCGTGCGGCATTGATGGGATTGCACAAACACATCCCAGTACTGTTTGCTGAAGTTCAACAATTTTTACCGAATGATCCTGATTTGGACTCGGTCATTCAATGTGGGCAAAAATTATTAAACTTATGGACAGGTAAGGATTTTCTAGCATTCCAACAGCAGCCTGAACTGCAAGCGTTGTTGCAACAAGTCATTCCAAGTGCTTTGTTCCTGCTTTCACAATTGGCAACACCGCCAGCCGATCAACAGCAGCAGATTCTCAATCAAGTGTTGCAGTTACGCAATTTATCTAAACAGGTGCAGCGTGTGGCTGGTGGTGAGATTAATTTTTTAACACAGTTCTATCAAACCCTTGCACGTTTACATACTGATTGGCAGAAACTGGATGTGTTGGCAGGTGCAGTCGATGCCTTGCGCTTTATTGATGGTAATTTAACCGAACAAGATTTGCAACAATCTGTGCAGCAACATTTTGGCATCGGTGCAAGCCCTGAACATGCAGTAGCGTATCTGTCGGGTATGATGCAAAGTGCCCCTGAACTATTACTGCGCTATCCTGCAATGGCACAGTTACTGAATCAGCTTTTGCTACAGTGGGATGAGTCTGCTTTTGTCACAATTTTACCTGATCTGCGTCAGGCATTTACCCACTTTAAACCGAAAGAAACAGCAGCTTTTGCGGAACAGATTGCCCAGCTTAATCATGTTTCCAGTCTGGATATTTCCCAATATATCAGTGAAGTGTCACAAGCCGAGATGTTGCAGGGGGTGCGGTTGAATCAGCAGTTACAGCAGTTTTTAGTTGAGCAGAATTTACAGGGTTGGTTAGCGTAATGGATGATTTAAATTCTAAAGACCTTGCAGCCCGTTGGCGTTTAATTTTAGGTCGCTATAGTGATCGGGCATTGGATCAGGTGCAACTGGATGCAGAACAACTCCGTTTGGAACGCACCCTCGATTATTTATATAACCGAGAGTATGAACAGCGTGGACATGTGGCAGGAGAGTCACGTCATGGTTCTCTGGATGATTCACAACTGACCGCAATTAATTGGCTGAATCAGGCACGAAAACTGTTTCCACAAAGTACCTTTGAACGGGTTCAGACACAAGCCATTGAGCGTTATCAACTGGATGCTTTGCTTAAAGATCCGCAAAGTTTAAAAAGTCTGGAACCGACACCACAGTTGGCAAAAGCATTATTGACCATGCGTGGACGGATGAATGCACAAACCCGTGAGGCTGTTCGGGAAATCATTAAAACGGTCGTAGATCAAATTGTGGCACGCCTAAAACCCAATTTTATCAATGCAATTCATGGTCGCCGTAACCGTTTTCGCCGTTCATTGATTGCCAATAGTCAAAACTTTGATTGGCGGCGGACTATTCGGGAAAATTTAAAACACTATAACCATGATTTAAACAAGCTGATTATCCAGCAGCCCTTCTTCAATGCACGGGTGCAGCGTCATTTACCGTGGACGGTGGTACTGTGTGTGGACCAAAGTGGCTCGATGATGAACTCGGTGATGTATAGCGCAATTTGTGCCAGTATCCTGGCGAGCTTACCTGCCGTTAAAGTTCATCTGGTGTTATTTGATACCAATATCGTGGATTTGTCGCATATGGCGCATGACCCTGTTGAGGTATTGCTCACGGTACAGTTGGGTGGTGGAACAGACATTGCCAAAGCAGTGAATTATTGTGAACGTTTTGTGACTCAACCCAATCGAACCATTTTTACCCTGATTAGTGATTTTGAAGAGGGTGGTTCAGTTACGCATCTGCTCAATGCAATCAGTCGCTTGCAAAGCCAGCAGGTAAAATTATTGGGCTTGGCGGCTCTGGATGAACAGGCCAATCCAGTCTATGACATTCAGATGGCGCAAAAACTCAATGAACGAGGTATGGCTGTGGCAGCTTTAACCCCTGAACATTTTGCAGAATGGATGGCAGAGGTGATGCAATGAGCTGGCAACAACAATATTTGGCTTATGATCAAGACAGTCTTGCCACCTATGCCAATGCAGGGTTGGTACGCCGTGCCTTAAAAGATATTGAAGCGCAAAAGGTCACGGTACAGGTTGAGCAGCCTGAACAGATCAGCATTGAAAGTGATGGTCAGCAAGTATGTTTATCGGCTAAAGGGTTGATGAATGCGTCATGTTCTTGCCCAGCGACAGGTGCATGTAAGCATATCGTTGCCGCAGTATTGTATTTACAACAACATCTACAAAGTCCAGCTCAGGAAAATACTGAAAATCAGGCACAAGAGACCTCTGAACGGCTTGAGTTTTCGGTTGTTCCAGCTAGCGAAACGCCTCAGGCAATTCAGGCTAAAGCCAGTGTTATTGATGAGATTCTGGCATTTGATTTAAACCAACTGGCCAGAAAAATAGGCAAAGCACAAACCCAAAAAGCCGTTAAATTGGCTCGCCTTTGGCAGCAAGAGCAACAAACGGAACTATTAGAAGAACAGTATCGCTTAAAGATTCAGATCAAAAGTCTGGCTGAGGACATCATTTATGTTGCAGGAGCTGGTTTTGCAGGCATGCTGTCCAATCTGGAAAAAGATCAATCAGCCTATTATCTGGCGGCTTTAAGTGAAGTACAGCGTTTACAGGGAAAATCATGGGCTGAACTGGAACTGAGTGAAGCAGAAAATCCTGCAATTTTAAGCGAGAGTGAACGCCAGTTTATTTTTCAATTAAAAGATGATCTGGCACAGTTGCTTGAATTTGGCCTATCCCATGTCAATGAAATGACGGCACGGCAACTGCATTTACTCAATATGTCGGCACGAAGTGAATCACTGCCACGGCTGGCGGCAATGCTAAGGCAACTCAGTGGACAGATAAATCGGCTATTAAATCGTGACGAGCACAGTTCAGAACAGGATACACTGCTATATCTAGCGCAGATGAATGCTTATCTCTATCAACTTCAACATGTGCAGGGTGAGCAATTATTAAAATTAAGAGGAAAGCTTCGTCAGCAGTATCAGCTTGATGAAGAACAAACTGATTTGGAAATTTTGCCTTTAGGTGCGCGTTGGTGGCGCACATTAGGAGGTGCGCGAGGAATGACTTTATATTTTTCAGCAGTAGACAACCCTAAAACTTTTGAAGTTACTTTAGCGCGTGCTGAAAATAATGATCCAAACTTTAACCGTTACAATGCATGGTCTCAGCAGAGTGTCTGGATGCTGACCGCACAGCAGCTTATGCAGAAAATGGTCCGTTTACAACAACCTCGCTTTGGTGAGGATGGACGATTATCTGCATCGGGACAGAGTCGTGCCTTAGCTCTAAATAGCCTAAGTAAACTTGAAGATTTTAGTCTCTATCAACAGATCGGATTTGATGACTGGCAGAGATTACAGCAGCATTGGCAACAACAGTTGCAAAGCATAGAGGGGATTGATCAAAGCGTACTGCTCAATATTTCTGCTTATGACAGCCCGAAAGTGGATGAAATTGAACAATGTCTATGGTGGACAGTCTATGATCAAAACCGCTCGGCATTGCATTTGCGTCTGGACTGGAAAACACAGGACCTCGAAAAGATTCGTCAGCTTGAACGCTTATGTGGTCAGATGATTCAAGTTCATTCCATTTTTGCACATTGTCAAATTAAAGGGCATCAACTGGTTCTATCCCCCATGAGTGTATTGATGACTCAACATGGCAAGACACGACTGTTTAATCTTGATTTTGACCAATTGGCTGAACCTAAAAAAACCTTAAAAGAAAGTATAATTGGACGTATTGAACAACTGTTGGCAAGAAAAAAGCAGCAGCAGGCAAAACTTGCCTCGACCCACATCAGTCTAAGCCAGAAAGTGTGCGAACCGATTTTGGAGGTATTGCTTGGTCTTGGTTGTTCAGGACGTATGTTGCTGAGTAGATCACAGATTGAGGTGTTACAGCAGCAACGACAGTTGGCACAGGATGCAGGAATGAGCCTTTTAGTCAGGCAAATCAACTCAATTTTGGATACTTCTCAACTAAATTCAGAGCTACTTTTACGCTTGGTTTATGTATGTGATCTGGTTCTTAGAATGCAGGTCATTTTGCCAATACAATTAAGTATCGGATAATAAAACATTAAGTTAAACCGCCTTTTTTTTGCATAAAATGACATTTTTTGTCAAATGTCTGACAAAAAACATTTACTTGCTTAAAAAACAGGCTAAAATGGTCAATGTGAAATAGCATCATAAGGTGTCAGTTTCATATGTTTATATAATTAAAATGAGTGTTTTGAAGTGCGAATGGTTCTTATAAATAGACGATTCGAGAGGATATAAAATTATCGACTTTATAAAAATACTCAGAATTTGCTAAACAATTGTAGAGGGAAAAATGATGTTTGATTCAAAAAATGTAATTGTACTTGATCAAATGCTAGTCCTAACCAAAGAGGGCAAAAATGATTTGGTCTATGAAAATAATACCCTGCTCAAGGTAAAAATGATCTCGAATCAACATATCGTAGTAGAGGATGATCAACAGACCAGTTTCCTGCTCAAACAGCGGGATGAAAATGTCATCTGGTCATTTGTATAAATAACAAAGGCGCAAGCACCTGAGCATAATCATCAGGTGTTTGCCATGTACATCAGCTAAAATTATTGTTTAAGCTGCATCAATATCGGGCAGCAATCATTTTCTGTGGTTTTACACTCATCTAGCCAGCTTGAAAGCCTTTGTTTTAATCCCTGTAATTCCTGTATCCGCTCATCTATCTTGCTCAATCGTTGTTCAATAACACGTCTGACTTGGATGCGATCTTCTAAATTCAGTGTGAGCAATTCTTTAATTTCATTCAGTTGTAATCCAGCATCCTTCGCTTTTTGAATAAAGCTCAAGGTCTCTAAGTCTTGCTGACTATAATGTCGGTAACTTTGAGTACTTTCAGGTATTCGCATTAAGCCTATACGTTGATAATAACGAATGGTTTCGACATTAACGTGGCAGGATTTTGCTAGTTTTCCGATTGTAAGGTTCATTTTCTCATACCTTTGTTGGGATAGTGAAAAAGCACTTGACTCTGTACCTAGGTACAGACTTTATCCTAGTCCTATCGACAAAGAAAAGATAGGTGTAATGATGACTCAGCAACAAGCTTCATCCTGCTGTTCAGGTCAGAAAACAGCAATTGTTTATGAATATATTGATCCTGTCTGTGGAATGCAGGTGGCTGAAACGTCGAAGCATTATTTTGATTATCAGGATATTCGTTATTTATTCTGTTCAGCAGGTTGCCAACAGAAATTCAGCTCAAAACCTGAAAATTATTTAAAATCAGATCAATATCTAAAATTAACATCATCTTGCTGTGCTAAGCAGTCTCAACAAAAAGTAGGTTCATGTTGTGAAAGTGAATCAGAGCAAGCTATTGAATTAGCTCAAACATCTTCTTGTTGTAAGCCTAAGCCAACGAAGCAAAAACTAAGTTCATGTTGTGGCCCTAAACCAGAAGTAGCATCTATTCAAGATGAAGCTAAAAAATCTTCTTCTTGTTGTGGTGGAAAGCATGATCATTCAAGTGAAAGCAATTTAGTTGATACAGAGATTGATCCTGTTTGTGGGATGTCAGTCAAAACCACGACAGATTTAAAAACAGATTATGAAGGTAAAACTTATTATTTCTGTAATCCCTCCTGTCTGGACAAATTTAAACATGACCCTGAATTTTATCTAATTCCAGTCGATCAGCGTCCAGTTCCCGAGGGAGCAATGGACATGGATTATACCTGTCCAATGGATCCTGAAATTGTACAAAAAGGGCCAGGAACTTGCCCAATTTGTGGGATGGCACTGGAACCGATGCAACCCACTTTGGATGATGGACCAAATCCTGAGCTAGTAGATTTTAGTCGACGTTTTTGGACTACATTACCTTTGAGTTTGTTGGTGATGATCTTGGCCATGGGTTCACATATTCATGCCTTTATTTCGCCACATATTCAGCCGTGGATTGAACTTCTTTTAAGTTTGCCTGTGGTGTTATGGGCGGGTTATCCCATTTTACAACGTTGCTGGGTGTCTTATAAAACAGGACATCTGAATATGTGGAGTTTGATTGGTGTCGGGGTACTTGCAGCATTTATTTATAGTGTTATTGCCACGATTTTTCCATCATTCATCCCTATTGAAGCGAAAACAGGACACGGTGTTGCTGTGTATTTTGAAGCAGCATGTATGATTGTTTCATTGAGCTTGTTGGGTCAAATTTTAGAACTAAAAGCACGTTCACAAACAGCAAATTCATTAAAAGCTTTACTGCGTTTACAACCTGCTAAAGCGAAACTTGTGCAGCATAATCAAGTTGTTGAGGTGGATATAGCGATGGTCAAACAAGGTGATATTTTGCAAATATCATCGGGTGAGCAAATTCCATTAGATGGTCTAGTCGTTGATGGAAAGACCTATGTTGATGAATCCATGATGACAGGTGAGCCTGTTCCTGTGAAAAAGGAAAAAGATGATCTAGTCATTGGCGGGACAATTAATCAACAAGGCGCTATTCGAATCCAAACAACTGCTGTGGGGACGAACACGACATTAGCCAAAATGATCCAAACTGTCGCTGATGCGCAACGCTCCAAAGCACCATTGCAACGAATTGCAGATGTGGTTGCAAAATATTTTGTGATCGCCGTACTCAGTATCAGTGTGCTGACTTTTATTGCGTGGATGGTATTTGGGAAAGCACAGTTTGATTTGGCTTTAATGTGTGCAGTCGCTGTTTTGATTATTGCTTGTCCATGTGCTCTTGGCTTGGCAACACCGATGTCAGTGATGGCAACCACGGGTCGAGCAGCTCAAAAAGGTGTATTGTTTAAAGATGCTGAAGCGATTGAAGCTTTAAGCAAGGTCAATACCCTGATTATTGATAAAACAGGAACATTGACCGAGGGTAAGCCAAGTTTAAAAGAGATTCGGTCTTTATCTGAAGCGTATAGCCAGACACAAATTGAGTTATGGATTGCATCGATTGAACAATATTCGACACATCCAATTGCACAGACATTAACTAAACTGGTTGATCCAAATCAATTGCTCAATGTTGCTGATTTTGAAGATGTCGCAGGCTTTGGTGTGAAAGGAAACATTGATCACCAGACCCTGTATATTGGCAGTCAGAAGCTTATTGAACAGTTGGCGTTGACCTTAGATGCTGATTTAATCCATGAGTTGGATCAAAAACGTGCACAAGGCGATGTGTTTAGTTTTTTGATGTCAGAACAAGAAGTGATTGCCTATATTTCGATTCATGATGCAATCAAACAAAATGCCAAAACTTTGATTGATCAACTACATGCTGATGGAATTGAAGTAATTATGGCAACTGGTGATCATCAGAAAAATGCACATATGGTTGCAGATGCTTTAGGTATTAAAACAGTCTATGCCAATCTTGATCCTAAGCAAAAACTTGAAATTGTGAAACAAGCACAAGCTCAGGGAAAAATTGTGGCAATGGCTGGGGACGGTATCAACGATGCACCAGCACTGGCGCAGGCGAATGTTGGTATTGCGATGGGAACAGGAACAGATATTGCCAAGCAAACAGCGCAAGTGACTTTAGTTAAAGGGGACATTCAAGGGGTTGCACAAGCAGTTCATATGGCAAAATTAGGGGTAAAAAATATGAAGCAAAATCTTGCATTCTCTTTTGTTTATAATGGATTAGGTGTTCCTGTTGCAGCAGGTTTATTTTATCCACTAACAGGATTATTGCTCACACCAATGTTTGCTGCTGTAGCAATGTCATTAAGCTCGCTCTCTGTTGTGGTGAATGCTTTACGTTTGAATAAATCATAATTCATTTTAAGAAAAATAAAGCCCCTATTCTCATAAATTGAGAGTAGGGGCTTTATTTTGACCCAACTGACATCATCAAAATGAATGCAGTCAATTCTATTCCTTTGTTTTATCCTTAACTTGAATCAAAACTATTGGGAAATAGCTAAGGATGGATCTAAAGATGCAAAACAATAAATTTAGTCGTGTTGTAAAATCACTTTTACTGGCTTTGTTGCACAAACCTATCTGTAAAGGCTTTTCATCGATATAATTTTCAAATGAAGAGGCCTACACACAAAATCTACCGCACAACCAATTGGCCCGCATATAACCGAGCACTCATGAGTCGCGGAAATATTGCCATTTGGTTTGATCCTGCTACGCAATGGTATGCTCCATCAAAAGGCAAACAAGGGCGAAATCAAACCTACTCCGATGCAGCCATCCAACGCTGCATCCTTTGGAGCTTATGACACCAAGCAATGCCGTCAGGTCATTGCAGATCGGCAAGCACATGCGGTGATTCCACCTAGAAAAAATGCGAAACCATGGAAAGATACAAAGAGTAGCTCGCTAGAGCGAAATGAATTACTTCGAACAGTTAAACGTTTAGGCAGGACACTCTGGAAAAAATGGTCAGGCTATCATCGGCGAAGTTTGGTTGAAACTAAGATGCACT
>CAZKJI010000032.1:0-18029 GCA_964553005.1 uncultured Acinetobacter sp. | reverse complement strand
TCCCGACCCCTTAGTTCGTAGCCAAGTGCTCTATCCAGCTGAGCTATGAGCGCATATTTGATGGGGCGCATTATACGCATTTTTTCCCTATTGATAAGTGTTTTTTAATAAAATAGAAATCAAATGGTGATAGATTGATCATTACAAGTTTACAACGCAATAGTTATTATATTTAAAAACAACATAAACAACTGATTTTATTATTAATAAAAAAATAAAGCGCCTTAATTTGAACATCAAATAGATATGTTATAGTTTAACTACTCCAACTTACAGGCACAAAAAAACCGCAATTAAGCGGTTTCTTCTATTAAGTTGGTGCGCTCAGAGAGATTCGAACTCCCGACCCCTTAGTTCGTAGCCAAGTGCTCTATCCAGCTGAGCTATGAGCGCTTTAAGTAAAGTGGCGGTGAGAGAGGGATTCGAACCCTCGGTACAGTTACCCGTACGCATCCTTAGCAGGGATGTGGTTTCAGCCACTCACCCATCTCACCGTAACACGAGCGCAATAATACAAACTAAAACCACATTACACAAGGGATGATCCTGTTTTTTTCTGTTTTTTTAAATCAATCAAATGTTTTTTAACCAATTCTTATATTTTTTCGGCATTTTTTAGCTCAAGGCTTGTTAATATAGTGTTCTCTCCTTTATTCAGATTGGACAATAAACAGAATCTTGCAATCTTTGACGTGCAGTTAAAGTTTGAATGACTTATGCTAAACCGATCTGCCAGATGTGAAATGAAACGATATGACTACAAATTGGGTTGATCCCGAAGCAAAAGCAGAAGCGCAACGTTACGATAATCCTATTCCTAGCCGAACTCTTATTCTAACTACATTAGAACAATTAAAAACTGCACAGTCTCATGCAGAACTGGTTGATCACTTTAATATCCCAGATCAAAAAAGTATTGATGCATTGAATCATCGTTTAAGTGCAATGGTTCGCGACGGTCAGTTAATGAAAGATGGTTTTAAATACCAACCTGCAACCGATTTACCAAGCCATGAAGCAACGGTCTATATCAATAGTAAAGGTCTAGGTACGGCCAATATCGCAGGTCAGGATGATGTACTATTACCTGAACGTGAATTACGTCTAGTCTTTAATGGTGATCGCGTTAAAGTACGCCAAACTTCTGTTGACCGTAAAGGTAAAGCTTGGGGCTTTATTACCGAAGTCGTACAACGCCGTGTCAAACAAATTATTGGTAAAGTCGCTGAACATGAAGGTGAATACTTTATTCAGCCAAGCAATCCAAATCAGCACCAACCAATTACCTTAGAAAAAGAATTGATTGAACATGCCAATGCCAAAGTTGGCGATATGCTGCGAGTTGCGATTGATGATTACCCGACTCGTGAAGAATTAGCAACAGGTCATGTTGTACAGTCGATGGCGGACAAAGCTGACACTGAAATTATTATTCCGCAAACCATTTTAGAATTTGGTTTGCCTTATGAATTTCCAGAAGCCGTCATTAAAGAAGCTGAAAGTTTTAAAGAACCTTCAGAACAAGATCGCAAAGGTCGTGTTGATTTACGCGATTTACCACTCGTCACGATTGATGGTGAAGATGCACGTGACTTTGACGATGCCGTGTATGCAGAGAAGCGTGCAGGCGGTGGTTATCGAGTGGTGGTTGCCATTGCAGACGTGAGCCATTATGTCCGTTTAGACTCACCTTTAAATGAAGAAGCTGAAGAACGTGGTACATCGGTTTATTTCCCACACTTTGTTTTGCCAATGCTGCCAGAAGCATTGTCGAATGGATTGTGTTCTCTCAATCCACATGTTGACCGTCTGTGTATGGTCTGCGATTTAAAGTTGTCTCGTGCAGGTAAAGTCACAGGTTATGAGTTCTACCCTGCGGTGATGCATTCCAAAGCACGTTTGACCTATAATCAGGTGGCTGCTTATTTTGACGGCGCAACCGATGCCATTCCACAAGATAAAAGCGTTCATAAATCGTTAAATACCCTATTCCAGCTGTATCAGACACTAAAAGAACTACGTGCCAAACGTCATGCGATGGAATTTGAAACCATTGAAACCTACATGACCTTTGATGAGTTGGGCGGCATTAAAGAAATCTTGCCACGTACTCGTAATGATGCGCATAAACTGATTGAAGAATGCATGTTATTGGCGAACGTTGCCGCAGCTGAATACTCATTAGAACATGATATTCCAATGTTGTATCGTGTACATGAAGCACCAGAATTCTCACGTATTCAAAAAGTCCGTGATTTCGTCAAATTACTCGGTTTGCCATTCCCAGAGCAACCAACCCAAGCTGATTACCAAGCCGTGATTGAAGCGACAAAAGATCGTTTAGATGCGCCAAGTATTCATGCAGTGTTATTACGCTCAATGATGCAAGCCTATTATGGTGCGAATAATGCAGGACATTATGGTCTTGCTTATGAAGCTTATACGCATTTCACTTCACCAATTCGTCGTTACCCAGATTTATTGTTACACCGCGCAATTAAAGCCTATCTTGATAAGAAAGCTTATCCATTGTCTGGTGCAGCTTTAGATGATGCAGGGGAGCATTTTTCACAAACTGAACGTCGTGCCGATGAAGCATCACGTAGTGTGACAACATGGTTGAAATGCCATTATATGCAACAGCATTTAGGCGATGAGTTTGTTGGTATCATTAGTGCAGTGACTGAGTTTGGTCTATTTGTGACGCTGAAAGACCTCTATGTCGATGGCATGATTCATGTCAGTCAGCTCGGTGAAGACTTCTTCCTGTATGATCAAGCCAGCCAAAGTTTGATTGGTCAAAATCGCGGACAATCATTTAGCCTCGGTGATGAAGTCAAAATTCAAGTGGCGGGCGTAAATCTGGAAGAACGTAAGATTGACTTCCAATTGGTTCAACAACTGACGCATTTGGGACGTACAATTCGTCAAAAAGCACCAAGAACCAATACTTCAAATCGTGCTTCAACCACTGAAGAGGTATTTGGCAAACCACAATCGACAACAGCTAAACTTAGTGAAGATGGTGAAAAGCCTGTTCGTAAGAAAAAGGATAAGAATAAACCAAGTTCTTATACCAAAAAACCTGCTAAAAAAGCATCAGCCAAGCTTGAAACCAAAGAGAAAGCCAAGAAAAAAGTGAAAAAGAAAAAGGACAATGCGAAAGCAAAGAGTGAATAACTCATAAAACAAGAGAGCTTCGGCTCTCTTGTTTTTTGTTATATAATGCATAAATAAACAATTTAAAAATACAAATAAAATCCTAATGCCTCATTACCAAATCACAAAATATTATTATCATTACTATGTACTCGCTTGTTTATTCTTTTTAAGTATTAGTACAGCTATTTATATATTTAAAGGGAACTTTTCACCTACATTAACAGTAAAGTTTGTCGCCTTGGTAATTGCTAGCTTTTTCTATGTATTGCTCATGCTTTACTTTCTCAATTTGAAAATGAATCAGGAGTGGGTGATTCCACGACAATGGCGACGCGTACAAATGCAACCTAAACTTCACGTGTTAGTTATTTTTCCTTTGCTTATTATTCCGTTACTCTGGCTCAACTTAGCAGGCACTTTCCCAATGATATGGACGTATACGGTCGGACAACCTCAAATCGTGGAAGTATCAGCCACTGCCGTAAAAAAACGCTCCCGAAATACAGATTTTTATTCTTTCCACACAGTTTATGCAGGAATTCCTATTTTTAGAATTACTTTGAATGAATATGAAGCGTATAAAAACCATCATCTCAAACTAAAGTTAAGTACTCGCCAAAGTCACTTCGGCACATATATTCTATCAATTGATGAAATTCAGATCACAACGCAAAACCTAACGAATAAATAATAAATCAACCTTGATTTCTCCCCCGCTAAGCCCTACATCTATAACTATGTTTAAAGATGAATATGGCAAAAATACAATGACACTCCAACAAGCGACACTTCCCGTTCCTCAATTTGATCAAATTCAACTTGCTGACCTAAAACAACAAATTGAACAAACCATTCAAAACGGTCAGAACTTTTTAAATCAACTCAATGAAGTTCCGCAAGGCTCTGAAGCCCAACTCGCAACCTTGGCAGAAGTTGATCAACTTGAAAATAACATGAGCGAATCGTGGGGCATTTTGTCACATCTCAATGCAGTCATGAACAATGCCGAAACTCGTGAAGTGTATCAAGCGCTGTTACCAAGTTTGAGCGAATACTACACTCAGTTGGGACAACACACAGCGCTGTATCAAACCTATCAGCAGATTCATGATAGTAATGTATTTCAAACATTGAGCGAAGCACAACAAAGCGCGATTAAACTGGCGCTACGTGACTTTAAACTGTCGGGTGTTGCACTCCAAGGCGAAGCGAAAAAACGTTATGCAGAAATCTCGGCACGTTTATCACAACTGTCTTCAGACTTCTCGAACCATGTACTCGATGCTACCCAAGCCTACTTTAAACCGCTAACAGAAGCGCAACTTAAAGGCTTACCGCAAAGCAGTGTTGAACTGTTAAAACAATACGGACAACAACGTGAGCTTGAGCAAGCCGTTGCCACACTGGATTTCCCTGCTTATTTTGCGATTATGACCTATGCCGATGATCGTGAATTACGAGAAGAACTCTACAAAGCTTATGTGACCCGTGCATCTGAGCAGTCCGACAAGACTGAATTTGACAATACACCTGTGATGGAGGAAATCCTGAGCTTACGTCAGGAGATGGCGCAACTGCTTGGCTTTAACAACTTCGCTGAATATTCGCTGGCCAGCAAAATGGCACCTGATGTTGAAACTGTTCATCAATTCTTAGTGGATTTGGCAGAGCATGCGCGTACGCCTGCACTGGCTGAAATTGCTGAACTCAAAAGCATTGCACAACAAGATGGAATTGAGGAACTCAAACCTTGGGATGCAACCTATTATTCTGAGAAGTTGAAACAGCAGCAATTCAATCTTTCTCAAGAAGCGCTTAAACCGTATTTCCCTGCGCCAAAAGTGGTGGACGGTTTATTCCAGATCGTGCAACGTCTTTATGGTATTCAAATCATCGAACGCCAAGCCCCTGTTTGGCAAAATGATGTACGTTATTTTGAAATTGAAGATCAAGGTCAAGTGGTCGGTGGTTTCTATTTTGACTTATATGCCCGTAACGGCAAACGCGGTGGCGCATGGATGAGTGGTTTCCGTTCTCGTGTGCAAACGGCCAATGGTCTACAAAAACCAATTTGCTATATGGTGTGTAACTTTACCCCACCGATTGGCGATCAATCTGCGCTACTCACCCACGATGAAGTCATTACTTTATTCCATGAATTTGGACATGGCTTACACCATATGTTGACCGAAGTAGATAACATCTCTGTTGCAGGCACACACGGCGTGGCTTGGGATGCGGTGGAGTTACCAAGTCAGTTTATGGAATTCTGGGCATGGGATAATGAAAGTTTAGATGTACTCAGTGAACACACCGAAACCAAGCAAACTTTGCCACAAGAATTGCTGTCTGCGTTACTCAATGCGCGTTTCTTTCAATCAGGCATGCAAACCTTGCGTCAGATTGAATTTGCATTGTTTGACCTAAGCATTCACCGTCAGGCACCTGCTTTAAACAGTCAGCAAATCCAAGCGACACTGGACGATATTCGCGATAAATTTGCCGTGGTTCCTGCGGTACCTTATAACCGTTTTCAACATAGTTTCAGCCATATTTTTGCAGGCGGTTATGCGGCAGGCTATTACTCTTATAAATGGGCAGAAGTTTTAGCGAGTGATGCCTTCGATCGCTTCGAAAGTGAAGGTATTTTTAACACTGAGACAGGCAAAGAGTTTAGAAAGTTTATTCTAGCAGTTGGCGGAAAAGATACTGCACTTGATGCATTTCGCAATTTCCGAAAAAGAGAACCAAAAATAGATGCATTATTACGCCATCAAGGTTGGACGAACACCAATAAAACCGCTTAAACTACGTCATTATTGTTCACAGGATGGTATTAACTGACATGAAAAGACAGTTCATCGCGGGTGCAAAATGCCCTAAATGTGGCGCCTTAGATCGTGTGGTTAAGATCATCACTGTGGATGACGAGTGGATTGAATGTATCGAATGTGCTTATAGCGAAAAACGCCCGACCCACGTGGAAGAGCAACAAACCGCTGAGCCAGATGAAATTGGGGTGATACAATTCAAACCTCGTCATTTTGACTAGAAGGTTAAAAATGATGTCCACATACCAAACTCAAAATTCCAAATTATTATGGATGATAATTGGTGGAATTAGCGTTGTTGTGGTTTTGTTTCTTGCAATTCAATGGTTTTTATCACAAAAAGATCAGCAATCGACAAGCACAGCTACACAACCAATTGCCGAAAAAACAATTATATCCAAAGCAGAAACAACTGTTAGTCCAAATATAAATACGGCGAGCAGTGAAGTTGCTGCACCAATACAATTAGTCGAAGAGTCAATTGTCAAATCACCACTTCCGAGCAATGACAGTTTAGCCAAAGAAGAGATTGCAAAGCTAGATGATATTCAACAGCAACTGCAAGAGCAACAGCGTGACTTGAAACAACAAAATAACGATGTTGATACTTTACTTAAGCTCAAAGAAGATCAAATTAAACTTTTGGAGGCTCAAATCTCCGCACAACATAAATCTTAAAACAACAAAAGCTTTAATCCAGTTTAAAGCTTTTTACTCATTGAAATATCAATCTCATATTTCTAATCGCGATTTTTCATACAGACCCTCATAAGTTTGTATTTACACTGATTGCGGTATGATGGATATAAGTCACTCAACAAATCTAAAATCCAGTTTAAAAGCACATTTCTTTCATCCGTTGAGAAGCATAGAATAACTTTAGTCTCAAAGCCTCGCGTCTAATATGAATTCACTTCAAACTAATCGTAACCTTTTACTTGCGATTGGTTGCCTAACAACCTCGGCCCTTCTCTTTTCGATCATGGGTATCTGTATTCGTTATGCATCACATACGGTTGATAACTATACAATTGTATTTTTCCGCAACGTGGTCGGACTCATCCTGTTTCTGCCTTTTATTTTTAAACAAGGTATTGGCTTTGTAAAAACAGAAAAACTATGGATGCATAGTTGGCGTAGTATTGTTGGACTTGCAGCTATGTATGGTTTCTTTTACGCAATTGCGCATTTAAAGCTATCAAATGCAATGGTATTTACCTACTCTTCCCCAATTTTTATTCCAGTTATTGCATGGTTATTTCTAAAAGAAAAAATCACCATTGCTATGCTCTGTGCCGCAGCTCTAGGCTTTATCGGAGTATTCTGTGTGGCTAAACCCGATCAGGGTTTATTGAACTGGATTTCACTGATTGGCATTGCATCCAGCCTGTTGGCCTCGATGGCCTTTGTCACCGTTCGGGCACTCACCCAGACCGAGCCGCCTGAGCGTATTGTGTTTTACTTTTGCATGATTGGCTCCCTGCTTTCAGTAATTCCCATGTTTTGGGTATGGCGACCTTATCATTTACAGGAATTATTGTTTTTAATTGGTGCAGGTATACTGGCAAACATCAGCCAGATTTTTATGTCACATGCCTACCGTCTTGCTCCTGCTGGGCAGATCGCACCAGTCAACTATATGGCGATTATCTTTGCGGGTATTTGGGGCTTTTTGCTGTGGAATGAAGTGCCAGATTTATACAGTGTGATTGGGTTTGGCTTTATCCTGATTGCAATTACTCTATCCAGCCCATTGATACAAAGATCAAGAGCTTCAGCACGCTAAACGCCATGCTTTAGATAAGGTGTAAAATATTCTTCCTGACCGTAAGCGTGCGCTGAACCCCCATGCTGGCAAATTCGTCCGCCGCATTGGCTTTCATCTGTTCTTGAACTTGTGTCTCAATATCAGGATGTCGATCACAAGATGGGTTTTCAGGTTCAGCCCGTAAAAACGAGTACTGCATCCCTGTTGTTTGATCACCGTAAAGACGCTCCCCCATGCGGAGCATTTGACTGTGAATCATCTCGCCAGTACCAATAAGCAAAGTCATTAGCAACAAAGCAAGAATGATAAATGTTGATATCCAATCATTCCAGATATAACCCAGTCGCGCTAATCCAGACTTTTTCTCTTGATCATTTTGCATGTCTATTCCAGTTTATTGTTATCAACACCCATCCAAAGATGTTGAATCATGCGATATCCATGGTTGATAGATAAAAAATTACCCTGCCATAACCAATCTCTTTTTAAACCGCCTAAATTCGTAGCAAACTCCCTCAAAAAAGAACAATCATTTTTATTATTTATTATAATTTTATCAATGAGTTATTTTTAAAAAAACCACTGCATTTGCCATATTCCAGAACCGATCATCCATTAGAGTCTGACAGCCTATGCTTAAAAGATAATCCCAAATAAGGCCATTAAGAAAATTTTTAAAAATAAAACTGAGAATATAAAAACAGAAAAACAGGTTCTTAAAACAAGCTTAAAAAATATAAAAAAAGCACTCGAAAGTGCTTTTTTTACTGCTTGTTACTTATTATTGATACCAACCAAATAGTTTAAAAAAGTACGGGACATAGGCAATAATTAAAATTGCAGGCACCATCACTAAGAGCGGGAGTATCCAACGTTCAAAACGATAATAAAAAGACAAATGTCGAACTTCTGCATCAGCCTCAGCAACCTCTGCATCGCCAATTGCTTGTCGAGCCAAGAGGTGATTTAACGCAACAGGCGGTGTGACATATCCTAATTCGAAGCCAATAAGTGCAATCATCCAGAAATGGATAGGATCAATCCCATACTGATATGCCACTGGGGCAACGGTTGCTGTAATTAAAATAACAGCACCAAATGGATCCATGACCATACCCACAAATACCATCAACACAACAATCAGGCTAATCACAACAAAGAGGCTATCAATATTTTGAGGGAAAGCTTCCATGATATGAATTTGCTCAAGGAAACCACCAACACTGACAGAAAGTGCCATCAAAATGACTAACGCACCAATATGTCCAACCGTTTCACTGGTTGAAGCATGTAATGCTTTACCAAAAGATACTTTACGCTCTGGATTACGTGGATCATCTACTGGATTCACGCTAGGTACTGGTTGAGAGCCATCTGGTGGTGCAGTATATATATTTAGCGTACTGTCCCAATGTCCTACAGGCGCTAAAGGTGCAGGCTCTTTGCGTAGCTTATCAAACAAGACCATCAATAATAAAATCACAGGCATCATCACTGGTGCTGTAAATTCATTTAAGTCTGTTGATAATGCATGTTTATAGAATAACCAAATAAGAATAAAGATGACGATGTACGGTGAAACTGGTACAAATGCACGGAGTGATTTTGGTAATGCAACTTTAAATGGTGCAATACGGAATTTCTGCTCAGCAAAAATTAATGCAATGATTAAAAATAAGGTAGATGTCAGTAAGAAAGTATACATACCATATTTATAAAGCAAATCGGTTGTCACTTCTTTATTGAGCGAAGCAACAACAACAATTAATAAACATGGACGAAGTACGACCCCCATTGAACCAGATAATGCCGTTGCTGCTAAAGCAAACTGACGACGACCACCTGCATTCCATACCTCTTTATAAATAATTGCCCCTGCTGCAATTACAAAAATACCAGAAGCACCTGTATAAGCCGTAGGTAGTGCAGCAGCCAGCAAGATCAACCACGTTAAGGTTTCAGGTGCTAAATTCCACGGACGCAAGATATTGAGGAATAAATCAACAATACGTGTCTGTTTGAGCAACATACCTGCCCAAACAAATAACGCAAGATTCAGGAAAATATTTGAAAATTCAACCAACTGACCAAGATAAATACCTTGCCCCATTGGATAGTCCATAAAGAATGTGAACGCAACGCCTGTCATAATTGCCATATAGGCATACAACGGTACACTCAAGAATGCCAAACCGACACTGCCACCCTCTTGAGTTGGTTGAGGTGCTTTAACCAGTTGGAACAAACTGATTACTGTCAATATCCCAAATAAAGCCATCCACAACCAATAAATCACAGTCATTTCAGGGGTAATTGGAACACCTGAATTCATGACAGATTTATATTGGCTGATTACAGATGCAGTGAGAAAACCATTACCGATCAGCATCGCAATACTATAGACACGGAAATCAATTTTAGTTGCAGGACTACGCAAACCAATGTGGTGTGTTTTTAGTGCTGCACTGATTGCTGCAAATACAACCATAATGACCAAAAATAAAGCACGGTTCTCTGTACCAAATTTAAAGATACCAAAGAAACTCGTTTCAATTTTTCGATAAGTGCGAACACTAGGATGCGCTTCAATGTGCTTCATCGCCTTATCATAGAATTGATATTTTTCATCACACTGTTGTTGCGCAGCCAATAAAGAAGCTCGCACATCAGATTCAGAGGCCACACCAAACATACTGGCGAACTCGTCCGCAGCATTGATTTTCATCTGCTCTTGCACTTGAGCATCAATGTCTGGGTTTCGGTCACAGGTTGGTTTCTCTGGTTCTGCACGAAGAAATGAATACTGCATTCCAGTATCAGGATCACCATACAAGCGCTCCCCCATACGTAATAACTGACCATGAATCATCTCTCCTGTACCAATAATGAGCGTCATTAATAGCAAGAAGAGGATGACAAATGTCGATATCCATTCTGTCCAGATATGGCTTACTAGACCTAATCCAGACTTTTTCTCTTGATCATTTTGCATGTCTATTCCAGTTTATTGTTATCAACACCCATCCAAAGATGTTGAATCATGCGATGTCCATGGTTGATAGATAAATGAATTTACCCTCGTCTTAACCAATCCCTTTTTAAACCGCCTAAATTTGCAGCAAACTTTTTTAAAAAAGAATGACTACAATCACTTTTTTGTTGGTTGTTTTTATCAATTTGTGTGTTCTCTATGTCGTTTTCTTAACAATGAATAACCTAACCCACAGAACAAACCACCAATCGCACCAATCAAATGCGCTTCAGTTAATACGGGGCTACCAATCAGCTGGGCTGTCCCTGTTTGGCCAAAAGTATTTTCCCAAACAATTTTCATGGCAATCAGCACCAGAACCAGGATTGCAAATTTACGTTCTTGTGGATACTGCAAATACACCAGACTGACTGCGGTATAAAGACCATGTAACACGCCAGAAAGTCCAGCATAAGCCTCTATATAAGGTAGGTAAAAATAAAAGGCCAGACTAATAAATGGAGGGAGTACCAATAACAATGCACATAAATGCCAGTTACGAGCATGAGGGAAGATAAAAGGAAGAAAAGAAAATGCCAACATATTTAGAAAGAAATGCATCCATCCAACATGTACCCAGTGCGCTGTCCATAAACGCCAAAACTCGGTCAGTAAATCTGGTTTCCAATAAATGAAATGATCAGCAAAGACTTGCAGGCATGCTGACACTGAAATACACACAGCGATCAAAATGACTTTCCCTATCCATATTTGATCTTTCATTTATATCTACCTCATGAAAAAACAGACCTTTTACAAGTTTAGATGTTTCTCATGTAAAAGGTCGTTTAATTCAGGTTACTCAGCAGGCTGGTTTTCTGCTGGAGCTTCCGCTCCGCTACCGCCATCAAACAATTCATCTAAAGATGAGTCTTCCTGTTTGTCATCCCAGAACGTGGTTAGCCCCTCATCACCTGCCCTTACACCTGTATTTTCAGTCCAGTAACGGTCTGCAACACCACGTACCATCAAACCAGCCATTTTATCAATCAGGCGGAACTGGGGATTTGCAGGTTTATCTTCAGTGGATGCCGCCGCATAAGAACGGAACGCATCACGGAGTTTGGCATCATCACCACTTGCCTGTGCCGCAACCGCGTACAGGGCATGGGCCAGACGTACACCTTTCTTCTCACCAATCTGCATGGATTCTTTCATGGTTGCATAAGGTTCAGGCTTGCCGTCACCCGCGCCTGGCAACAATGTCCAGATCACGGCACGGGTTGCCATCGGTGCACCCCAGAATTTTTCATTGTCCAAACATGCCATACCACGTTCAACAATCCCTGCGATATCTTTCGGCACATTGATTGCACCACCTGAGTTAATATCATTGGTCATGGCTTGCAAACCACTGACCATACCCAATAAGTAAACTGTTTGGTCAAGGTCATTGCGCATAGTTGGACATGAGTCGCCTAACTTATACTTATATTTTGCTTCCCAACGGTTTGCAAACAGTTGATAACCTGCATATTGACGTTCAGCAGCAATACCTGCCCAACGTTTCTGTTCAATACGCGCATCCTGAGCCTCTGCCACCTGCCCCATCTTGGCTGCACGTAAATAACGTAATTCAGCTTCCAGTGCCTGATTTTCAGCACACATACCTGCGCCTGAATACAACAACACTGCCATACGCGTTGGGTCAGCACCCATATCTTTAGTTGACATAATGGCTGGTGTTAAGGCATTGCCCGAATTACACACCATTTCAGCATCATCCATCCCTAAAATTGGGGGTACGATATGATTTTCACTAAAACTTAATGCGACATTAGCCCCTGTTTTAATGATTTGTGAACATCCAGATAATATTGAAGTTGTAAGTAACGCAACCGCCACACCCTGTCCAATTTTATGGAGTTTAGGCATCTTCCTGTCCTCTAATTAATTTGTTTTTTCCTTTTAGGTGTACCTTATCAGATGCAATACCCGAATTAAAGAGTAGTTGCTCTAATTTTAACGTGGACATTTTGACACATTTCACAGATAAATTAATTGACAGATGATTGGTAATTCAAAAATTTTAGGCAAAAAAAAGTAGCATTGCGACGGTTCAGCACATGCTACTTATTAACTGGTAAAAACGTGAAACTGTTTATATTTTAGTTGTGTTGCATATAATCCTTAAGTAACGTTCCAGTTCTTCCTACAACAATCGCCATAACGACTGCAATTACTAGAAACATCCACATTGAAATCTCCATAGAGACCTCCTACACTGTGCGCATCTACTTTTGGTAGACACTAGATTGGCGTTCATCATTATTCACTGGGAGTGTGTATATTGATGACACTTTCAATCTCTTTCTCTTGTTCACAGCAATCCTGAATTGACGTGATTCAAGAAGTTCCCTGAGTAAAGTTCCTGCTCTTCCTATAACGATTGCGAAAACCACTGCAATCACCAGAAACGACCATGTTGGAATTTCCATCATTTTGGACCTCCACCATACTTTACGTTGGTGTTTGTACTTTAACGAAAAGAAGTATGAGTTCAGGTCTGGATTGTCTGACAATCATAATTTTCATGAATTTTTAGAGCACTTAATCTAACAATTTTACAAAATCTTATTCAAAAAAAAATTAAGCTATTGATATATTTATTTTTATTAATTTTATACAGTTATAGAATTGTCAAACAATTAGCATAGTTTTACCAGTGTTTTTAGGTTTTTCCACTGTGTAACGGGCAATTGATCCCACCAAATGATGCAGTTTTTATTCTGGGACGAAGAAAAATACAGAACAATATAGCAATGATGATCGATCATTTTCACAATTTGCCAACGCTGTACAGGCAAATCTGAATTGGCAAACTCAAATGACCAATCCTGACCATCCAGATGTTCAAAACGCCTGACCTGAGGTTGCTGAAGAAACCTGAACCAGACAATGGCCATGATCGCCAGACAGAGCAACCAAATCCCCAAAGACAGTACGTGATAAAGTAAAACTGCAAGGAAGATAAAAATTAAAAGTTGCAAAACAATCATAAAGCGACTGGATTGCAACTCAAAAACACGATTAGCCGTGGACATATTGTTTTAACTTTACAATCAATTCCTTGATTTCATTTCTTGGCGCTTCACCCACTTCCATGAACCAGTCCAGCAGGTCAGGGTCTTCCTGATCAACCAGTTCCGCAAACAAAGCCTTTTCTGCAGGGTCTGCACTGAGATAATAGTTTTTGACGTAGGGATCAAAATACACATCAATTTCTTTTAAACCACGGCGTGAACGATAAATCACCTTACGTTCTTCAAGTGTCATTTCATCAGACATCATTTATTCCACTATGCAACCATTTCTGCATAGTTTACCCGATCTCCTCATAAATTTTGCATGGATTTTTCCCAAGTGACCAAATACATCAATCAAATTGAGCATTGATCACATTGTTCACTATTTTCAATTTCTTGTATCGTGGCAATGAATGTAAATCCAATACTCAAGGAAAAAATAACAAATGCAATCAGGTGCAATTCGTCCAATTCCAAATATGTTACCGCGTAAGCTATTTACTTCTGAGCATGAAGCATTCCGCGAAACAGTCCATAAATTTTATGAAAAAGAAGTTGTGCCAAATATTGAAAAATATGAGAAACAACAACATGTTGACCGTGACTTATGGAACAAAGCAGGTGAACTAGGTTTACTCTGTACCACCATGCCAGAACAATATGGTGGTTCAGGTGTGGATCGTCTATACAGCATGATCCTGATTGAAGAGCAAGCCTATGCGATGGACTCAAGCACAGGCTTTTCCTTACATTCAGACATCGTTGCCAACTATATCAACAACTTTGGTAATGAAGCGCAAAAACAAAAATGGCTGCCTAAAATGGCGACAGGTGAAACGGTCACCGCTATTGCAATGACTGAACCAGGTACAGGTTCAGATTTACAGTCTGTACGCACCACTGCGGTACTGGATGGCGATGAGTATGTCATCAATGGTTCTAAAATCTTCATCACCAATGGCTATCTCTGCGATATGGCGATTGTGGTCTGCAAGACAGGCAACAATGAAAAAGGTTCTGCTAACCTGTCCCTGATTATTGTTGAAGCTGACCGTGTAGGTTTTAGCAAAGGCAAACCTTTAAATAAAATTGGTATGAAAGGTCAGGACACCTGTGAACTGTTCTTTGACAATGTCCGTGTGCCAAAGGAAAACTTACTGGGCATGGAAGGCATGGGCTTTATCATGCTGATGAAAGAGCTGGCCTGGGAACGTATGTTGGTTGCAATTATTTGCCAAGCAGGTGCTGAAGCAGCATTTGCACATACAGTGCAATATACCAAAGACCGCAAGGCATTCGGCAAGCCAATCGGCACTTTCCAGAACACTCGTTTTAAGCTGGCGGAATTGCGTACAGAAATTGATTTCTGCCGTACTTATCTGGACCGTTGCATGGAACTTCAACTGGAAGAAAGTCTGGGCGTGGATGCAGCAGCAGCAGCCAAATACAAAATTTCAGATATGTTCTCAAAAGTTGTAGATGATTGCCTACAACTCCATGGTGGTTATGGTTATATGCTGGAATATCCAATTGCCCGTGCCTATATCGACAACCGCGCCAACCGTATTTATGCAGGAACCAATGAAATCATGAAAGAACTGATTTCCCGTACCCTATAAATAAGCTTAAAAATTCAAAAGAGGAATAGTGTTGATTCACTATTCCCCTTTTTGATTTATTTCTGTTCAGTTTTTTCAGGTTGCTGAACTGGTGCTGGATTCATGCGGGCCATCAACTGTTTAACTGTTGGATTTTCCACATGCTGCTGCATGGTGGTGTTGAGTGCGGTACGCGCATTTTGAGTGGTGTAATGTGCCACTTCACTGCCAATTTCACTGGCTTTCTTAGCCCAGGCCTTGCCTTCCGCCGACTGATAGAATGAAAATGCCGCCTGTAACTCTTTCTGGCTAAATGCCTCTACATAACGTTGCACAATGAACTGCTTTCTTTGTTCAGAATTGAGATTCTTGGTCAGGTCCGTATAAAACTCCGCTGGAATATCTTTGGGTAGGCGCATTTTAATCTGATCCAGAATCAACTTGTCTGTCGCTTCCAATCCCTGTTCCGTCCCATCCACTTCAACAAGCTTCTGTGCAATTACTTCCTTTTGTTTTACATCATCTGCCAAAACAGCACTACTGAACAATAATGCCCCCAAAACCAACCATTGCTTCATCACTCTTTCCCTGATTCTCAATTTTTTAATGTGATCAAATATACGCGATATTTTGCTGATTGAAAGATTATCCAAAGCCATATCAATAAAAAACCCCATGTATTTACATAAGGTTTTCAATCTTACCTATGGAAATTATGACACCAGTTTCGGCTTACGATCTGCCTGTTCACTCCGTTTATGGAACTGTAACACACCATCATTAAACTTAGCATCTTTCAATTCCTTACGGTCAGCAAGGTAGTTATTGGTGATCTTCCACGGTGCCTGTTTACCTTGTTTTGGCATCACATCCGCTGCACGCGCAATATAACCCGAAGACAATTTACCCATAATCGTGTCTTGTTCAAACTGGGCTGGATCAGCATGGGCAATCACTTCGTCATAGCCATTCTTGTCCATATGGTTCAACAGACGGCAAATATAATCCGCTGCGATATCCACTTTTAATGTCCAGGATGCGTTGATATAACCAATGATCATTGCCATATTCGGCACATCACTCACCATTACCCCCTGATACAGCATATGTTGTGAAGTGTTCATTGGCTTGCCATCAATCGAGCCTTTCACACCACCCAAAATCTGAATTTCCAAACCAGTTGCAGAAATTACAATATCCGCTTCCAGATGTTTACCAGATTTCAGTTGAATACCATTTGCAGTAAATTTTTCAATTTGATCTGTTTCAACACTTGCCTGACCTTCACGTAATGCCTTGAACAAATCTCCATCTGGCACAACGCATAAACGCTGATCCCAAGGGTTGTAGCTTGGTGTAAAGTGTTTCATATCCACTTTACCTTTCAATTGCAACTCGATGCCTTTCAACAATAAACGACGTACAGTTTTCGGATATTTTTGAGCTAATGCATAAATAGCACGTTGCATACCAATATTACGTGCACGAGTAAATTTATACGCCGTTTCCTCAGACATAAATTTACGTGTTTTCTCATAAATAAAGTCAATTGAAGGAACCGTAGCAATATAAGTTGGTGAACGCTGTAACATTGTGACATGCCCTGCTCCACCTTTTACCATGGATGGCACAAGCGTAATTGCAGTTGCACCACTACCAATGATCACCACTTTCTTACCCGTATAATCTAAATTTTCTGGCCAATGTTGTGGGTGAATAAACTGACCTTTGAAATCTTCTTGTTTCGGGAATTTAGGTGCATAACCCTGATCATAGTTATAGTAACCGGTACAACCGATGACAAAATTTGCAGACCAATTTTGTTTTTTCTTATTGTTATCTTCGATCTCAACTAACCATTTTTTCTTTGTAGAATCATAGTTTGCTGAAATAACACGATGGCCAAAGCGAATTTTATCTTTTAACTGATTTTCACTGATCACATCACTTAAATAGCCCTTGATTTCAGCACCACTAGCCAACACTTTGTCTTTTGCCCATGGCTTGAAGTTAAAACCAAAAGTCGACATATCCGAATCAGAACGAATACCAGGGTAACGGAACAGATCCCACGTCCCCCCAAAGCTCTCACGACGCTCTAAAATCTCAAAGTTACGTTGTGGACAGTTTTTAGAAAGATGCACAGCCAACCCAATTCCAGAGATACCTGCACCAATAATTAATACATCAACTTGCTTTTCCATTGTTTTTATACCCTGTATAAACCATGACTTTATTAAAACACAAATTTGACAATAGACAATGTCAAGTTTAGTCATTCATCGTTTTTTTTATATCACTTCGGGACATTTTGAAGAAATATGAGGTAAAAAATCTTGAGATTTTCACCTGGATTTAGGTGTTTTTAAAATATCTCTTATAACAACCTAATGCATTTTTCGAAGATCATCATGTCTTCAAATTTTTTAGTTATGGAACTCTACACAAAAGACAAGTGATTACAGTTCCAACTTTTTCATGAGCCATCTTTAGCTAAACATTAGAATGATATACATGCCACTCGAAGACAAATGATCAATATTTGCTGTTTCAAATAGACAATAAAAAAGGTCGGAATAAACCGACCTTTTTTGGAACAACTGACTGTTCTAC
>CAZKJI010000031.1:0-18815 GCA_964553005.1 uncultured Acinetobacter sp. | reverse complement strand
TCATCTATTATTGAATTAGATAAAGCTGGTGATAGCCGTAAATATTTTGTTGCTGAGGGTTATCTTAAAGCTCTGGACCTTGAGGGCAATGAAATTACAGGCGACTTGGCAGACAAATATCAACTAAAGAAAGAAGCTGAATAATATCCAGTGAGCTTCTAAAAACAATTATCTCACCAATAAAAAACCCTGCTTACGCAGGGTTTTTTTAAATCAATTCAAAGCTTAGTGAGCAGCGAATTGGTTCATTGTGTTTTTAGAATCATCACCAGCTTTCAATGCATTGTCACCAGCGAAGATTTCTTTGTGGTCATCACCGATGTCAGAACCAGCCATTGCTTGGTGTTTAACACATGCGATACCGCCGCGGATTTCTTTACGTTGTACGCCAGCAACATAAGCCAACATACCTTCAGTACCGAAGTAACCTTGAGCAAGCTCATGTGTAGAAAGAGCAGCAGTGTGGTAAGTCGGAAGAGTGATCAAGTGATGGAACACACCTGCTTCACGAGAAGCATCTGCCTGGAATGTACGGATCTTAGCATCAGCATCAGCAGCTAATTCAGTCTCATCGTACTCAGCGCTCATTAATTTAGCACGGTCGTAAGCAGAAACATCTTTACCTTCAGCAACCCAACGGTCGTAAGCTTGTTGACGGAAGTTTAACGTCCAGTTGAATGATGGGCTGTTGTTATAAACAAGCTTAGCATTTGGAACTGTTTCACGTACACGGTTAACCATGTGCGCGATTTCTTCTACGTTTGGAGTCGCAGTTTCGATCCAAAGAAGATCAGCACCGTTTTGAAGGCTAGACACACAGTCAAGTACTACGCGGTCAATTTGAGTGCCTTCACGGAATTGATACAAACCAGAAGCTAAACGCTTAGGACGGTGTAATTTACCGTTACGTTTGATCAGGATTTCATCTTCCTGAGCTTCAGAGATATCAATTTCAGTTGTGTCTAAGTAGCTGATGTATTGAGAAGCGATGTCGCCTGGCTCTTTAACCACTGGGATTTTTTGAGTCAAGTCAGCGCCTTCAGAGTCAGTACGTGCAACGATGATACCGTCGTCAAGACCCATTTCTAAGAATGCATAACGTAACGCGTGGATTTTAGCGATGAAGTCTTCGTGTGGAACAGTTACTTTACCAGCTTGGTGACCACATTGTTTCGCGTCAGAAACTTGGTTTTCGATTTGAATTGCACAAGCACCAGCTTCGATCATTTGTTTAGTTAACAAATAAGTTGCTTCTTCGTTACCGAAACCAGCGTCGATGTCAGCAATAATTGGCACAACGTGAGTTTGGAAACCATCGATTTGAGCAGTGATTTCAGCAGCTTTAGCAGTGTCACCAGCTTCTTGCGCTTTTTTCAATGCACGGAACAAATCGTTTAATTCTTTCGCATCAGCTTGACGTAAGAAAGTGTAGATTTCTTCGATCAAAGCAGGTACTGAAGTTTTTTCGTGCATAGATTGGTCAGGAAGTGGACCAAATTCTGAACGAAGAGCAGCAACCATCCAGCCAGAAAGGTAAATGTAACGCTTAGAAGTTGTACCGAAGTATTTTTTGTTCGCAATCATTTTTTGTTGCGCGATAAAACCGTGCCAGCAACCTAATGATTGAGTGTATTTGCTAGAGTCAGCGTCATATTCAGCCATATCTTTACGCATGATAGCCGCTGTGTATTTAGCGATATCCAAACCAGTTTTGAATTGGTTTTGCATTTGCATACGTGCAGCATCTTCTGGGCTAATATCGCGCCAAGTGTCGCCGAATTTTGCTTTTAATTCGCGGATTGCATCAATCGCTGTTAAATATGTAGACATGATATATTCCTTTAGAGGGATTGGCATCGAATGGACGCTGAAAATCATGCTTTTTTATAGGCGAGATTTCAAGCACTTCTTCAATATTTTGCACAGCTTAGTCTGTGCCAACCAATTTATCCAATATTATTGGGTAATTTTCGGTATTTTCTTATGAAATATATGGATAAAGATCATTTTATTTGGATTAAAAAACAGTTCAAGTTATTGTTATTCATAATTTTTTAATGATTAATTTTTTATGAAATTCTCTTTTTTCTTACATTTGACTTATTTAAATACAATTTTAGGACTTGCCATACTCTCCAAAACTGACATTTTTTGCCATTGGTGGCCCAGTCTGTAGATAAATTTTATCCCTTTATGAAAGTGAAATTTTCTCATGGGGAAATGATTTCCTGATTGGACTGATAGCCAAGGCTTTATTGTAGTATTAAGTTACACAAACAGCTTTAAATATGGCATAATTCAACATAATTTAAGGATTTTATTTTCGGTATTTTTTTTATGAATCTGGAGCGGGTTGATCTCAATTTATTAATTTATCTTGATGTACTTCTTCGTGAAAAAAATGTCACACGCGCAGCAGAACAACTAGGTGTTACTCAACCTGCCATGAGTAATATTTTACGCCGCTTGCGTAATTTATTTAATGACCCTCTCCTGATCCGATCTTCCGAAGGAATGACACCAACTGAACGGGCACTGGAACTGCAACCCCGTATTCGTGACGCATTGTCAGACCTTTCCATGATTCTGGAACCTCGTACCGAGTTCAGACCCTATACCAGCAATCGTGTGTTCCGCATCATGACCTCGGACTATGCTGAAGCCACTCTGGTTCCTCGCCTTGTTAAGGCACTGCGTTCTGAAGCGCCAAATGTTGTCTTAGACTTCCTAACCCCAAGTGATGTGTCCTACCGAGATATGGAACAGGGCAAGGTTGATCTGGCGATTAACCGTTTTAATGAAATTCCCCAAAGCTTCCATCAAGTCTTGGTTTGGCGTGACAGCTTTAGTTGTATCCTGAATGACAAACACCCTGCTGTAACCCATCTTAATTTAAAAAGTTATTTAGATGCCCAGCATATCTGGGTATCCAAGACAGGTATGGGGGTCGGCTTTGGTGTCAACCCAGACAAACAGGCTGGTTTAGGCTGGATTGATCAGGCTTTGGAACGGATTGGCCAACGCCGTAAAATTTCGGTGTTTACCCGTCATTATCAAATGCCTGCCCTGCTGGCGCAGAATGTTGATTTGATTGCCACACTCCCCACACGTATGGCACGCCTACAGGCACAAAATCCAAAACTGGTTATAAAGGACCCTCCATTTTATATTCCTGAATTTGAATTAAAGATGGCCTGGTGTCCTTTATTGCATCATCATCCAGCGCATCGCTGGTTAAGACAATTGATTCTGTTTGTGGCACGGCAAATGATTGAAGAAGAAAATCGCGAATTTCTTTTAAATAATACGCAGTTTTCACAATATTAACATCTTCTTTTGTAACAATGTCTGGCTTTCTACGAGTATGCTTGTTGAACCCTAGTGTTACACTGAGGTAATGTTCTCATTACCTTAGTCGTTTTTTATGTTACAACATATTCATAATAATATGCACCACAGGTGATGTGTGAGTCTCTTCCAAAATATTATTGTCATTATGCTGCTGATTTCTGCAGCAGGTTTTCTTTCACTCACTGAAATTGCCCTTGCGGGCGCGCGAAAGGTGAAGCTGAAGATTTTAGCGGAATCGGGCGAAATCCGTGCCCAAAAAGTTCTGGACTTGCAGCAACAGTCTGCCGATTTCTTTGCCGCCTCACAAATTGGTCTAAATGCGATTGCCATTTTAGGCGGTATTTTAGGTGAAGGGGCGTTTCGCCCCTATTTTGTGGAGTTTGTTGCACGGTTTTATACAGGCCCCTGGCTTGAAACAATTGGTTTCGCCCTCTCCTTTACTCTGGTCACCTCACTGTTTATTTTATTTGCCGACCTCATGCCCAAACGTCTGGCGATGATTGCACCTGAAAAGATTTCGATTAGGGTGATTGAACCCATTCAGATCTTCATCAAAGTCTGTAAACCGTTGGCTTGGGGAATTAATGCAATTGCCAACCTGTTGTTTCGCCTGTTCAAGGTCAATACCATTCGTGACGACAATATCACCTTTGATGATATTTCCGCAGTTATGGATGCAGGCGCACAGGCAGGCGTTCTGCAAAAGCAGGAGCACCATTTTATTGAAAATGTGTTTGAGCTGGAGGAACGCACAGTTCCATCCAGTATGACCACACGTGAAAATGTGGTGTATTTTACCCTCAAGGAAAATGAAAACAGTATTCGACAAAAACTGGCGGAATATCCTTATTCAAAATTCCTTGTCTGTAATGAGCACATTGATCAGGTAATTGGCTATGTGGATGCCAAAGACATTCTGGTTCGGATTTTAAACAACCAGTCATTACTGCAACTGAATGAATCAACCATCCGTACCGTCCTGATTATTCCTGATACCCTCACCCTGTCTGAGCTGCTAGACCGTTTCCGTTCAACCAAAGAAAAATTTGCAGTCGTGATCAATGAATATGCGCTGGTGGTGGGTGTGATTACCCTCAGTGACATCATGATTACTGTGATGGGCGACTGGGTCACGCCAATGGAGGAAGAACAGCAGATCATCAAACGGGATAATCATTCATGGTTCATTGATGGCAGCACCCCCATAGAAGATGTGAAACATGCGCTGGCGATTGAAGAGTTTCCAGAAAATGAAAACTATGAAACCATTGCAGGTTTTATTATGTACCGTTTACGCAAAATCCCACGCCCAGCCGATGCTGTAGAATATGCAGGTTTTAAGTTTGAAGTGGTCGATATTGACCATTATAAAATTGACCAGCTTCTTGTGACTCAAATTATACCAAACCAAGAGTCGGAATCACCCACACAGGAAAGCTCATCCTAAAAAACAAAGCCCACTAAAGTGGTCATGCTAATCAGTTAAGAGCTTAATAACCCTCCCTTGTGGAACTATAACCATTCTTCATCCCTTAAAAAGGCGGGAAATTCACAAACATTTGATTTGTGGAAAGTTTCCCCTTACTAAGGGGAGATTTAGAGGGGTTTAAAAGTTTAACTGACTGGCATTACACTAAAATGGGCTTTTTTTACTTTGCAACAAACCAAAATAGCAAAGCAATAATAGCAAAGAGCAGTACAAAGAATTTGATACCACCACTAGATTTTAATTTCCACCATACAATGAAATTAACTCATCCAGCATTGCCTGATAATGAATGGCAATATCTTCCGCCAAAATTTTATAAACATTGTCGAACTGAACCATCGGCCAGCCCTCTTTCCAGAATGGAAAAATATTGTGCAAATCATGGGTGACAATCGCGTCTTCACGCACAATTGCTTGAGCAACCTGAGACAGAACTTGAGCTGTTTCAGCTCCATCAATCGCAAGATAATCAATACCTCGCACTTTTAAAATACGAATACGATCTTTTTTATAACGAATTTTTTTAGCTTGTCCAGAATTTAAACCTAATGCAAGTGTTACTGCTTCTACAAATTTATCTTCAAAACTTGTATTCAGTGCAACCAAAGCTTGCTTGTGCGCTTCTTGACGCCCAGCCTTACCCCCATTACGGATGATTTCGTTCGCTTCTGCATCAAGCTTATCTTTTTTCATAGACTGTAAAATGTCTAAAATTTCGATATCGCTTAAATATTCAGGAGTTTGCTCAGTCATGGGAGTCCTTAGACAATAATTCAAAGAACTATTGTCTCATAAAAGACCTTTCAAAACAGAATAAAAAAATATCAGCCCGATATATTTATCACTATTTTAAATTAAATCGAAGAATCAAAAACCTTCAAAGATATAAATTTCGAATTTATAAAATAAAAAAGCCTGCATAAGCAGGCTTTTAGAAGTCAGTCCAAGCTATTAAAGACGAACTAACTCCACGATTTTTTCAGCTGCTTCTTCAACTGTTTCAGCATTAATATCGGTATCTGTACCATCAACAGTTGTTGTAATAACCACTACACCTGTTTCACGCAATAAAACAGTTTGCTCAGTCGTTAAACCAACTTTTGCAATCGCAACCACACCTTGTTGAATCAACAAACTTTCCAAAGCCTGAGCCTGTTCAATCAACTGAGCAGAAACACCAATCACAGCAGGTTTCTGACCTAAGCGCGCAGCACGATCTTCCGCAGTGACAGGATTGCTATGCGCAGTCCATTCCACTGCTGCTTCAATCATCCCCGCACCAACAGTAACGTTGCTTAAGCGGTCAATAAAGATCAATGAACCCGTATAACGGCTGTCTTGATATTGGTCAAATACCACTGGAGCATCAAACTCAATTACAAGATCTGCAATTGCATTTAACTCAAGCTCTTCAACTTGAGTATGTTCAAGTGTATTTACGTTGACACGGTAATTAATCGCACTGACTTTTGCAGGAACAGTTTGCGTACCGATTTTAAGGTTATATAGTTTACCTTTCACTAGTGGATGTTCATTCATCCATACAACAGATGCACGAACACTACGCGAAATAAGCGGTTGTTCACCTGCACGAACTAAAACATTACCACGTGAAATATCAATTTCATCATTTAACGTTAAAGTAACCGCTTGACCTGCAATTGCTTGTTCAAGGTTTCCATCAAAGGTCACAATCTCTTTGACCGTTGATTTTTTACCTGATGGCAATGCAACAATCTCATCACCGACATTGATTTCACCCAGCGCAATCGTACCTGCAAAACCACGGAAATCAAGATTTGGACGATTCACATACTGAACGGGGAAACGAAATTCTTTTTTGTTCGAATCACGCTTGATTTCCACTGACTCAAGAATGCTCATCAAGGTTTGACCCTTGTACCAAGGCGTACTTGCAGATGGATTAACAACGTTGTCGCCATTCAATGCTGAAATCGGAACGAATAAAATATTCTCTGGACGACGCTCACCAAGCTGGCTTAAGAATGCATCATATTCAACTTGGATTTCGTTGAAACGAGATTCAGAGAACTCAACCAAGTCCATTTTATTGATCGCAACAACGATATTTTTAATACCAAGTAAACTTGCAATAAAAGTATGACGGCGAGTTTGCGTTTGCACACCATAACGCGCATCAATCAGGATAATCGCAAGATCAGCCGTTGATGCACCTGTTGCCATGTTACGCGTATATTGCTCATGTCCTGGCGTATCAGCAATGATGAACTTACGCTTTTCTGTAGAGAAATAACGATAGGCTACATCAATCGTAATCCCCTGTTCACGTTCAGCTTGTAAACCATCAACCAGTAAAGCAAGGTCAGGAGCATCTCCTGTTGTACCTACTTTTTTACTATCACGCGTTACTGCTTGTAATTGATCTTCATAGATCAACTTTGAGTCATAAAGTAAACGACCAATTAGCGTTGACTTACCATCATCGACGTTACCGCAGGTCAAGAAGCGCAAAAGGTCTTTATTTTCGTGCTGTTTTAAATATGCCAAAATATCTTGGCTAATAAGATCTGATTGATGAGACATTGCTCAAAACTCCACAAAATTTGAAATCTAATTTTGTAATTTCCCTACATCCCTCTTTTAACAGAGGGACTTGCTTAAGGAAATTAGAAATAACCTTCCTGCTTTTTCTTTTCCATTGAGCCAGCTTCATCATGGTCAATCATACGACCCTGACGCTCTGAACTAGTAGCCAAAAGCATTTCTTGGATAATTTCAGGCAATGTATCCGCCTCAGACTCAACTGCACCTGTTAATGGGTAACAACCAAGTGTACGGAAACGTACCGATTTCATTTGAGGAACTTCACCTTCCTTTAAACGCATACGCTCGTCATCGACCATGATTAACGTACCGCTACGCTCTACAACTGGGCGTACAGCCGAGAAGTAAAGAGGAACAAGTTGAATATTTTCTAAGTAAATATATTGCCAAATATCTAACTCAGTCCAGTTAGATAAAGGGAAAACACGAATACTCTCACCTTTGTTCACTTTACCATTGTAAAGATTCCAAAGTTCTGGACGTTGGTTTTTTGGATCCCAACGATGCTTCGTATCACGGAATGAATAAACACGTTCTTTCGCACGTGATTTTTCTTCATCACGACGTGCACCACCAAACGCAGCATCAAACTGATATTTATCTAATGCTTGTTTTAAACCCTGAGTTTTCATGATGTCGGTATATTTTGAACTACCATGATCAAACGGGTTAATGCCTGCATCACGACCTTCTTTGTTCTGATGTACGATCAAATCAAAGCCATGAGTTTTTGCCATGTTATCACGGAATGTGATCATGTCTTTAAACTTCCAACCTGTATCTACATGCAGGAGTGGAAAAGGAAGCTTAGCAGGATAAAATGCTTTCAAGGCAAGATGTAACATGACTGCTGAATCTTTACCAATTGAATAAAGCATCACTGGATTTTCAAATTCAGCTGCAACTTCACGAATAATATGAATACTTTCTGCCTCAAGTTGATTGAGGTGAGTTAATCTATTTTCAGTCATGTACATATCCCCCCTTATCAATGTTACCCATAAAATCTATAAGTGGTATTAAACCACCACTTGGAAGACCGTGTGGAGGAACGAGTATCATAACAACTCCAATTTTTCGTGATATCGATATTCTTACTAGTGGACAAATGAGCAATCTAGTAAAGTTTATCCATTATAATAATTTAGAACGGCTTCTTTAGCTTGTTTTTTCATATAAATATGCAAAATTATGATATGAAAATTATATTCAGGAATATAGATGCAACCTATTTCACATGAATTTAAACAAAAAAGAAGCCCATACAGGCTTCTTTCTGAGTTGGTTAATTTAGAAACCGAACATATTGCGTTCCAATGGAATTTCAACGCCTACCGAAACACCGCCATCACGGCCATTTAAATCAGAGTCGCTGAACCAGCCATTCACTTTCAGTGGAAGTGTCGGTTTTATATAGTGTGTCCAGGTGAGATCCAGCCCCTTAACAGTATCTTCTTTTGGAAATGCCGCATTAATGGCTAAATTAGACTGGTTTACTTTGGCATATAAGGCACGCCCACTTAGGCGGTTCATCACATCAAAGCGAATGTCACCACCAACAGAATACATCTGCCCATCACCACCGATTGCATGTCCTAATGGGAAACCATGCTGATAATAACCATCGGTATAAACATAATGGTTATAAGACACGCCATCCACTTGACCATTGGTACGTGTATCTGCCCATTCTGCATAAAGCTGATATGGCATATTCTTATAAGTTGAAGAGAAATCTGTACCTGCTAGATACATTTTTTTGGCTGGCAAGAATCCTGCTTCATCTTCACCTACATATTGTCCATAAATACCCACAGGTATTTGCAATAATGGCTGCATATTTAGACGAAAATCCAGACCTGCAATCTGATTTGACTTACCATCATCTGCGGAGTCAAAGTTGTCGTTTCCTTTAATCGCGTTCCATAAAGAATCCAGACTTTCTGAGCGTCCCTCGCCCCCCCATTGCAATATACGTGAAGCGCCAAACTCCAGATAAGGCAAAGGTTGTGCAGTCAAGCGTAGACCAAGAAGTTTCGCATCTGGAATGGCTTTGTAATCGTCCAGTTGCCCTGCAAAGGCCTGATATTGCCAAGAACCAATCCATGATAGCCACTTTGTTTCAAAGGCATTCTGTACCGCACGCTGAGCGGTTATTCCATAAACAGGACGGCTGGCATCACCACGAATCAGGCTTCCATCATGTCCTGGTCCCCAGTAAGTTGGGATTTGCCCAGCAATCAACCATTGATTCCAGAGTTTGCCCGCAAGATAGGAACCCTCGACATTAGCATCATGTCCATTATCAATTAAAGGATTTTTTCCCCATTAACACGTAGTTTTGCATCCCAGCTTTCCCCACCCGCATTAAACTCAGCCGCAACCTGATATTGTGATTTTTGATTATCGCCAAATGTTTGGGGAATTATTTTTAAGTCAGTACCAGCATGTAAACTAATCTTGGCTGGCGCATTATCTGCCTTTAGCGAATGAATGACTGAATTAACCACTTTTTGCTGGGTGTTATTACTGACTTTCACCTGCGCCAATGCACGTTGAATTTCATCACCACTCAATGGCCATGTTGAGGTACTGATCTGGATAACACCTTGCTGGTTTAACCAGTTTAAATCGGTACGTAAATTTTCATTATTCAGCACTAGACCCTGAGCAAGGGTAATAGAAGAAAAGTAGGCAAATACCGACATAGACAGTGATTTTTTTAAAAACATGCCAGAAATATTCTCAGATATATTTATGCAGGACATCATCGTTTTTTATCTACACTTTTCAATCATTAAAGGAAACAATTACATTTTCTTAACATCCAAACAAAAAAGCCGCTTTTAAAAGCGGCCTTTTCAAGTATTTATAGGATTAAAAAATTAATCTTTACGACGCATATGTGGGAATAAAATCACGTCACGGATACTCGGCGCATCAGCAAAAAGCATAACCAAACGGTCAATACCAATTCCCTCACCTGCTGTAGGAGGCAGACCATATTCAAGTGCTTCCACAAACTCGGCATCATAATGCATGGCTTCATCATCACCCGCGTCTTTTTCAGCCACCTGTGCCTGAAAACGTTCAGCCTGATCAATCGGGTCGTTTAGCTCTGAGAAACCATTGGCCAACTCACGACCACCAATAAAGAACTCAAAACGATCCGTAATGTGTGGATTATCATCATTACGGCGTGCAAGCGGTGACGTTTCCGCTGGATATTCAGTAATGAATGTTGGCTGACGTAGTTTGGTTTCCACAGTCTCTTCAAACACAATGGTCTGTAATTTACCTAAACCAAAGCCAGGTTTCACTTGCTCTTTAAGCACTTCTTGAGTGAACTTCGCCAAAAACTCACGGTCATTGACATTTTCAGGGGTAAAGTCAGGGTTATGCTCAAGAATCGCATCAAACATTGAAATTTTCTTAAATGGGCCTTTAAAGCTAAATACTTCGCCTTGATATGGCACATCAGTCGTACCCAGAATATCAAGGGCCAGCTTTTCAAGCATATTTTCAGTCAATGCCATCAGGTCTTTATAGTCAGCATAAGCCTGATAGAACTCAATCATGGTGAATTCAGGGTTATGGCGTGTTGAAACACCCTCATTACGGAAGTTACGGTTAATTTCAAACACACGCTCGAAACCACCCACTACCAAACGCTTTAAGTACAGCTCTGGTGCGATACGCAGGAATAACGGCATATCCAAAGCATTATGATGCGTTTCAAATGGACGAGCTGATGCACCGCCTGGAATCACATGCATCATTGGGGTTTCAACTTCCATAAAACGTTCATTGCTTAGGAACGCACGAATCCCCGCAACGACTTTGGCACGAATTTCAAAGGTTTTACGTGTTTCTTCGTTGACGATCAAATCTAAATAACGCTTGCGATATTTCGCTTCTGTGTCCGTTAAACCGTGGAATTTATCTGGTAGTGGACGAAGTGACTTGGTTAATAATTCAAATCCTTCAAGGTGTACATATAAGTCACCTTTGCCAGAACGTCCGATATAACCTTCAGCAGCAATAATATCGCCAAGATCTAAGCTTTTAATCGTTTCTAAAACGTCTGCTGGCAAACCTTTACGATCTACATAAAGTTGGATACGACCTGTCATGTCCTGAATCACAATAAATGATCCACGGTTTAGCATGACACGGCCCGCAACTTTTACATAAACTTTTTCAGCGCCTTCAATTTGCGCTTTATCCTGGTCTTTAAATTGTTCTTGCAAGTCCGCAGTGTAATGCTCACGTTTAAACGTGTTTGGCCACGGACTCTTGCCAGTTTCCTTTGCAGTATCCTGAATTTGTTTTAATTTGGCATGACGCTGTGCGATTAAATCGTTTTCAGAAAGTGTTTGTTCAGAAGTCGATTGAGCGTTTTGTTGCGTCATCTCTGCCTCGAGTTAAGTAAAAATGAAGTGGCATAGAATAGCAGATCATGAGACGTTTTCGTATTATTTCAACTGAACAATTCAAAAAAATGAATATTTATCAATTTAAAATAAAATCTCCATTCCATTATGTCCTGATTATTGCATCAATTTTTTACCTATTTTTCTGCCAAGTGTTTCACCATCGCAAGTCCCTGATCAAAGCCTTTATTCATAAACTCGATATATTCGGGCTTTTTTATTACACAAGCCATTATATTTTTCCAAAAATTAGAGTAATTACTCAAATAACAAGACTTTCAGAACAAATTGCCATTCCACTTTCTACATAAATGATTAAACTCTGGCATTTGCTTTACTTAAATGGCGTTCTGCGTAAGAATCTAACTCCCGATCAACACAAGTTAGTTCATTGCAGCGATCGTAGCGACATTATGGAATAGTTTTACTGAAAGGCAACTTGAGCATACCTATCAGTTTTGGAGAGTCACATGAAAAAATATCAATGTATCGTCTGTGGATGGATTTACGACGAAGCTGAAGGCTGGCCACAAGACGGCATTGCAGCAGGTACCAAATGGGAAGACATCCCAGATGACTGGACTTGCCCAGATTGCGGCGTTTCAAAAGCTGATTTTGAAATGGTTGAAATCTAAATAAATTAAAAAAGACCATGACATGATCATGGTCTTTTTTTTCCTGTAATGTGTTTTAAGTGAAAAAAATATTGGAGAATATAATGCATCCTATCATCATCATTGGATCAGGTATGGCGGGTTACACCGTTGCGCGAGAATTTCGTAAACTCAGTCCTGAACAGGAACTGGTCATGATCTGTGCGGATGATGCGGTGAATTATGCAAAACCAACATTATCCAATGCCTTTGCGGGCAATAAGGCACCTGAACAAATTGCTTTGGGCGATGCCACAAAAATGGCAACCCAGTTGAACATGCGTATTGAGGCCGAAACCTGGGTCAAGGAAATCAATGCTGAAAGCCATGAAATCACATTGGAAAAAAATGGTGAAACCATTACTCAACCCTATTCAAAACTCGTTTTGGCTGTGGGTGCCAATCCAATCCGTTTAGCCATTGCAGGTGATGGTAGTGATGATATTCATGTGGTGAACTCACTGACTGATTACCGTACATTCCGTGAAAACCTGTCAAAACGTAAAGACAAGCGTGTGGTTATTTTAGGTGCGGGCTTGATTGGCTGTGAATTTGCCAATGACTTACTTCACAGTAACTACGATGTCACCGTGATTGACCTTGCGCCACAACCACTGGGTCGTTTATTACCAAACCATGTTGCGGAAGCGTTTAAAACCAATTTAGAACAGGCGGGCATTAAATTTGCGCTTTCAACCACTGTTGAAAAAGTGACCAAGATCAATGATGGCGAAGACTATGCAGTCACATTGGCCAATGGTCAGACTTTAGTCGCTGACATTGTTCTTTCAGCAATTGGTTTACAGCCCAATATTGCACTGGCAAAAGAAGCAAATATCCAGACAAGTCGTGGCATCATTACCAATACCCTATTGGAAACCAGCCAGCCTGACATCTATGCGGTGGGTGACTGTGCAGAAGTGAATGGAACATTACTGCCATATGTCATGCCAATCATGCAACAAGCACGTGCATTAGCAAAAACACTGAGCGGGCAAAGTACTGCTGTACACTACCCTGCAATGCCTGTTGCGGTAAAAACACCTGCTGCACCATTGACTGTATTACCTGCACCAATTGGTGTGGACGTGAATTGGGAAACTGAAGAGTTTGAAGATGGTATGCTTGCTAGAGCAGCAGATGATGAAGGTACATTGAGAGGTTTTGTGCTTTTAGGTGCGACTGCAAGCAAACAACGTTTAACTTTAACCAAACTTGTTCCAGACTTGATTCCAGCACAAGTTTAAGGTTTAAATTAGAGTCTGTTAAGAAAGAAATTTCTAGCAGACTCTAATTCTATAAAAAGAATTCAATTCGGAATGAATGCCATGAACAGTGCTTTACAATTTAATGTGTCACCTTATGCTCCATTTATGCAAGAAACCAAAGTCACTTTAGGTAATGGTATTGAACTGCATGTTGAAATGGGCGGCAATCCAGAACACCCAACAATTCTGTTGATTATGGGTTTAGGTGCTCAAATGCTGTTTTGGCCTGACTTCTTTTGTAAATCATTGATTGATCAAGGCTTCCGCGTTATCCGTTTCGATAATCGTGATATTGGTTTATCTTCAAAAATTCGTGAAAAAAGAAAACGCCTCAATACCATGAAACTCATGAGTCGCTTCATCATTGGGCTTGGTAACGAAGGTGCACCTTACACTTTATATGATATGGCTGATGATGTTTCGATGTTAATCGACCAATTGGGGCTTGAAAAAACATATCTCATAGGCGCTTCAATGGGTGGCATGATCTCTCAAATCGTAGCAGCGAAATATCCAGAAAAAGTTGAGAAAGTAGGATTATTATTTACCAGTAATAATCAACCCTTCCTGCCACCGCCGTTTCCAAAACAACTTTTCAGTTTATTAGGCAAACCTGAGGCACATGACGAAGATGCGATTGTGAATCATAGTTTGAAAGTATTTCATATTATTGGATCACCAGGTTATGTGAATCAAGTTGAAGCAATTCAAACCATTCGTAAACTATATCGCCGTAGTTTTTACCCAGCGGGTGTACTTCAACAGTTTTTAGCAATATTATGTACAGGTTCTTTGTTAGCATTGAACAAAAATATTACTCAACCGACTTTGGTTGTACATGGTTCAAAAGATCGTTTATTACCACCAAGTCACGGGAAAGCTGTTGCAAAGGCGATTTCTGGTGCTAAATTTGAATTAATTCAAGGAATGGGGCATGATATTCCTGCTCACTTCATTCCACAACTTAGCGGTTTGTTTGCTCATCACTTTAGATCATCACACTAGGACTCTATGGCTGCATTACCCTCATTAAGACAGCTATCGTATTTAGTTACGTTGTCAGAAACTTTACATTTTACTGAAGCTGCGCGCCGTTCATTTGTCACTCAGTCTACTTTGTCGGGTGGTATCATGGAACTAGAGCGCCTCTTAGGTGGCGTCCTAGTTGAGCGTGATCGTCAAAACGTTCGTTTAACCCCATTAGGCGAACAAGTCGTTGCACGTGCACGAGTATTACTTGCCGATGCACAAGATTTAATGCGCCTAAGTAGAGAAATGAGTGAACCGTTAACAGGTGATCTACATCTCGGTATTATTCCTACGATTGCACCATTTATTTTGACTCAACTACTTGATGAAGTGCATCGACAACTGCCGAAGATTCAGCTTCATTTACATGAAGCTCAAAGTGAGAAAATCGTAGAAAAGCTAGAACACGGCAATTTAGATATGATTGTTCTGGCGCTTCCTTTTGACACTCGTGGATTAAAAGTTGCAGAAATTGCAAAAGAAAATTTATTTGTTGTCTACAATAAAAATGATAAGAATGCTGAGAATGCAAACTCACTAGATGATTTGGACTTATCGCGTCTGATGCTACTCGAAGAAGGTCATTGTTTACGAGATCACACCTTAAGTGCCTGCCCTGTGGGTGAGCGCAAAAATGATCATCGTTTAAAGGCAAGCTCTCTTCCAACTTTAGTGGAAATGGTGTCGTCAAATCTTGGCTTTACACTGCTACCCGAAATTGCCTTGAAAAACAGCATGATTCATTTCAATGAAGAAATTGCAGTAAAATCAATTGAAGATGCTCCAAGCCGCATCCTTGCCTTGGTGACGCGTAAGAGCACACCACTGCAAAGTGAGTTTGATGTGATTCTGCAAATCCTACAGAAAATCACTGCACATTTGCAATAATCAATACTTTGGGCGAATTCACTTCGCCCCTACTTGATCTCTAATAAATTTACCTGCTCGACCTGAACATCACTCATACGCTGCCCCTGATCAAGTAACTGGTCAAAATAGGCTTCCACCACTTTCGCCTGATCAGTGGTATTTTCAACCTTATACATATTCTGGCGAAACTCATTACTTGAACGTAAGCCCTTAGTGTACCAGGCAATATGTTTACGGGCGATACGGCAACCAGAGTACTCACCATAGAACTGGTAAAGTTCAGCCAGATGCCCAAGCAGAACCGCTTTTACCTCAGCAATATCGGGTGCAGCCAGATGCTCACCTGTCTTTAGATAATGCGCGATTTCCCGAAAAATCCACGGCCTTCCCTGTGCGGCCCGTCCAATCATAATCGCATCTGCACCTGTATAGTCCAGCACATATCTGGCCTTTTCAGGACTATCAATATCACCATTAGCAATTAAGGGAATATTGATCATTTGCTTAACTTGCTTAATTAATTCATAACGTGCTGTATTTAAATACATATCCTCACGGGTACGCCCATGCAGGGCTAAGGCTGCAATGCCTGCCTGTTCAGCCCGTTTTGCAACGCGCAGAATATTTTCCTGACCATTCAGAAAACCCAGACGTGTTTTTAAGGTAACAGGAACATCTACTGCGGCCACCACAGTATCCAAAATACGCGCGACCAGATCTTCATCCTGAAGCAAGGCTGAACCAGCAAGCTTGTTACAGACTTTTTTGGCTGGGCAGCCCATATTGATATCAACAATTTGTGCGCCATTGGCAACCTGATAGCGTGCTGCCTCAGCTAATTCAAGCGGGTCAGAACCTGCGATTTGCGCGGAGATGGGTGCAAGCTCACCATCAAAATTGGCCCGATATAAACTCTTCTTGCTCATACGCAGGGTTTTGTCAGCCGTCATCATTTCGCTGACCGCATGCCCTGCCCCAAAGTACTTGCATAATGAACGAAATGGCCTATCAGTGACACCTGCCATAGGGGCAACGATCAAATTATTTGACAGTGGGTATGAACCAATATACATATATTTTCTTACAAATTCTGATCAACATAGTATACTTCATTCGCCCATTTGACTCATCTTTTTATGCGGTGTTGTCCTGATTATGAACCAATCGCTCCCAGCTCGTCCTTTATTTAAAACCTTTAGCATCATTGCAGCCTGCATCAGCCTCAGTGCCTGCGGTGACAATGCGTGGTGGTCAAATGGCAAAGAACCTGAAATGCAGGCAGAGCAAATTAAGAAAGTCATTCCAGCGCGTGTGAATGACCGACAGTCCTGGGCACAGGATATTTTTGACATTATGCAGGAACTTAGCATTCCAAAAACCAAGCAGAACGTATGTAGTGTGGTTGCTGTGGTAGATCAGGAATCAAACTTTGTTGCCGACCCTGCCGTGCATGGACTTGGTGAAAAAGCGGTACAGGAAATTAACAGCCGCCTAAAAGAGAAGTTTGAGGCCAAACTGGGTGAAACCATTGGTGGAACGGTGGCGGAGTATTTTGAGGACGTACTCAAAAATCAACCTTCTCCAGAAAATAATTACATGAGTCAAATGCGTAAAGTTAAAACGGAGCGCGAGCTGGATTTACTCTATCGTGAAATTTTTGACTATATGTCCAAGCACTACCATGTTAGTGCCTTAACAGGTGCGGCAAAACTGGTAGGTCAGGATATTGGCGAAAAGATGAACCCGATTACCACACTGGGTTCCATGCAGGTCCATATCAACTATGCCAAAGAACATAAACGCCAAAGCGGCAGCATCGCTGAACTACGCAATGATCTTTATACCCAATATGGTGGTCTATATTATGGTATTCACCGTTTAATGGAATACCCTGCCGATTATGACAAGGCCATCTACCGTTTCGCAGACTATAACTCAGGCATGTATTCCAGTCGAAATGCGGCTTTTCAGAGTATGCTGAATGCAATGACCAAAACTGAAATCAGTCTGGATGGCGACCTACTGCTCTACACCAAGAATGGTGATATTAGGGCAACCCAAAGCCAGACGGAGAAAGAGCTGATTGCAATTTTTGCACAAAACAACATTCTGGTAACACCACGCCAGATTCGTACTGACTTAAAAAAAGAAAAAGAAAAAAGTTTTGAAGACACGCAAACTTATTTAGCAGTGCAAAAGCTCTATCAAAATAAAACCAAAAAAGAACCAATGTATGCAACCATGCCTCAAGTCGTTATTTCAGGGCCAAAACTGAGCCGTGATTACAATACCAATTGGTTTGCAAGCCGTGTAAATGGACGATATGAAACATGCATGCAAAAAGCGAAACGCATAAAACTTTAAACCTTGCCTTATTTGATTTTGATGGGACACTTTATCCGAAAGACAGCTTTACTGGATTTATGTTTTATACGCTCTCAAAACGACATATCGTAAAAAAAGGCTTGAAAATCCTACCGTGGATTCAAGCCTATTATTTAAAGCTTTACCCTGCCCATGCGATGCGACCACGCTTGTTTCAAAGCATGTTTAAGGATATTTCGGCAAATTTTTTACAGAATTTAGCACAGGAATATGCTCAACAACTGATTCAAAATTTAGATCAGGAATTATTACAACAACTGCGTTTGCATCAACAAAATGGTGACCGTGTGGTATTGGTTTCGGCTTCTATTGATCTTTATCTTGTGCCAATCTGTGAATTTCTAAATATTGAATTAATCTGTACAGCAACAGAAATTAAGAATGGTCTGCTGACAGGTCATTACAGTTCCCAAGACTGTAGCTGTGAGCAAAAGAAACTCCGTATTTTGCAGAAATACAATCTGGCTGATTATGGGTTTGTCTATGCTTACGGAAACAGTGAGGAAGATTTGGACATGCTTTCATTGGCTGATTTTGCCTATATGATGGGTGGAAATAAACCTTTACCTCAAATTTCAAAAACAAAAAAACTCGCCTAAGCGAGTTATTTCTTAATGTGATTTTACCGTGTAGATTTACAAATACTTTTGCAAAACTGCTTGTTTCTGCTGTGGTGCATCATCAATAATTTTTTGCGCCTGTGCAATTTGAGTTTCTAAAATCTCAATTTGCTGAACAATTTTTTCTTGTT
>CAZKJI010000030.1:0-19586 GCA_964553005.1 uncultured Acinetobacter sp. | reverse complement strand
CTTTATAAAGCATTTTAATACTTTTTTGAATCTGTCAATGCGTAAGTCCTATAAACATCATTTGTTGTTTCCACTAATGTTTCCTATAATCAAAAAGTAAAGTAATGATGTAAATGCTTTAACTCATTACTTATCTTTTATCTGCTAAGTATGAGTTAGATTGATTTTTATAGACGGTTCAATTTGTTAGATTAATCAGCGTGATATAAAGTGTTCGGTTTTTGTGTTAACAGGGGAATGTTATGCAACCACAAATGATGGGTGGAATTATACAGGTCAATATTCCTGATAAAGCAACGTTGCAATCAACTTATATGCCTTTTGTTCAAGGCGGCGGTTTATTTGTTCCAACCAAGCAGGCGGTCAAGATGGGACAGGAGGTATTTGTTCTGGCAACCTTACCAGATCAGGCACAGAAGATTCCATTGACGGGTAAAGTGATCTGGATTTCTTATAAACAAACACATTTTAAGCCACAGGGTTTTGCAATCCAGCTGACGGGTGAAAAAGGTGTGTATTATAAAAATGAGGCTGAAAAGTTGCTGGCAGGTTCAAAAAGCCTTGATCGCCCAAGTTACACCATGTAAGTGTCATAAATAGGAAAAAAAGAGTGTTTGTTGATACACATTGCCATTTAACCATGCTGGATTTAACGCCTTATCAAGGAGATCTGGATCAGGTACTCGCACAGGCCAGACTCGCGGGTGTGTCAAAATTTATGGGAATTTCAGTCGATCTGGATGACCATATTCAGTTGTCACAGATTGCGTCCCGACATGCTGATGTCGGCTATACGGTTGGTGTTCATCCATGTGAGGATGAACAGACGATGGCACGAGCAACCACTGACTATTTAGTGGAACTGGCACAATCTGAAAAAGTCTGGGCTTTGGGTGAAACTGGTCTGGATTACTATCACAGCACTGATTTTATTGCAGCGCAAAAGCAGTGTTTTGCACGGCATATTCAGGCCTCAAAGATTGTAAAGAAACCTGTGGTGGTGCATACACGTTCGGCTAAACATGACACGGTTGATATTATAAAGGCAGAGCAGTCAACGCATGGAATTTTGCATTGTTTTACCGAAGACTGGGAAACTGCAAAAGCTGTTCTGGACTGTGGCTACTATATTTCATTCTCTGGCATTATCTCATTTAAGAATGCACAGGATTTACGTGATGTTGCCAGACAGGTTCCGCTTGACCGTGTATTGATTGAAACCGATAGTCCTTATTTGGCACCTGTACCTTATCGTGGTAAAACCAACGAACCGAAATATGTACCTTATGTAGCAAAAGCACTCAGTGATGTATATGATAAATCGGTTGAAGAAATTGGCATGATCACTGCCCAGAATTTTGAAAATCTTTTAAATTTGAAATAAACGGTTCTGTTGTACTAGGAAGAGTTATCACGTGAAAATGGATCGCCAAGCTCAGTTTAGAGCACGAGAAGTCTTGATTTTTCAGATTGCTGAACAACTCTTGTTGGAAAATGGTGAGGCAGGTATGACGCTTGATGCGCTGGCTGCTGAGCTGGATCTTGCGAAAGGTACTTTATACAAACATTTTCAGAGTAAAGATGAATTGTATATGTTGCTGATTATTCGCAACGAGAAAATGTTGCTGGAAATGATTCAGGATACTGAAAAGGCTTTTCCTGAACATTTGGCATTCTTTATGCTGCATCATCTCCATCATCCTGAACGTACCGCTTTATTTCACCAGATTGAGGAACGTCTCTCCACCACTGGACAAGGGATTCAATTGCTATTCAGTGAGTTGTATAAAATTCGCCGTCAACGCTTGCGGATTATCATCCGTATGACAGAAAGTTATCTGGTGGATATCCATAGCAACATGACTACTCGGGATTATTTGGCTGCCATCTGGTCTTTGACCTATGGCGCTGCGGTGATTCTCAACTCAAGTTTTTATCAGCGTTATCTAGGCTCTCGAGATACCTTGCGTGTTGCCTATATTGAGCAAGCTTTGGCTATGCCAAAACAACTTGAACAAGTGGCTGCTTCATAATTGGTCAAGCAAATGAGATCACCTCGTCGATTACAACAGGCATTCACCCTCATTGAGATTATGGTGGTGATTGTGATTATGACCATCATGGCATCCTTGGTGGTATTAAATATTGGTGGTGTTGATCAGCGCCGTGCCATGCAAGCCAGAGAAATGTTTATTCTCGATTTAAAAAAAATAAATAAGGAAGCAACTGATCAAGCCAAGGTATTGGCATTAAATACGCAAAATGCAACCGATGTTGCCCCCTTTAGCTATCAATTATTTGAATATCATGATCAAAGCCTTGAGCAAATACAACAGGCTAATCGCACTTGGCAGCCTTATCAGGAATTTAAACCGCGCCAGTTACCTGATCAGGTTTCGTTTAGTATCCAAAGTTTAGATGGCGAGAATTATTCGAAAGCCAAGAATGAAGATTTATTAGGTGGTAAATCACCGCAGTTGATCTGGTTTGGCAATGGCGAAGCCAAACCTGTTCGTATTCAGTTTTATTATGAACAGCAACCCATTGGCCATGAGCTGGAACTCGATCACCTGGGTAAAATAAATGAACAAGATTAAAGCCTTTACCTTACTTGAAGTGATGGTGGCACTTGCTATCTTTGCTGTGGCAGCGATTGCATTAACTAAAATTGCCATGCAATACACACAGTCAACCTCCAATGCGATTTTGCGGACCAAGGCACAATTTGTTGCCATGAATGAAGTGGCCATGATGGAAATGAATCAGGAATGGCTGGAGGGGACGCAGTCCAAACAAGTCACCTCACAGGGGGAAACCTGGCAGATTGACAAAAAGGCACAGACAACCATTAGTCCCAATATTCAGCGCATCGAATTGCAGGTGAGCCTGTTTAATACAGAACAAGGTAAAGTGGAAGCAGGGATTACCAATATGGTGTTTTTTAACTACCCAGCAAAAGCCAAAACATCATGAAATATAAGCAAGCATTTACCTTGGTTGAATTGTTGGTTGCGATTGCAATTTTTGCGGTACTTTCAATGCTGGGCTGGAAAGTCTTTGATTATTTATTAAAAGTAAAAGACCGTAATGCGGAACATGAAACCTATCTGTTTGAACTACAGGACGCTTATCAGCAAATTTTGAGGGATAGCCTACAAATCATTCCCTTGACTGCCAATAATGGCAGGCAATTACAAGCGGCTTTGTTGTTAAATGATCGTGGTTTTATGTTTAGTAAGGCAGGTGTATCCGATCCATTAAAACAGGGTTTATCGCCGTATGAACGTATTGAATATCGTTATGATTCAGCGCAAAAGAAAGTCTATCGTTTAAAATATGCAAATCTCAATATCCCTAATCGGGTGCAACCGATTTCCAGTACCCTGTTAGAACGAGTGGACCAGTTTAAAATTACCGTCCTTAACCCACAGGAACTGACGCAATGGCCTGAAAATATCAGTGATCCAAACAATGTGACTGAATTAAAAAAACTACCTTTAGGGTTTAAGGTGCAGTTGACTATTGCAGGCACAGATTATGAGTGGATTTATAGTCTATTGAATACCAATAAATTGTCAGAAAATAAAACAGGGCCATGATTGCTATGAAGAATGATTCATCTCAACGTGGTATCGCATTACTCACTATTTTAGTGATGGTGGCCTTAGCCACAATTCTGGCTGCCACCATTGCCAAGCGACAGACCAATACCTCTGAAAATACAGGTTATTTGATGCGTCAGGATCAATCCCTGCTTTATGCCAAAAGTGCAGAGGCATTTTTCTCTGAATTGCTGATTCAGGACAGTGACAATGGCGGTAATATCGATCATTTGCAGGAAAACTGGGCGAAACCAATGCCAGCCTTTCCTGTAGAGGATGGTTTTGTTTCAGGCCGTTTGCTGGATGAGTCTGGAAAATTTAATTTAAATAACTTGTTAAAAGCTGATGGTAGTGTGGATGACTCTGCAAGACGCTGGTTTGAAAAATTATTGCAACGAGTTGGGTTGCCTGCTGAGTTGAGTCAGGCCGTAATTGACTGGCAAGATGCCGATGATGAAACCACGGGAGCAATGGGGGCGGAAAGTAATTATTATCAGGGTTTGGATCCCTCATACTTGGCTTCCAATACCAAATTTCATCAGGTAGAGGAGTTAAAGCTGGTCAGAGGATTCGAGGGAAAAAATTATGACCTCATTGCATCGTATGTCACTGCATTGCCAGAAGCCACAAAAATCAACATCAATACAGCAGCTCCGTTATTGCTGGCAAGTATTGATCCTAAAATAGATGTGAAAACAGTAGAGCAGGAGCTAAAGGCCAAACAGGCAGAGTTGACTTATTTCAATAGTGTTGAGGATTTATGGAAACTGAATGCATTTTCTGGAATAGAACCACAAAACAAAACCGATGCTGTGGCATGGCTAGACAGTAAATCAAATTATTTTACGACACAGATTGAAGTAGTTTTAAGTGAACGCAAACGACAGTTTACCAGTGCCATAATGCGTAAAGACAAGCAGGTGACAGTCTATTCCAGAAGCCTTGCGCCATTTAATGCCGATGTGCCAGCATTGTAGAATCGAGTTACCAAACCTAAAGTGTATAAATTGGATTATTGAATGGTCACAGGGTTTAAAATCAATCACAATGCTTGTTTTTTTGCTTTATAATAAAATCCATTTTGCAAAATAAGATCAGCTTGGTGCATGTTAATTCGTAAATTATTTAAGTTTGAAAATGCTCATATTGTGCGTAACTGTACATCGGACCGTTGTAAGCGTTCGATTCATGGGCACAGCTATAAAGTTGAATTACTGCTAAAAGCCTCAAAGCTGGATCATGGGCAAATGGTATATGATTTTGGTCTATTAAAAGGTGTGATCAAGGAGCTTTTTGATAGTTTTGATCATGCCATCTGCTACTGGCAGAAAGATGACCCTGAGTATATTGCCGCATGTCAAACATTCAGTGCACGCTGGATTGCCTTGCCCGTTTCCCCATCCGCAGAGCAATTTTCACGAATTTTCTTTTATCTGGCACAGCAGGTGCTTCATTCAACCATTACTCAAAATGGTGAGGGTGATGTGGAAGTCTATTCGGTGATTGTGCATGAAACTGATACAGGTTATGCACAAAGTTTCATGGAAGATATTGAAAACGAACAAATGGGTATATTGAATCTAGAGCAGATTATTTTTTCAGAACAGGTACAGGCTGAATGGAGCGATCCTCAAATGTATGACAACCTGAAAAAGGGAGTAAGATTCCAGAATCCGAATGTAGAACTACAAGTCAATATCTGAGAGATCCTCTACTTTACAACCAATGAATTTATTGCAGGGAATGTTGATGCAATTTACTGAACAACAGCAGGACAAGTTAAATAAAGTTCAGTTGGATGAGTCCTGGAAAACCTCATTGTCAGAGTTTTTACTGAGCCAAAAAATGGATAACTTGCGTGAATTTTTGCAGCAGGAAAAACTTGCCGAAAAAACCATTTATCCTCCAGGTAAACAGATTTTTAGCGCACTGAATACCACACCTTTAAATGAGGTAAAGGTGGTGATTTTGGGGCAAGATCCCTATCATGGTCCAAATCAGGCAAATGGTTTAAGTTTTTCTGTACAGAAAGGGATTGCATTACCCCCATCTTTGCGTAATATTTTTCATGAATTGAATACTGATCTTGGCGTACCAGTTTCCCGTCATGGTGATCTGAGTAAATGGGCGGCGCAAGGCGTGCTGTTACTCAACAGTGTACTCACTGTCGTGGCAGGACAACCGACATCGCATCAGAAACAGGGATGGGAAGAATTTACCGATGCTGTCATTGATGTGTTGAATGAACAACGTGAGTATGTGGTCTTTATCTTGTGGGGGGCGTATGCCCAGCGAAAAGGGCAACGCATTAACCGAAACAGGCATCTTGTATTAACTGCGGCACATCCATCTCCTTTGTCTGCAAACAGAGGCGGTTTTTTTGGCTGCAAGGTATTTTCAAAAACCAATCAATATTTGAAACAACATGGCATTGAGCCAATAGACTGGCAACTGGACGCATAATGACTTCTCCTGATTTAAATAGTTATCACCCAGATTTAATCATCGAAAACGCTAAAAATGGTTGGCGTATTGTTCGTTTAAACCGACCAAAATCTTTACATGCACTTGATGAGTCAATTGTGAGCGCTTTATTGAAAGTATTTGAATATTTTCATGAAGATGACAGTGTTAAAGCAATTTGGTTTGATTCAACCACACCGAAAGCCTTTTGTGCTGGTGGGGATGTTCGTAAACTACGCCAGCTTGTGATCAATCAGGAAGTGGACACGGCCAACCTGTTTTTTACGCAGGAATATGCGCTTGACTTGCTGTTGCATAATTATGCAAAACCAATTGTGGTCTGGGGTGAAGGTTATGTGATGGGAGGAGGTCTTGGCCTGTTTATGGCAGCACCATTTCGTCTGGTGACTCCTTACTCGCGTTTAGCCATGCCTGAGATTAATATCGGTTTATATCCAGATGTGGGGGGAAGCCGTTTCCTTGCAGACCGTGGGCCAATTGGTCTATTTACGGGCTTAACTGGTTCAATCATGACAGCGGCTGGTGCATTTAGTATTGGTTGGGCAACACATATTTGTGAAGCGCAACGAGATAATGTGCTGCAAAAGGTTTTAGGTGTAGACTGGAATCATTACCCAGCAGGTGCGTTCCGTGCCATTGATGATACATTAAATAGTCTGCACCGTCCTGTAGCGTCAGGCCCTTTGCAAAACTCAATTGATGTGATCCACAGCGTTTGCCGTGGCCAGAAGTTTGAAGATGACTATCAGGCAATCATTGGCCTGAGTGAGGCAAGCAGTGACTGGTTGCGTCAGGCAAGTGAAAACCTGCAAAAGGGGTCACCAAGTACAGCCGCAATTACCTGGTTGCTGTGGCAATGGGGTAAGCAGGGCCATGCCTGGGATGAGGTTTTTGCACTTGAAGCCCAAATTTCTGACTGGAAAATTCGCCATCCAGATTTTGTCGAAGGTGTGCGTGCCCGTCTGGTCGATAAAGACTTGTCACCAGAGTGGAAAGCAGCCGAGAAAATCACATTAAAGAATATTTTATCTGATTGCCCACCAGTGACCACGATTGATAGCTGGAATGCATTGTTAAGACAATACGGTGTGATTGTTTAACCTTCTATGAATTTAACCGAAGCGAATGATGAATACTGGATGCAGTTTGCCTATGAGCAGGCCGTCCTTGCTGCTTCACAGGACGAAATTCCAGTTGGGGCGGTGATTGTAAGTCAGGGTAAGGTGATTGGTGCAGGTTATAATGCACCCATCAAGCTTTCTGATCCAACCGCACACGCTGAAATTCAGGCACTTCGTTCCGCCTGCCAAGCCATAGATAATTACCGCTTGCCAGATGATGCCACACTTTATGTAACGCTTGAACCTTGTACCATGTGTGTGGGAGCTTTAATCCATGCGAGGATTCAACGCGTGGTGTTTGCAACCACTGAACCAAAGGCAGGCTCTTTGGTCAGCGCAAGACAGTTGCTTGAAAATGGCTATTACAATCATAAATTCACTTTTGAGCAGGGGTGTATGCAGACACAGTGTGCATCCCAGTTAAGTGATTTTTTTAAGCGTAGACGTGATGAAAAAAGAAAAATCCGTTCATCAAAAACGTCCTTAAATGATTCATAATGTCTTTGTAATTGTGGCAAACTAGGCCCTCCCATGATTTTGGTTAGATCGAAAAGGCGAAGCTATGCGTAATGCAATCACCATACAAAAAGAATTCAATGCACCCATCTCTGATGTTTTTGATTTATTGTCAAAACATGCAACCTACAACAAGGCCTTTGCACCTTTACAAGTGGTGCGTGTAAAAGATTCTGCTGACCCTCAACGCCCTGATGGCATTGGTTCAATTCGTCGTATGGGATTTGGGCCAATTAAGCCATTACAGGAAGAAATTACCTTACTGGAAGAAAACAAGCGCATTGAATACAAAATCATTAACAACCCTTTAGTAAAACATCATTTAGGGCAAATTGATTTTAGGGAAATTACCCCATACATCACGCTAGTGACCTATAAGATTGAATTTACAGCAAAAGCACCTTTTGTTAGTAAATTAATTCTTGCACAACTCAAAGCAGCGATTACACTAGGTTTTTCAAAATTAGCAAAATCAGTTGCTTCATAAGAGACAGGAATGACAGTTCAAATTATTACGATTGATGGTCCGAGTGGATCTGGTAAGGGAACATTGGCGGCGAAGATAGCTGCACATTATCATTTTAATTTATTGGATTCAGGTGCCCTTTACCGTTTACTTGGACTGTCATTGTTTCAAAAGGGCTTGTTGGACCAGATTGAGGCAAGGCTGGAACAATGTGTTGATGATGCAACTCATTTGGACATTGAGTTTAGATCAAATGAGACCGCTACGCAGGTGTTGCTTGAGGGGAAAGATGTCACCAATACCATTCGGACAGAGCAGGTCGGGGAGTATGCTTCTAAAGTGGCAACTGTGCCAGAATTAAGAAAGGCATTATTTGAACGTCAACGTGCATTTATCCAGTATCCAGGACTGGTTGCCGATGGCCGTGACATGGCAACTTCAATTTTTCCTGAAGCGCAAGCCAAGCTATACCTTACAGCATCGGCAGAGTCGCGTGCTGAGCGGCGTGTAAAACAGTTGCAGGGCATGGGGCTTGATGCTAAAATAAGCGACATTTTATCTAACATACAGGCTAGAGATAAAAGAGATATGGAGCGTGAAGTCGCTCCGCTCAAGCCAGCGGAAGATGCTTATATCATTGATAGCTCTACAATAGGCATTGATGAAGTCTTTCAGCTTATGGTTGATTATATCGATGGCCGTATATAAATGAATATTCAGTTGAAGCATGGTCTGATCAGATTTTTATGGCTATGTAACAACTTAACTAAACCGATCTTGTCTGATCCAAGACCGTTGAATTTTTTAGGTATATCATGACCGAATCTTTTGCAGCCCTCTTTGAAGAAAGCGAATCAACCCTTAATATTGACAAAGGTGCCGTAATTAAAGGTATCGTTGTTAGCATCGACTCTGACTGGGTAACTGTTGACACTGGCCTTAAATCTGAAGGCGTTGTTGACCGTGCTGAGTTTTTAAATGAACAACGTGAACTTGAAGTTCAGGTTGGTGACGAAGTTGATGTTGTTGTTGAGGCACTTGACAACGGTATGGGTCAAACTGTTTTATCACGTGAAAAAGCAAAACGTGCTGAAACATGGACTAAGCTTGAAAAAATCTTTGAAGATGGCGAAATCGTTACTGGTGTTATCTCTGGTAAGGTTAAAGGTGGTTTCACTGTTGACATCGGTCCTGTGCGTGCATTCTTGCCAGGTTCTTTGGTTGACACTCGTCCGATTCGTGACACAACTCATCTTGAAGGTAAAGAGTTGGAGTTCAAGGTTATCAAGCTTGATGCGAAGCGTAACAACGTTGTTGTTTCTCGCCGTGCCGTAATGGAAGCTGAATCTTCAGCTGACCGTGAAGCGTTGCTTGCTCAGCTTGAAGAAGGCCAAACTGTTACTGGTACAATCAAGAACCTTACAGATTACGGTGCATTCGTTGATCTTGGCGGTATTGATGGTCTTCTCCATATCACAGATATGGCTTGGAAACGTATCAAGCATCCATCAGAAGTGGTTGAAGTTGGTCAGGAAGTTACAGTTAAAGTACTTAAGTTTGACCGTGACCGTAACCGCGTATCTTTAGGCCTTAAACAATTAGGCGAAGATCCATGGTTAGCGATCATGAGCCGTTATCCTAAAGGTTCTATCGTTAAGGCGCGTGTTACTAACCTAACTGACTACGGTTGCTTTGCTGAAATCGCTGAAGGCGTTGAAGGTTTGGTACACGTTTCAGAAATGGACCATACCAACAAAAACATCCACCCATCTAAAGTTGTTCAGATCGGTGACGAAGTTGATGTGATGGTTCTTGAAGTTGACGAAGAACGTCGTCGTATTTCATTGGGTATCAAACAAACTCGTGCTAACCCATGGGAAGAGTTTGCCAAGTCTCATGAGAAAGGCGAGAAAGTTTCTGGTACGATCAAGTCAATCACTGACTTCGGTATCTTCATCGGTTTATCTGGTGGTATCGACGGTCTAGTACACTTGTCTGACATTTCTTGGAACGAGCAAGGCGAAGAAGCAATTCGTCGTTACAAGAAAGGTGACACAGTTGAAGCGGTTATCTTATCTGTTGACGCTGAAGGCAACCGTATCAGCCTTGGTATCAAGCAATTAAACAGCGATCCATTCAATGACTTCTTGGCTGCGAATGAGCGTGGTGCCTTGGTTAAAGGTACTGTAACTGCTGTTGATGCTAAAGGTGCTACAGTTAAATTAGCTGATGACATCGAAGCAACACTTAAAGCTTCTGAAATCAACCGTGACCGCGTTGAAGATGCAACCAAATTCTTAGAAGTTGGTCAAGAAGTTGAAGCGAAGATCATCAACGTTGATCGTAAGTCTCGCTCTATCAACTTGTCTATCAAAGCGAAAGACGAAGCTGAAGAGAAAGAAGCTGTAAACAATGCTCGTCAAGCGGCTGCAACACAAGCTGTTGATAGCAATGTGCCAAAGACTCTTGGTGACTTAATTAAAGCTCAAATGAAGTAATTTGTTAAAAAGTACGTTTCTTGTAACAGAGAAGTACTTTTTATACAAAAATACTGTAAACGGTAGCGTAGTATTGATGTACTGCGCTACCGTTTTGTATTTAAACAGGTTATTATTAAAAACATTGAAAAGTAGCAATAATTAAAGAGGTCATCGATGACTACTGAAGCACTTAATAAATCTGATTTGATTGAACGGATTGCACTTAAAAACCCACACTTGGCTGAGCCTTTGGTTGAAGATGCAGTTAAGATTATGATTGATCAAATGATTGAAGCACTTTCAAATGGTGATCGTATTGAAATTCGTGGTTTTGGCAGTTTTGCATTGCATCATCGTGAACCACGTTTAGGGCGCAATCCTAAAACGGGTAAAGCAGTTGATGTTGCGGCAAAAGCTGTTCCTCACTTTAAACCAGGTAAAGCACTTCGTGATGCGGTAAACGAATCTGCTGAATAATATTCGAGGTGTTTATGCGTTATATCTTAATTGCATTACTTATTGCTATATTTGGTTATTCGCTTGCCCTGGTTTTGCAGAATCCAGCAGAGCTGGAAGTAAACTTATTGTTTACCCAAGTCCCTGCGATGCGTTTAGGTCTATTGCTTCTATTAACATTGGCGTTAGGCATTGTTGTTGGACTACTTCTTGGTGTTCAGGTATTTAGGGTTTTCCAAACCAATTGGGAAATTAAACGTTTACGTAAAGATATTGATCACCTGCGGAAAGAACAAATTCAAGTGGCTCAACAAGCTGCCGCTCAGGCTGCCGCAAGTACAAGACATGAAAAAACTGTGCTGGATATTCACACAGAAAATAAAAGCCCATTATAATATGGGCTTTTATTTTATTGGGAAGAAAAGCGCTTGAGTATTATTGTTGCCTTGGATGCAAAAAGCCAATATGACGCTTTAACAATTGTAGATCAGCTTGATCCATCACTTTGTCGTGTCAAAGTGGGCAAGGAGCTTTTTACCCATGAAGGACCATCTATTGTTAAAAACTTACAGAACAAGGGTTTTGAGGTTTTTCTAGATTTAAAATTCCATGATATTCCGAATACCACTGCTCAGGCGGTTTGTGCGGCGGCTGATCTAGGTGTCTGGATGGTCAATGTGCATGCATCAGGTGGCCGCAAGATGATGGAAACCTGTGTAGATCGGTTAAAAGCAGGGAATTATCAAACACAATTGATCGCGGTCACGGTGTTAACTTCAATGGGACGTGAAGATTTGCGTGATATTGGCCTGGATATTGAACCCGTAGATCAAGTAAAACGCTTGGCTAAGCTCACTCAAGAGAGTGGTCTGGATGGTGTGGTATGTTCGGCACAGGAAGCAAAAATTCTTCGTGAAATGTTAGGTGCAGATTTTGCATTGGTAACACCAGGTATTCGTCCTGAAGGTTCAAATGCCGATGACCAAAAACGTATTGTGACGCCTAAACAGGCAATGCTGAACGGTTCAACACATTTGGTTATTGGTCGTCCTATTACACAAGCTGCTAATCCAAATCAGACTTTAAAAGATATTTTAGCGACGTTGTAGTTGTTGTACTTTTACTTTGTCACATGAGTGCGAAAAGCCTTTGTTAAGAAAGGCTTTTCATTTTGAATATAGTGTGATTTTATGAGATTTTTTTAATTGAGGATTTTTTCATGTCCCCTGAATTAAATACGACAGATTTACAACAACAAGCCGATGAAATTGTACAACACTTAGAAGAAACCGAACAACAACAGGCACAGCAAAGTCAGAGTACAGATTGGACATCAGGCGTGGATGTGATTGAAATTGGGGCAGATATTTTAGATTTTTTGGGTGATGTTTTAAGCAATATTGATATTAATTTCTAAGATCAAGATATCATGAAATTGGGGGCAACTTATGGTTACCTCTCATTCGCGTCGCAATACCATTTAAAACTTCAAATTTAAAAATAAACTAATCAATAGCGGTGCGAGTAGCGAAAGAATTAAGCCACTCATCATGGCATGTGGTACATAATGTGTGCCACATGATTGCTTCACCATTGCCAGAGTAACATCCATTGAAGTTGCTCCTGCACTCGAAATTGCAGAGCGTGGAAAACGCCAACCTAGGCAATACATCAGTAAAATAGCAAAGATTTCTCGAAATAAATCGGTGAGCAGGGCAATACCCCCCAATTTGGCAGAATGTAATTCGGTAAATAAAATGCCTGACATGGAATACCAGCCATAGCCTTGTGCTAAAGCCATGACCTCATTGAGTTTATAGTGGTCTGATAATAGAAAATAGTTTAAAACCGAAGCTAAGCACGAACCCATAAATGCTGCAACGGGCACAAGTAGAATTTTCCAGCTCAGCCAACTCCGATCAAATGAGGTAAATGCCAGTTCAATACCAATCAAGAAGATAAAGACCAGCAATAAATACCAACTGTTAAATGCAATATCGACATTTGATAAATTTACGATGGTTCCAAGCAGGATGCCGATACCTAGAGCCAAAAAAGCTTTGGCTATATTTTTTAAAGCATTGATAAACAGGTGAAAGGAAATCTTACCCTGAACACTTTGACGATCAACCAGTTTAAAGGTTAGTAAACAAATAGAGAATGAGCCAATCGACGTAGTTAATGCAATCAGTAAGGCAGGTGGTAGAATCGCTGCTGGATTTTGAATATGGTTTAAGGCTTGAGTCAGTTCAAATGCGACTGCGATCAATAAAATATAGGAAAAATAAGGCAGAATTTTAAAAACAAATTTTTTGATCGTTTGTGAAAGATAGGGTGCTATAAAATAGCCTAAGCTAATTGCAATAAAAATTTGGAAGATCAGTGTAAAAGATTGCATAAAAAAAGCAGGTTACGAATAACCTGCTTATTATGAAGAATTATGGATTAGGCTGCATTGTTTTTTGCATTGGTAGTGCTACTCATAAAATTATAGTCAGCAACATTGGCTTTACGTGTTTCTAACCAGTATTTCCATGTATAGGTTGGCCATAGCGAAAAGTTTTTGCCATCAGCCGCCTGATACCAACTACTACAGCCACCTGCTTGCCATACCGTACCTTTGAGCTGTTCCTGTACACGATCATTGAACTGATCTTGTATATCATGCTTGATTTCAACCGCCTGAGTACCTGTTTTATCCACGGTTTGGATCAACTGTAGAATATAGTTCACTTGTGATTCAATCATGAAAATCACAGAGTTATGACCTAGGATCGTATTCGGGCCGAGTAACTGGAACAGGTTAGGGAAGTTCTTGGTGGCAATGCCATAATAACTTTCAGCGCCATCTTTCCACGCCTGTTTAAGTTCAATGCCATTACGACCGACACAATCAAAATGCTTTAAGTAGATACGTGGATCGGTAATAAAACCTGTACCATAAATCAGGCAGTCAATCTGACGTTCTTGACCATCTTTGGTGATGATGCCATTTGCAGTAATTTCCTGAATACCATCAGTCACCAGTTCAACATTTTTACGGTTGAAAGTCGGAAAGTATTTGTTGGAAATCAAAATACGCTTACAGCCCATAACAAAGTCAGGGGTTAGTTTCTTGGCGAGTTCTTTATCTTTTACCTGAAAACGAATAAAGGCTTCTGCCAGTTTTTGACCATATTTCATGATCTGTGGTTGTACAATCGGTACCACACGGGATTCATTGGTCCAGTACAGGCGAGTACGGTGAATTTGACGATAAATGTTAGATGCCTTAAATAAGGACTTGCTCAGTTGTGAATACTTACGTTCGTCACGTGGAATGACCCAGGCTGCGGTACGCTGGAACACATAAAGCTGTTTTACTTCTGGTGCAATTTCAGGAATATATTGAATCGCACTCCCACCTGTACCAATAGAGGCAACAGATTTACCACTTAAATCATAATCATGTTCCCATTTTGAAGAATGGAAGACTTTGCCTTTGAATTTCTCAATCCCTTTAATGTGTGGAATTTGGGGAACATGCAGCGGACCAGAAGCAAAAATAACAAATTGTGCTTCAAGTGTAGGCTGGTCTTTAAACTCGATTGTCCAGACATTACGGTTTTCATCAAATTCAGCATGAGTTACTTCATGGTTAAACTTGCAGTAATCCTTAAGTTTGTATTGTTCGGTAATATCCTGAATATAGCCAAAGATTTCATCTGCTTCTGCGTAACGCTTGGACCAGTCAGTTTTAGGTGCAAATGAAAGGGAATACATATGCGATTGAACGTCACATGCTGCGCCTGGATATTGGTTTTCTCGCCATGTACCACCAACATCATTGGTCTTTTCCAAAATCACAAAATTATTGATTTGACTTTGTAATAGTCGAATTGCCATTGCCAAACCACCAAAACCTGCACCAATAATGGCAACTTTAGTTTTTTGAATCGGATTTTTGGTTACGTCACGCATCGTCCACGCCCTGCACAGCTAAATTTCGTGCAAGTTTAAAGGTTTTATCGAGATTAAATATGATTGTATAGACGCAGAACTTGATCATTTCGGCAATTCATTTACATGCTTTTTTATAGTACAACGTTAAAGTTTTGAGAATTGCATTTGGAATTATGAAGAGATCTATCCTCGGATTAATGTATTTGATTCAAGGTATGCGTCATGTCGGCATTGATGTGGACACGCGTCTGGCAAATATCGGCATACAGGCCGATGCACTTGATCCAGCTTCAATTATTCCAGATGAGATTGAATGGGATATCCTGCAGCATATTAGTCAGGATATTTCGGCTGAACAAGGCTTGTTCATCGGCCAGCATTATGCTCTTGCAGGGTATGGTCCATTTTTAATGCTGCTTGTAACCAGTGACACACTCCATTCCGCTTTAAAAAACGGGGTGCGATTTCAACGCTTAACCCATTTATTTGGTTCATTACAATTAACAATAGACCAATCTTTAATCCATTTAAATTATCAGCCGATTGACTTGATGAGTCCATTGAGCCATCTCCGAGCACAATGTGAAATCTCGGGTACCTATAAATTTTTACAAGATATTTTTAAGATGATGGGGCTGGAAATTCCCCACATTCAAATTGAATTGCCATTTTAAAAGGCCAAAAGACTTGGCATTGATGGCTGCCTATCAGGACTATTATGGACAGGATGTTAAATTTGAGTGTGAACAAGCTGCATTTATTTTAGATAATATTGATATTCTACAAATTAAAGTTCCGTCCGCAGATACATTGACTTATCAGGTATATGAGGAAAAATGCCTACAGGATCTGGCTAAGCTAGAGAAGAATGAGAATCTCAAACTGACTGTTGTCGAATATGTTGAAGATTATCTAGAAATGCAGAATGGCGTGATTCCAACCATGGCGGAAACGGCCTGTGCACTGAACATGCCTGAGCGAACCTTAAGGCATCAATTACAGCAAATGCAGACCAGCTATAAGGAAATTCGGGAAAGACTGATTAAACAAAAGGCATTAAAATTTATTGAAAATAGTTCGTATTCAATTGAACAGGTGGCCGAAATGTTGGGGTATTCTGAACCTGCGGCGTTTAATCATGCCTTTAAAAGATGGTTTGGACAAAGCCCTAGACAATATCATCGAAATAGCTAAATAATTAAAAATGGTAGATTATGATGTTTAAACAGCATCATAATTAAGCCTAAAATCTAATGCCTTTGAACAGAATGTTCGATATAATTTTCACCAATTAAAATTGCAATAAGTTCTTATGTCAAATTCTAAACCAGACTCACATAGCACTGCATTTATTCCTACGTCACCTGCCGAGCGTTATACTCAAGCACTTGAGTCAGGTCAGTTTATGCCTGATGAAGCTCAGGCTCAGGCAGTGCAAGAGTTGGATCGAGTATGGAAAGAATTACTCACGCGTTATAAAGCATCCAAGAAAGCGTTTCGACGTTTCCGTCGCCAAACCTATCCGAGAGGGGTTTATATGTGGGGCGGCGTAGGACGTGGCAAGACATGGTTAATGGACCAGTTCTATGATGCTGTTCCATTCCGTCGCAAAACCCGTATGCATTTTCATCACTTTATGCAACACGTTCATAAAGAATTAAACAAGCTGTCAGGCCAGCGTAATCCGTTGGATTTGGTTGCTGATAAAATTTATAAAGATGCAGTTGTGATTTGTTTTGATGAATTCTTTGTATCGAACGTGACAGATGCAATGATTCTTAGTGATTTATTCCAGAAGCTGTTTGAGCGTGGCATTACCCTGATTGCAACATCAAACATTGCGCCAGACGGTTTATATAAAAACGGGATTCACCGTGACCGTTTTATGCCCACGATTGCACTGGTACAGAAAAACTGTGTGGTTTTAAATGTTGATGCAGGCATTGATTACCGTTTACGAGTTTTGAAGCAGGCTCAATTATTCAAACATCCATTGAGTAATGATGCTCAATCATGGATGTATGAACGTTTCCAATCGCTTACACATACTCAAATGCTGTCTAATACACCCATCATGATTAATAATCGTGTGGTTGAGACGCTGGGGCATACAGAAGATGTATTGTGGTGTGAATTCTCAGAATTATGCTTCAAGCCACGTAGCCCAGCAGACTTTATTGAAATTGCCAATATTTACAATACCGTATTGGTCAGTAATATTCCACATCTGACTGATTTTCTGTCAGAAGGGACACGGCGCTTTATTTATCTGGTTGATGAGTTCTATGATCGGGGTGTCAAGCTGTTGCTGACTTCTGAAGACTCGATTATTGAGCTGTATGATGGTCAGAAACTGGCATTTGAAATTGAGCGGACACGTTCACGCTTGCTGGAAATGCAGTCGGATGAATATCTGCATTCCGAACATCGACAGATACAGGTCGCAAAAACCTCATAAATTTACAAAGGTATTCTTCGGAATGTCTTTTTTTATAAATTTAGATAGAGAAGGCTTTATTCTTGTTTGATTTTTGCTATAAATAAAGGCGTTTAAAAATGTGAGGACATTGCAGACCTAAACTGTAAGTACCCAGAAATTTGATTTTTTGATAAAGAGATAAAGTTGTGCTTGTCAATACATCTTATAGAGAAAATGCTTACTATTTAGGAATGTGATATTACTATTCAGACTAGTATAAATCGGTATACTAGGAATCTTGTTATAAGAAGTTAGCACCATCAGGAAAGACAATGACTGTACGTATTCAACAAGGCAAGCTAGCGATTGCTAAAGAACTTTACGATTTCATCGAAAATGAAGCTTTACCAGGATCTGGTTTAGATAGTGAAACTTACTGGAAAAACTTCGAGCAAGTCGTTGTCGATCTGAGCCCAAAAAACAAGGCACTATTGGCTAAGCGTGATGAACTACAAGCCAAGATTGATGAATGGCACCGCAATAATGAATTTGAGTTAAATGCGTATAAAGCATTTTTAACTGAGATTGGTTACTTAGTACCAGAAGTTGCTGATTTCCAAGTAACGACTGAAAATGTAGATGAAGAAATTGCATTATTAGCTGGTCCTCAGCTTGTTGTGCCAGTACGTAACGCACGCTATTGTTTAAATGCTGCGAATGCACGTTGGGGTTCATTATACGATGCACTTTACGGTACTGATGTAATTTCTGAAGAAAATGGTGCAGAGAAAGGTAAGGGATACAACCCAGTCCGTGGTGATAAAGTAATTGCTTTCGCTAAAGATTTTCTTAATCAAACATTCCCACTTGCTCAAGGTTCTCATGCCGATGCAACTAAATATGCAGTTGATCACAATCGTTTAGTTGTAACTTTAAAAGATGGTTCAACAACCTCTTTGGCTCATGAAGCTCAATTTGTTGGCTTTAATGGCGATGCTGCAAATCCAACTGAAATCGTTTTATTAAATAATGGCTTGCACGTTATTATTGATATCGATGCAAATAGCCCAATCGGTCAAACCGATGCGGCTGGCGTTAAAGATTTAACTCTAGAAGCTGCTATTACAACGATCCAAGATTTAGAAGATTCTGTTGCGGCTGTGGATGCAGAAGAGAAAGTTGAAGGCTATCGTAACTGGTTAGGTTTAATGAAGGGTGACTTGCAAGAGTCAATCGAGAAAAATGGTAAAACCATTACCCGTGCCTTGAACAAAGACCGTACAGTTCAAAACTTAATTGGTGGCACCACAACTTTACATGGCCGTTCATTGATGCTTCTTCGTAACGTTGGTCATTTAATGACTAACCCAGCGATCCTTGTGGATGGTGAAGAAGTGTTTGAAGGTATCATGGATGCGTTAGTAACACCATTACTTACCATTTCAGATATTCGTGGCGAAAACGAAAATAAGAACTCTCGTAAAGGTTCTATGTATATCGTTAAACCAAAAATGCATGGTCCAGAAGAAGTTGCATTTGCAGTTGAATTATTTGAGCGTGCAGAACAAGCACTCGGTTTACCTGCAAAAACTCTCAAAATCGGTATCATGGATGAAGAACGTCGTACTTCAGTTAATTTGAAAAACTGTATTGCTGCTGCAAAAGACCGTACGATTTTCATTAACACTGGTTTTATGGATCGTACGGGTGATGAAATCCATACGTCTATGGAAGCAGCGCCAATGGTACGTAAAGAAGCTGTTAAAGCTCAGAAATGGATTGCTGCTTACGAAAATCGTAACGTTGCAATTGGTTTAGAGTGTGGTTTACAAGGTAAAGCACAGATCGGTAAAGGTATGTGGCCAAAACCTGACAGCATGAAAGACATGTTGGCGACTAAGACAGCACATCCAAATGCGGGTGCATCATGTGCATGGGTTCCATCACCAACAGGTGCAGTCCTTCACGCAATGCATTATCACCAAATCAATGTAAAAGCTCGTCAAGATGAATTAGCATCTCAAGACATGTTGACTTTGGATGATTTGTTAACGCCTCCTTTTGCACCAGAAACAAACTGGAGTGCTGAAGAGTTGAATA
>CAZKJI010000029.1:0-20081 GCA_964553005.1 uncultured Acinetobacter sp. | reverse complement strand
TAATTCGTCCATGTTGATTTCTTCCATGAGTGCTTCTTTTGCAAGCATCATGGCTTTTTCAGCAGTACCACCGATACCAATACCGAGCATACCTGGTGGACACCAGCCTGCACCCATCGTTGGAACAGTTTTAAGTACCCAATCCACAATTGAATCAGATGGGTTTAACATCGCAAGTTTAGATTTATTTTCTGAACCGCCACCTTTGGCAGCAACTGTAATATCTACTTTGTTACCCGGAACGAGTTTGTAGTGAATCACGGCAGGGGTATTGTCTTTGGTATTTTTACGACCAAAAGCTGGGTCTGCTAAAACAGAAGCACGGAGTACGTTTGAGTTTTCTAGGTAACCTTGGCGTACACCTTCGTTTACAGCATCATCCAAGCTCATGGTTAAATCAAATTTAACATCTAAGCCGACTTCAAGGAAAACGTTAACGATCCCTGTATCCTGACAGATTGGTCGGTGACCTTCAGCACACATACGTGAGTTGATCAGGATTTGGGCAATAGCATCTTTTGCAGCTTTGTTTTCTTCACGATCATAAGCACGGCTCATCGCTTGGATGAAGTCTTGTGGGTGATAGTAAGAAATAAACTGCAGGGCATCCTTGATTGATGTAATCAAGTCATCTTGTTTGATGATCGTTGTCATATCAAATTTCTCTTGAGCGGGCGATTAGCTGGCGGGCTAAATTATATGACAAAAAGCAATGAATGTGGGAGTTTTAGCTTAGATTTGGCTAAAGGTCTAAATAGGCAGGAGACGTGTTGAAATTTTTAGTTTTCCTTATGTGTGGCTGGCCGCATGGAAAAACAAGTCTAATAAAAAACCATCTACTTTTTATCTGGTAGATGGTTTTTTATAATATCAAGATCGTGATTTAATCCTGTTGCGCTGCCTGAATCGCCGTTAAGGCAATGGTAAACACAATATCATCAACCAAAGCACCGCGAGATAAATCATTTACGGGCTTGTTTAAGCCTTGTAGCATTGGACCGACACTGACCACATTCGCTGCACGTTGTACTGCTTTATAGGTGGTGTTACCAGTATTGAGATCAGGGAAAATAAATACATTGGCACGACCTGCAACTTTAGATTCAGGTGCTTTTTGACGTCCAACGCTTTCAACTGAAGCCGCATCGTATTGTAGAGGCCCATCAATCAGTAAATCAGGACGACGTTGTTGGGCGATCTTGGTTGCTTCAGCCACTTTTTCAACATCGGCACCTGCGCCTGACGTACCTGTTGAATAACTAATCATGGCAATACGCGGATCAAGACCAAAGGCTTTAGCAGAGTCTGCAGATTGAATCGCAATTTCAGCAAGCTGTTCAGCATTTGGATCTGGATTAATTGCACAATCGCCGTAGACATAAACTTCATCAGGCAACAACATAAAGAAGATTGATGAAACTAATGAGTAGTTCGGGGCTGTTTTAATCAATTGAAATGCAGGTCGAACGGTATTGGCAGTGGTATGAATTGCGCCAGATACTAAGCCATCGACTTGATCAAGTGCCAACATCATCGTACCAAGGACTACAGTATCTTGTAGCTGTGCTTTTGCTTGTAATGCATCTAGCTTACCTTTGCGTAATTCAACCATAGGTTCAATATATTGGTCGCGGATACTATCGGGATCAATAATTTGCAGATCAGCTGGAAGCTGAATACCACGCGCTTTAGCAACTTCAGCAACAGCTTCAGGTTTCGCTAATAAAATGCATTCAGCAATACCACGTGATTGGCAAATCGCTGCGGCTTGTACAGTACGAGGTTCATCACCTTCAGGTAGTACAATACGTTTTTTCGCAGCAATCGATTTTTGTACCAGCTCATAGCGGAATGCAGATGGAGATAATCGTGGATTCAGGTTGTTCTGGGTATGTTGATCCAGCCAGTTATTGTCAATATGGCTGGAAACAAAACGGGTAACCTGCTCCGCGCGTTCAGTATCATCAATTGGAATTTCATTGCCAAAACGATTTAAGCGTTGTGCAGTTTCCAGTGTGTCAAGTGAGGTATGTAGAATTGGCAAACCCTGCTTAATTGCACTTTGGCAAAACTCTAAAACATTGTCTGTGGGTGGAGCTTGCTCAGTTAAAACCAGTCCTGCCAATGGTGTGCCATTGCTACTGGCAAGGCTGGCTGCAAGCAGGGTGTCGGTACGCTGTGAGGCGCTGATGATCAGTTCACCTGCAACAAACTTGTGTAGTTCAGATTCAATATTTGAGGCAATCAGGCTGGTATGTAAAATGCGGCGTTGCTTTGCCTCGCCCTGATGCAGCCATGTTCCGTTAACAATTTGGGCAATGTCCAGACTGCGCGGCACACTCAGGATATTGCTGAATGGAACCAGACCAATAATTGGCAACTCATCTGTTCCTATAAAGCGGTTATAGCGTTGTAACTCCAATGAAAACTCTGCAATCTGCTGGTCCAGACGCAGGCTCGGGTCAAGGGTGACAGGGATTTCAGCCGTGCCGTCAGGAAGCCCTTTGGTCCGCATGAACAGGACTCCTGTGGTCCGCGCCGATGCTGCACCGCCAAACTGACGTAGATGGGCATCCACTTTTTCTGCTGTTTTGCGTGGATCAGCCAGATCGGCAGTACTGACCAAAACCACCTGTGCATCTAGTGCCAGAGCAAGAGCAGCATTGATTTCACTGGCAAAATGGTCTTGTCCATTTGGAACAAGGCCTTCGACAATAATCACATCATGATCAACTGCAATCTGGCGATGCAACGCAACCGCCTCTTCAAGCAATTCATCTGTCTCACCTAATGCAATCAGTTGAGTCAATCTTTCATAAGCAATCGGTTCAACCGAATGATGCTGGAATAGATGACGATACAGGGTGGTGGTGCGGTCAACCGTTGCATCTGCAATTTGTGAAAATGGCTTGAGAAAACCTGCATTGATGCCTTTGCAGTCCAGGGCGTAGATCATGCCTAAGCAGGCAGATGTAAGACCAACCCCTTCACCTGTTGGAATCAGTAAAATCGTATTCATAAGAACCTTAAAATTTATCTAAATTTTTGTGAATTAAGCGAGCTGTTCAATGACTTGACGCGTTTCTTTCGCAATGCGTCCTTCTTCGTCTGTAGGTACAACCCAAATTTGTGGACCTGTGCCATTATCGATTCGACCTTCAGTGCCGCGTGCTAACGCATTATTTTTTTCTGCACTAAATTGCAAACCAAAGTGCGGTAGATAAGCCAAGGTTTTTTCACGAACATAAGATGAGTTTTCACCGATTCCACCTGTGAAAACTAAACCATCTAAACGCGGCAAACCACAGCTCAAAGCAGATAATGATTTTGCTAAACGATAGCAGAATACTTCAATCGCCAGTGTTGCTCCTTCATGACCATTACCCGAAGCTTCAACTAAAGTACGCATGTCGTTTGATAGGCCAGATAAGCCAAGCAAGCCACTTTCTTTATTCAACATACTGTCAATTTTCTGGATACTCCAGCCTAAATTACTTGCAAGGAATAAATGTAGGCTTGGGTCAACATCACCACTACGTGTACCCATCACTACACCTTCTAATGGAGTCATGCCCATAGAAGTATCAAGACTTTGACCATTCCAAACCGCACAAGTTGAACTACCATTGCCTAAGTGAGCACTGAGCCAGCCCCCTTGATTTTTTGCACCCGCGAGTTCACTTGCACGTTCAGTCACATAAGCGTGGCTTGTTCCATGAAAACCATAGCGACGGACATGGTGTTCAGTATATAAATTTTGCGGTAAAGCATAACGATACGCGTGTTCAGGCATAGTTTGATGGAATGCAGTGTCAAATACAGCAACCTGAGGTAATTCAGGGAACAAACGCATGGTTGCTTCAATCCCAATCAAATGTGCAGGATTGTGCAAAGGTGCAAGTGGTGTTGCAGCTTCGATGTGACTTACAATTTCAGGTGTTAATAGTTCTGCTTTGGTTAAATTGCCACCATGAACAACACGATGACCAATCGCTTGTGGATTATAGTTCGCTAAACGTGCAAGAAGAGTCTCAAGTGCCGTGGCATGATCTGCATAAGGAATGGAAAGTTCAAGCGCCTCACCACCGACAGTAATGCCCTTGATCCGCGCATCCGCGGCCCCCAGATTTTCTGCCAGACCATAGATACGATCTTCACGGCGTTCAGAGATCAGTGCGTATTTGATGGATGATGAACCACAGTTAATTACAAGAACAGATATAGCCACGTTTGAACCCCTAACAGGTTTTAAATTTTATAAACGAATACTTTTGATTTTGCCACAATGCATGGGGCAGTAGAATCAAGCGCAATGTTTTAACATGAGAGGCCGTATTGGCGAAGCTAGACTTTAGCCTATACGACTGATTTATAAGTGAAACAAATTGATATTTCAGTATAGTGTGTAAATAAAAATTTCTTTTGGCTGATCTGTTTGTTTTGCTACAGTTTTTTGTATAAAAATATATAAAAACACGATAAAGATCAAGAGAATGAACTTTATCGTGCCGAAAGTTAAGCCAATAGAACCAGTTTACTGGCGAATCTGCCCGTCACCAAAAACAATCCACTTCTGTGAAGTCAGACCTTCCAGACCGACTGGACCACGGGCATGGATTTTATCGGTTGAAATCCCGATTTCTGCACCGAGACCATATTCAAAGCCATCGGCAAAACGGGTTGAAGCATTGATCATCACTGAGCTGGAGTCAACACGCGCCAGAAACTCACGCGCCAGACTAAAGTTTTCGGTAATAATTGCATCGGTATGATGAGAACCATATTTATTAATATGTTCGATTGCTTCATCCATACCTGTAACGACTTTGATTGCAAGGATAGGACCTAAATATTCAGTGTACCAGTCTTCCTCAGTCGCAGTTTTGACAGACTCTCCCAGAATGCGCTGGGTTTCAGGACAGCCGCGAAGCTCTACCTGTTTTTCTGCATAGAGTTCAGCAATGTGGGGTAGAAATTCTTCAGCAACCGCCTCATCCACCAACAGGGTTTCCATGGCATTACATACACCATAACGGTGTGTTTTTGCATTCAACGCAATTGGCAAGGCTTTTTGCAGGTCGGCCTGAGCCTCAACAAAGATGTGACAGTTGCCATCCAGATGTTTGATCACAGGAATACGCGCTTCATTGCTGATGCGCTCAATCAGGCTTTTTCCACCACGCGGCACAATCACGTCAACATATTCAGTCATGGTGATCAGATGTCCAACAGCAGCACGGTCAGGTGTGTCAATCACTTGAACAGCATGTTCAGGCAGGCCTGAAACCTGTAGACCATGTTGAATGGCGGCTGCAATTGCCTTGTTCGATTCCAGCGCCTCAGAACCCCCACGCAGGATAATCGCGTTACCTGATTTTAGCGCCAGCGATGCCGCCTCAAGCGTCACATTGGGACGTGACTCATAAATCATTCCAATCACGCCAAGCGGCACACGCATTTTACCCAACTGGATACCAGACGGGCGGTAAGCCATATCAGTGATTTCGCCAATCGGGTCAACCAATGCGATGACATCTTTCAGGCCCTGTAGCATGCCCTTGAAACGGGCAGGGGTCAGTTCCAGACGGTCAAGCAGGGCACTGTCCAGTTGGCGTTGACGGCCATTTTCCATATCAATTTGATTGGCTGCTAAAATTTGTGCCTGATTATTTTCAAGGGCAGTATAAATTGCAGACAAGGCATGATTTTTCAAATATGTCGATGCACTGACTAAAACACGAGACGCTTTACGCGCCTGTATCCCGACCTGTTGCATATAAGTTTGAATAGAGTCTTGCATAGCATTTTGATGATTGCATGTATTTATAAAGATAGTAACAGTCAAATGCGGAACAATGAATAGCCTGAACTGACTAATTCACAAATAGTAAACTGTTATGTTGTGTGGGTGTTTTTGCTGAAATGCAATGAATCTGTTGAATTTAAAGACATGACTACATATTTTGCAAAAGATTGTTGAAGTAAACAAGATAAATGGTTAAGGAAATCGTTGCGTATAAAACATGCATTTGTATAGAATGAAAATGTATAGGATAAATGTAATACAAATTTTGTAAATTTGTTAACTTGCAAGTTGAAATCGTCAAAAATGAGAATCTTGCATCAAAAAAATAAACAAGGATGGAGGAAGGATATGAATTCCATTATCCAAATGGACTCGGATTTAAACCACACCTACACTGGGTTTGGTTTTTTCGACATTTACAATAAAAACAGTTTTAAACAACCAGCGCGTGCTACATGGATAGATGGTTGGAAAATTGAATATATGGCAATTGCTGATCCCAAAACGATCTACAACACGCCAATTGTAATTGTCGGAGGCGCATTTCAGAACTTTAACTCTTATAAGTATTGTGTTGAGCAACTCTTTGAGAGTGGTCCTGTCATTTTGATTGATTTACCTTCAATGGGCGCAAATCAACAGATTCGCAATGTGGATACTGGTGAATCCGCAGCAGTGCTGGAATTGCCTGATTTATCAAAAATGCTGGGTCAATGGCTTGATATTGTTGGAATCGACAAGGTTTCAGTGATGGGGATGTCATTGGGTTCAGTGGTCGCTTCTTCATTTGCATATCAACGTCCAGAACTGGTGGACCGTATGGTACTGATGGGGGTGATGCAAAAGACCCGTAAAAGCTGGCGTATGCTGCTTGAGGAATCACTACACCTGATGCGTGAAGACCGCATGGAGGAGTTTGGTCAGGCGGTCATTCTGTATCTGGTCAACCATGCCAAGCTGGACAAGACACGTATGTCGCCTACAGCCAAACGCCTGTTCTTCAGGCAGATGGCTGATTTCACCACAACTGAGCGCGAGCGCTATGAAATCAACTGCAACCGTTTACTGCGCCTAAGCGATGTGCCTGTCGCACAGTGTAAGACACTGGTTGCCGCTGGGCAGTATGACAGTTTCACCCTGCCGCATGAAAACGCCGACTTTGCCTTGCAGTGTGAAGACATGCAGTTTGCACTGATCGCCAATGCCGACCATGTGCCACAGTTGCAGCGCCGTAAAGAAACCATGAATCTGTTTACCACATTCCTGAAAGGTGAATCCATCGACAACCTTGATGGCATCATTAGCATGACGCGCGAGCAAATGAAGCAGATCGAACGCCGTGGTGAAGAGCGTATCCCTGTTTTACAGCCAGAAAGCAAGCTGAGCCACCGTCATCTGGATAGCGAAGCACCAGTTACAATTGTTGATATCACGTTCTTTGGGGTGTACCTGAAACTTCACCAACTTGAGCAGCTTGATTTTGTTAGCCAGCATCCACGTGATCTGGCCCTGCATTTGGCTGATGAAGAGGGCGAGTTTAAAATTGAATGTCTAATCTTTGATGCCACCGCGCAAGGTCTACGCATCTTGTTTAAACATGGTAGTTTTGAGATTGCTGACCGTTTAACCCGTTTTATTGAGCGTCAGAAACTGGCTAATTAATGCGTAAAAACGTGCAGGAAAGTTAAAAAGGAGAAGTGGTGTATTGCCACTTCTCTTTTTTTGTAGAGATTATTTATTGGTTGCCTGAATTGTCCAGACCAGATCACCCAAGTGCTGCTGCCTGTTTTGCAGGGAAATTTGATCGAAAAACTGTTTAGGCTGTAGAACTTCGACCTGTTTAAAGCCAGCTTCATGAAAAAATTGTTCGACCTCAATAGGAGTCTGAAAGTGGAAGCTAAAGGCACTACGCGACATCCATTTCAATAAACGGCTGCTATTCCAGATGATGGTGGCGAGTTTATTTTGGGTCGGTTCTGGATAAAGGTCAGTTAAATAATGCAGTTCTTTAAAGTCTTTACCATAGGTAGCAATGGCTTTAATCAGTTGTTGCAATAATGGTTTCTCAAAATAGTTGATCAAACCCTCGCTAATCACCGCCAATGGACGTTGATGATCAAATACCTCAAAGGCGGAAGCGAACGCATCCGTGAATAAATCGACAGAAAGCACCTCATCAGTTTCGCTTTCAATTTGTTGCAGTGCCGCCTGCTTGGTCGCAGCCATGTCAGGCAAGTCAAGTTCACGGTAAGTAATGTCTGGATAATGCTGTCTAAACCACCATCCACGCGGGGAGAGTCCACAGGCAATCTCAAGCACCTGTAAATCAGGATGCTGCTGAATTAGGGACTGCAAATGGTTGTCGAGCATGGTGTGGCGTTGTTTTAGCGTGGTACGCATACTGCCACCCACATATTTCTCTGCCCAGCTTTCAATTGGATGCACTAGAGCGGCAAGAGTTTTTCCTTTTGCTGTTGCCAGTGCTGGATGAGAAATCCCCATTTGATACCAGATATAGCCTGTGTAATGTGCGGTAAATGAAATATGGCGATGTTTTGAAAGTTGTTGTGTCATCTGTCCTAGACTCTGTTGTCCTTGAAAAATCCCTCTCTTTTTGGCTAGAGTTGTCAAGTCTTCATAAAACTTCCCTCTAAATCTCCCTCCTCTAAGGAGGATGACTTCCACGAATCCAATCGCTTATATGATCCATGATGTTCCCTCTCCTTTGAGGAGAGGGTTAGGGAGAGGTCAAAAAATAAGTGAAAACTTAAACTCTGACACCCTTACTTTGAAAAATGAGGGGCTTAAAATATTAAATACATCATAATATTGTGGGTTTTATAATTTAATGTCATATAAAAGAAAATACTTGCCTTTCATATCATTAAAAAATCCGCTATCAACTTAAAACGAATTCTTAAAGTCTTCAATGACTTTTCTGACGTTTTGCCAGTTTTCATCTAAAGTTAGTGTTGTGCTGATCTGGATCTCTGGAATTTTACCGCGCATACGTTCCAGTCGTTGCTGGTTTGGCAAGGCAAGGTTTTGAATGCCATCCAGTGCGGTACATGCTGCCGCACGGTCATTGCAGACCAATCCCATATCACAGCCCGCGTTTAATGCTGCCTGAATACGTGCATCCGCGCCGCCTGCTACACATGCCGCTTGCATACTTAGATCATCCGAGAATAAGACCCCATCAAACCTGAGCTGCTGGCGCAAGATATTTTGCAGCCAGAACGGGGAGAATCCTGCTGGGTTGGGATCAACCTGATCATAGATCACATGGGCTGGCATTAATGCATCCAACTGAGGCATTAACTGAATAAAGCTTTGCATATCCTTGTCATAGATGTCCTGATAAGAACGATTGTCAATTGCTGCGGCAACATGTGAGTCTGCCTTGACCGAACCATGACCAGGGAAATGTTTGCCTGTGGTTGCCATGCCTGCTTTTTTCATGCCCCGCATAAATGCGCCTGCCAGTGGCACAATGTCCTGCATGTTTTTGGCAAAACCACGGTCACCAATCACATCGCTAATCTCGTTGAGGTCTAGAACAGGCGCAAAACTAAAATCAATCCCCACCGCAAGTACTTCGGTTGCCATTAACCAGCCACATTGTTCAGCTAGTTCAATCGCCTGTTGTGGGCTATGTTGATAATGCTCTCCAAGTCGTCCCATGGCAGGCAGTAAAGTAAAACCCTGTCTTAAACGCTGTACACGGCCACCTTCCTGATCAACCGCAATCAGGATGTCAGGACGTACCTGCCGCATGTGGCCTGTCAATGCACGGACCTGTTGGGGGGATTCAATATTTCGGGCAAATAAAATCATGCCACCGACTTGCGGAGCCTGTAATAGTTCAATATCTTCTTGGGTAAGTTCTGTGCCAGCAATATCCAGCATCAATGCGCCGATCATAGTGATTCCGTTTGAATTTTGATAAAAAATTTGATGAAAAAAACGATAGATAAATTGTGCAATGATTTGCTACATTTTGTCAGTACAGAATATGATAAAACAACATGATATTGATGAATAAGTTATGCAGGTTGCCAAGATGTTGAATGCATGGCATTCATATTGACATTGTGCCTGTATAATAATTGCCATATCCAAGGAAGCACCAAAATTTTATGAAACTTCAAACGATAGCGTGTGCGGTTGCGATTGCGACTGGTGGTTTATTTTTCTCTCATACCATAAATGAGGCATTTGCGGCGACAGAAACGTCAGTTGTTTCAACAACGATCCAGCCATCACAAGAACAAACATTGGTTTCGCGTCAACTGGCAACATTGGTTGACCGTCAGCATTACCTAAACATGCGTCTGGATGCCAATACCTCAAACCGCATTCTGGATATGTACCTAGATAGCCTTGACCCAGATCATTCACTGTTTCTCAGTGGTGAGGTTGAAGAATATAAAAGTAAGTACGGCTCAACCTTTGGTAGCTCATTGAAAGCGGGCAACTTAACTGGGCCTTTTGCCATTCATGCGCAATATCGTGAGCGTTTGAAACAGTTTTACGAATACATGCTAGCTGAACTCAAGAAACCACAGAATCTGCATCAGAAAGATGTGTATCTTGATATTGACCGTGAAAAGGCAGCTTATTTTAAAACAACTGCCGAGCAACAAAACCACTGGCAGAAAATGCTGGTGTCACAATTGATCAACCTGACCATCAGCAAGGAAGAAGAACAGGCCAAGCAAAAGGCATTAAAGGCCAATCCAGCACTTGCCAATGGACAGGACCTGACAGGGCCTGAAGACTTAACTCCTGTTCAGACACTCACCAAACGCTATACACGCCAGCTCGAGCGTATTGGCCGTGTAAAAAGTGATGATGTGCTGGATAAAACATTGAATGCCATGCTGGCAACCTATGATCCACATAGTAACTATTATCCACCAATTGATGCGATGGAGCTGAATCGTCAGACCACCTTGCAGCTTGAGGGGATTGGTGTTTCGATTCGTCCTGAACGTGGCAATGAGGACTACACCAAGATTGAAACCATCGTTGAGGGTGGTCCAGCCAGTAAATCTGGTCAGGTCAAGTCTGGAGACCGCATCATTGGGGTTGCTCAGGATGGCGATAAAATGATTGATGTGATCGGCTGGCCTAGTTCTGAGATTGTGGGCCTGATTCGTGGTAAACGTGGTACCAAAGTCACGGTACGCCTGCTGGGTGCTGGTGCAGCCATGAGTCAGGCGCGTAATGTCACACTGACACGCGATGTGATTCAGGAAGAGGATGCGGGTGTTCGTTCACGTACCGTTGAAATCACGCGTGATGGCAAGAAGCATGTCTTTGGTGTGATTGAAATACCATCATTCTATTTTGACTATCGTTCACGCCGTGCTGGCACTGAGTACCGTTCAGTGTCTGAAGATACTGCAAAAGCATTTGAAGAACTGAAAGCCAAGAAAGTCGAAGGCATTATGGTTGACTTGCGTAATGACCCAGGTGGTTCTCTGGAAGAAGTTGCCCGTATGCTGGGACAAGTGATCAAGTCAGGCCCAGTGGTTCAGATTCGTGATGGCAATGGTAACGTCAATGTGTTTGAAGACACCGATGGCGGTGAACAGATTTATGCTGGACCAATGGCGGTACTGGTGAATCTGGCCTCTGCCTCTGCAAGTGAAATCTATTCTGCGGCGATTCAGGACTATGAACGCGGCATCATCATTGGCAGTACCACCACAGGTAAGGGAACCGCTCAGGTTCAACTGGATTCTTTGGCACATGGTCAGGCAACGCTGACCCAGCGTAAGTTCTATCGTGTCACAGGAGGCAGTACCCAGAATAAAGGTGTGATTCCTGACATCCGACTGGTGGATATCTACAATGAGGAGTTTGGCGAGCGTAAGGCCAAAAATGCCCTGAAGTGGGACACCATTCCAACAGCACCATTCAAGCGTGAAGGTTCGGTACAGCCCTATGTGGCTAAACTGAACCAGACCTCTGGACAGCGTGTTGCGACAGACCCACAGTTCAAGTATCTGGAGACACGCAAAACGCTTGCCAAGAAGACCGCCGATGAGAAAAAAGTGGTGTTGGATATTGACCAACGCCGTGCTGAGCTGGTTGATCTGGAAAAGCAAACGCTGGGTGCTGAAAATCAACGCCGAGCTGCAACAGGGCAGCCGCCTTATGCAAACTGGGAAAGCTATCAGGCCTCTATTGATGCTCTGGTGGAGTCTCGTGCCAAGATGAAAGCACATCTGCGCCCACCTTTACCAGAGGAAGAGGCATTTATTACCGAAGCGGCAAATGTGCTACTGGACTATGCAGCATTGCAAGGCCGTTAAATTTTAGATTTTGCCGTTAAAAAATAGCTCTGTCATGCAGGGCTATTTTTTTTATTGTCCAAGTCTTTATTGTTCAAGGTTTAATTGACTCGAATCCAGATCTGGCTGCGTCCCAATACAGAAACCCCGACATAGCCACGTAGATGTAGGCGTTGTCCATTTGAGCTGAGTTTTGCTGCCAGACTATATACACGGCCACTATTGGGGTCGAGAATTCGTCCACCTGTATAGGTGAGGTCTCTCTTGTGCTTAAGCTTGGTAATTACATTTAAACCGACAATCGGTTTGTTGGTATAAGGGGCAGGGCAGCCCGTACAGAACTCTTTCGGTGTGTAACCTGTACGTGGGGTGATTTTGGTGATTCTGCCTGTATAGGTGCCATCCGCTTCCTGGGTAATTTCGACCTGGCCTTTAGGTGCACCTGTGAGGTCATCAATACTTTGCCAAATACCCGTAATATCTTGAGCAAAGGTCAGTTGGCCAAGACCAAATAACACAAAAAAGGTAATGAGTTTTGAGTACATGCTTAAGCCTCCTTGCTGCCTATCACTGTCTTTCTATTATTTCGGATTTCTAATAATAGATTCAATCATTATCTTACAATTGTTCACTTTTTTAATGGTTGAAATTTCAATGAATTTTTGAGACCGAAATAAAAAAGACACCTCGGTCTGAATGACAGCGAAGTGGCTTTTTTGATTGAACCGTGATCAAAAATGATCAAATATAAGATGGTGGGTGCGTTACAGTATCATGGTTTATTCGGCGCGAATCCAGATCTGGTTGCGGCCTAATGCTGATACACCGAGATAACCGCGCAAGTGCAGGCGTTTACCATTTGCGCTTAACTTGGCTTTCATACTGTAGAGCTTGCCTGTATTTGGATCAAGAATACGGCCACTGGTATAGTTAAAGCCATCTGTAGACTTTAGGCCTGTCACCACATCCAGACCAATAATAGGTTTGTTGGTATAAGGTGGTGGACAGTTTACACAGGTTTCCTTTGGAGTATAGCCCGCACGAGGAGTAAGTTTGACTACTTTCCCTGCATAAGTATTGTCAGCTTCTTTACGAATCTCGACTAACGCCTTAGGTGCACCCGTTTTGTCATCAATACTTTGCCAAAGACCTATAATGTCTTCCGCAAAAGAAAAACTGCTGACTGCTGATAAGAGTAATGCACCTATAAGTTGTTTGGTCATCATTAAAAATCCTTTTAACGTTTGAAACCCCATTATGTAGGATATTTGACAACTAGTTCAATCTTTATGTGATATTTTCGGCAAATTTTAAGACAAAGATAAAATAAAAGTGGGTAGCCAGATGGCTGTGAACACCCCATTCACCGCCATGCCAAATGCGGCATAACGACCCGTGACAGGACCACGCTGCCATGCCTGTGCCGTGCCAATCGCATGGGCCGCCAGACCCAGTGCCAGACCAGATGCACGTTCATCATGGATATGTTTTAATATCCACGGTGAAAAGGCCGCTCCAATCACACCTGATAAGATTACAATTAGTGAAACCATCATCAACGGGGCATGTAGCAGTGTGGCAATGTTAAGTGCAATCGGTGTGGTCACCGCACGTGTGGCAAAGGCCATGATGGTCGGTTCAGACATGTGCAGTAAATAAGCAAGTCCCATTGGCAGGGCAACCGCACTGATGCTGGCAAAACATAAAATCCCGATCATGGACTTGATGGGCAAGTCATCGTAGCGCATCGCTGCGAGGGGAATGGCCAGCGCAACCGTGACATAACCAAGTAGATGGTTAAACACATCATTGACGTTGTTCATGTAGTGTTCATACGGAATGCCGAGGATTGCCAGTAATCCAATCACGATAAACATGGCAAACACAATTAGCGGAATCTGAGGAACCTTTTTATTCAAAGGTTTTGCAAGCAGATAGCTGATCAGGGTGATCACAAAGCCATAAATAACCATCAACATAAATAAAGGCCTCTATAACCAGCGTTTTGCCATTTTGGCGTAAATCCATAAGGGCAATAAGGTACTTAGGGTGAGCACAAACAGAAACACAGGAATTTCCTTGCCCAGATGAACCAGCATGATCAGCGAGCCTGCACAAATCGGCAGAAACGCAAATGCGCTTTCTTTCATGATTTTATTGTTGGTATCAATCAGGCGGTTGGAGATTTTTTTAAACCGCCTCCAGATCAGCAGGGTGGTGAGTAGCGCAATCAACCCCACCAGATTACCCAGTTCAGGGTGATGAAAGACTTTGGTGATCAGGACGGCACCCTCACGAAATACGACAATCAATAAAATCGTGCAAAACCAGGCTGACCAATCAATATCTTTCATGTGCTTTTTTACTCTCGTCTATCTGAACGATGCGTGATTATCATTATAGGGATGACTCGTCATTCTGTTCAAATTCTTCCAAAGCTCGCTTGAATAGGGAAGCTTTTTTTCCAAGAATTTCGTCTAATTGTAAATGTGCCTGTTTAATGAGTTGCTCCAGCTTATGAGGGGCAATACAGACCGATAGGTGCATGTCGCCGTGATCATCATGGTATTCAGACTGAATCACGTTCAGGGTATAAAGCTGGGTACGAAGCTTACCGTAGGCAGGTTTCAGCACTAAATCAAAGTATTGTAATTCACCCATCAAGCATTGTTGTACTGCCTGACTGAGTAGTTCCAGACCCTGCCCAGAATATGCCGAAACATAGACTCGGTCAGGTAGGTCAGGTGCCTTATAAATAATTTTTGCGGCATCGCCACTCAGGTCGATTTTATTGTAGACATGCAAAACAGGGGCATCGGCACCAATTTCCTTGAGCACTGACTCCACCGCTTCAATCTGCTCAGCCATGTTGGGACTGCTGCTGTCAATCACATGCAGCAGCAAGGTTGCTTCCAGCGTCTCTTCCAGCGTGGCCTTGAATGACTCGACCAGATCATGTTGTAGATTTCTGACAAATCCAACTGTATCCGCCAGCACAACTGTGCCTATGCCATCCCAGTCCAGACGCCGTAAGGTTGGGTCCAGAGTTGCGAATAGTTGGTCGGCCGCATAAGCATCACTTTTTGCCAAGATGTTAAATAAGGTTGATTTTCCCGCATTGGTATATCCCACCAGTGAAATGGTTGGAATCGCCGCTTTCTGACGCGCGGCGCGGCCTTGCAGACGGGTTTGCTGAACCTTGACCAATTTTTCCTTGAGCTGGGTAATGCGTACCCGAATCAGTCGGCGGTCTGTTTCCAGTTGTGATTCACCTGGCCCGCGTAGGCCAATACCGCCCTTTTGCTGTTCCAAATTGCCCGTAAAGCCACGAATCAGACGCGTAGATAAATGTTTAAGCTGGGCCAGTTCGACTTGCAACTTCCCTTCATGGGTACGGGCGCGTAAGGCGAAAATATCCAGAATTAAACCTGTACGGTCAATTACCCGACATTTCAGCACCCGTTCCAGATTGCGTTCCTGAGCAGGGGAGAGCGAATGGTCAAAAATTACCAGTTCCGCTTCAAGGTCTTTGACCTGTTCGGCAATTTCATCAACCTTGCCTGAGCCAATAAAGAACTTGGGGGCAGGCTTGTTGCGTTGCACAGAAATATGTTCAAGGATTTCAGCACCAGCAGATTGAGCGAGCAATCGGAACTCTTCAGCATCCAGATCGTCAAGCAGTTGTACAGCCACACTGACTAAAATTGCCCGTTCACCACCTTGATGCTGCTCAAAATTTTCCACGCGATCTCATATCCTGAGTATTGAAGTCTTATTCTAGAATAAACTTAAAGCAAAGGGCAAAGACTAAGTGTCGCTAGATGATATTTCGGCGTAAAAGCTCAATAAAACCAATCAATATTCCCACATACAGGATTGACCAGCCCAAAAACATTCTGAGGGCATAGCCATAAGGAATAGCGGCCTGTGATTCTGATGAGGTGGTATGTGGATTCATCTTATTACCTGTAAATCTGTAAATTCGATTTATTTATGTTAATTGATCTAATAAATCATTTAAAATTGAAAAAATTTATCCTCACATTCGTTTTTTATTATCAATGCTACATTTATAAGTGAATATTGGCATGATATAACTTTGCTAATTTAATGCATACATGCATACGGTTTTGATGATTTATGACACAAGAAACACCAGCGCTAAACCACCCACCATTCAGTTTATTCTCCAGGCTCAGTCTATATAGCAAGAAATTGGCCGCAGGCCTTGAAACGATTGGTGAAGGCTTTTATCTCATCTATCGTCATGGCCTGTATAAAGATCCCAATAATCCTGTTAATACCCGCTATGTGCAGTATTTTTGCCGCCGTCTGTGTGACGTTTTCAATATTGAGGTACAGGTTCATGGTGCTATTCCGCGTGAGCCTGCGCTTTGGGTCAGCAATCATATCTCATGGCTGGATGTCGCCGTGCTAGGTTCAGGTGCTCGTATTTTCTTTTTGGCAAAAGCCGAGGTGGAAAAATGGCCTATTTTGGGTAATCTGGCAAAAGGTGGTGGAACCCTGTTCATTAAACGTGGTTCGGGTGATTCCATTCGGATTCGTGAGCAAATCACCGAGTTTTTAAAGCAGGATATTCCCGTGCTGTTTTTCCCTGAGGCCACCACTACAGATGGCATAAGAGTTAAAAAGGTACATGGCAGATTGCTTGGGGCCGCTATTGAGGCTCAGCGACCCGTCCAGATTTGCGTGATTTGCTATGTCAACCAGAATGGTGAGCTGGACATGGTGGCCCCATTTATTGGTGAAATGTCCTTTGCGGAGCATGTGCAGCGTGTTCTGGAAATGCCCAGAGTCACGGCCCATTTAATGACACTACCCACAGTTGCTGTAACAGGGCATACCGTGGAGACATTGACCAGAGAAGTTGAGCAACAAATGCGTGCAGGTTTGCTTGAGTTGCAGCGCAAGGTGCTTAGGGTGATGCCAGATGGCACTGAGGCTACATAAATCCCTCAATTGGTAGCCATGAAAGCATCTTGATGCCAGCCCTTTGCCACCATTTCATGCGTGGTTCTTTGGTATAAATAATAGGGCCTTGAGGTGTCTGACGCTGCCAGGTGATTTTCTTGTTGGCATCCAGCACCAGTTTATAGGCATACTTGCTGAGGTTTTCATCCATTGTGGTGTGAACCGCCCGAGCAAGTGGTGGACTGTTGAGTAGCACACCAATCTCGGTATTGAGATAGGCTGAACGTGGATCAAAATTAAACGAACCAATAAAAACCTGTTTTTCATCTAATGCCATCAACTTGGCATGTAAACTCGAACGGCTTAAACCTTTGAGATTGACCTTGGCTTTTTTCGCCAATGCCTCTGTATGCCTATCTAAATCATTTTTATCCAAGGCAGGTAAAAACTCATAAAGCTGTACACCGTGTTCCAGTAAGTCCTGTCGGTACTTGCCATAAAACGCATGAACCACCGCAACATCGTTGGCCTTGAACGAGTTGGTCAGAACCCGTACCTTAATCCCATCCTCGGCCAAATCGGTCAGCATTTTCGCCCCCTTTTTTTCAGGAACAAAATAGGCGGAAATCAAATCGACATTTTTTTCTGGTTGCTCAAGGTGTTGAATGAGCTGGAAATTGAGGTGTTCTTTCTTTTTTGCTTTGGACTTAATCTTGTCAGGTGAGTCCTTGACGACTTCAGCCTTGACCCAATCCAAAGGAATGTCCCGACTCATCAGCGAGTCAATGGCTTGAGAGTTGCTGGTTAAATCCAGATAATTTTGTACCGTGATCCGCTTATAATGTTCATCAAGCTGCTGCTTTAAACTGTCATAACTGAGATGGTGGGCACTTTGCTTGACCACTTCCTGCACCTTGTAGGCATATTCATGGTTCCAGTATTCATCAAAGGAATGGGAAATATCTTTCACCGCCGTGCCAACCAGCATCACATCCACATCAGAGAACTGATAGTTGTCACTGACATTGTAATATTGATTGGTCATGTTGCGCCCACCAATCAAAGCCACTTGATGATCTGCAATAAAACTCTTGTTGTGCATACGCCGATTGATGCGTTTCAAGTCCAGCATCATATCGAGCGCACGATATTTCCGAAAACGATAGGGATTAAACAGCTTGACCTTAATATTGGGGTGCTGCGCCAATGCCAGAAAAATGCCTTCGGTGGATTTGGCATTGTTGTCATCAATTAGCAGGCGAACCATGACCCCACGGTCTGCGGCACGAATCAGCGCGTGCAGGGCCAGTGCGCCGACCTTGTCGTTGTCCCAGATGTAATACTGTAAATCCAGCGTTTTCTCCGCCTTGTCAATTAGGCGCAGGCGAGCAGACAGAGCTTCCAATGGTTCAAACAGCACAAGATAACCTGTCAGCTCAGGGTGCTGTTCCTGTAGGGGTTGAATGATTTGCGCCAGTGTGGTCTGGGTGGTGTCCACCTGCAAGGTAGTTTCGGGAATGGATTCTATTGTATGTTTGGGTAAGGTGCTGCAACCTGTTACAGTGATCGCAATACTGCAATAAATCGCAAGCATACTTTTATTGTAAGTAGTTGTACTTATTTTTGTATGTTTGTTATTTATACGGGCAGATTGCGTCATAATTATTACTGATTAAAAGTTCGGCTTGAGTATAGCATTTCATCGAAAAATATAAATATGAGATGTGATAACGGCCCTGAGGTGAGGTGAATGAGCTCTGCGCTGTTAAATTCAGATCCAGTTATTTTAGTTTTCTATCTTCTGTTTGTGGTGCTGGCACTGTGGGCACTGATTCAGGCCTGGGTGCATCAGGCGCGCACCGAAACCATCCATCCGTTTAAGGCATTCGTGCATTTGCTGGCTTTTTACCTGTCTTATCTGCTGGTGCCACTTTGGTTTTTTAGCCTCTATGCAGGTTGGTCAGGTTACTACACCCCCCACCAAACCATTTTTGTGTTTCTGTTAAGCAGTGTGTTGATCTATGCGCGTTTCATTGAGCCACATCAGGTTCATGTGAAATACCATCAATACCGTTTAAATCCACAGCGTGAATTTACCAAACCTGTGAAAGTGGCATTGGTTGCGGACATGCATGTAGGGTTATTTTCAGGACATGAGCGCCAACTCAAAACCATTGTCAAAAAATTAAATCAGGAGCAGCCCGATTTTGTTGTGGTGGCTGGAGACTGGACCTATGAACCTGAAAATCGTTTGGTGCAGGAACTGGCAGTATTAAGAGAAATACAAATGCCTGTTTATTCCGTGTCAGGCAACCATGATGAACAGTATCCAGGGCCACCAATCCAGGAGCTATTGGCAAAAGCACTGTCTGAAAACAATGTGATGGATATTGAGGGCAAGATTATTGAATTTGATGAATTCCGTCTGGTTGGCATCGGGGATTTGTGGGCAGGAAAAGCCAATATGCGTTTTTTACCTGAGTTGCCACAGGATAAGCCGTGGCTGATTTTATCCCATAATCCCGATACGGTGGATATGGTGCCAGAATTGCCAAGCCATCCTTTGATGCTGTCTGGACATACGCATGGCGGACAAATTGAACTGCCGTGGGTTACCAGCTACATTATGAAACGGGTTTCGATTTTGGGGCACAAAAAAGGCTTTTACTCACATGAACATGCAGATGTATTTGTAACGGTGGGAACGGGGATGGTGGGTGTTCCATTTCGGTTTCGTGTGCCACCCACCATTGATATTATTGAGTTGATATAAATAAAAAAGCTGACTTGAATAATGAAGCCAGCTTTTTATGGGTTAAAGCAGATTATGGAATGATAATAACCGCAACCCTGCGATTGCTGGCACTGTTTTCATCAGACGTGTTGTGTACAAATGGCTGGCTTGAACCACGTCCAACCGCAGTCAGGTCATTTTGTTTAAAACCTTGCTGTACAAAGATCGAGGCAACACTTTGGGCACGTTCCTCAGATAATTTCTAGTTGTATTCTGGATTGCCAATATCATCGGTATGACCAACAAT